>CAYZMF010000014.1:0-18134 GCA_964479455.1 uncultured Gammaproteobacteria bacterium | reverse complement strand
GAATAATATGATTAAATTAAATGTAATTAAATATCGAAGGTTTTGGCTAAGCCTATCAGCAATTTTTGTTTTAAGTTCTATTGTCCTACTTTCCACTTTAGGTTTAAAGTTCGGTTTAGACTTTGTTGGCGGTAGCATAATGGAGGTTTCCTTTAAGGACAGGCAGGCGACAGTGGCTGAAGTAAGTGAAGTATTGAGTGATATAAATCTTGGTAGTTTAACCATTCAACCAACTAACAACTCGATTATAATTCGTTTCACTGGAACAGATAAAAATTATCATCCAGAATTAATTACTGCTCTTAGAACTTTAAGTCCAGAATTAGGAGAAATGGAAGAAATTAGATATGAATTAATTGGGCCTTCGGTCGGCCAAGAGTTAAGGAGCAAATCCTTTTGGCTATTTAGCTTTGTCCTTATAATTATTGTTATTTATATTTCAATTGCCTTTTCTAAGGTTTCTAAGCCAGTTGCTTCTTGGAAATATGGCCTAGCCGCCATTATTGCCCTATTTCACGACTTATTAATTACCCTAGGCATCTTTGCTCTACTTGGGCATTTTTATGGCACTGAAGTTAATACTTCCTTTATCGTCGCCCTACTTATGGTCTTAGGTTATAGTGTTAATGATACAATTGTTGTTTTTGATCGGGTTAGAGAGAACTTGCCGAAATCAGAAACTAGCTTTGAGGGAACAATTGAAGATAGCGTTAACCAAACCTTAGCTCGATCTATGAATACTACTTTAACCACTTTACTAGCTTTAGTTGCTATTTTCTTTTTAGGTGGCGAGACAATTAAGGACTTTGTTTTAGCTCTAATTGTCGGAATTTTCAGTGGTGCCTATAGTTCTATCTTTTTGGGTAGCCCTCTTTTGTCGATGTTTCATAAAAGGAGTAAATAGAATCTTTCTTTAGGCTCTTTTTGTGTTATAATTAGAGCATGTTAAAGAATTTTATTAAACAAGCCCCGCTTGTTTTGATTTATATAATAATTGGGTTTTTGCCCTTAGTTTTCTCTTTCTTTGTTCCAATTAATAATGTTTTTGAGTTAGTTAAGTCCTCTTTTTTTTATTTTTCTTTAGGTCTATTACTTAGCTTAACTTTAATTAAAAGTTTTTATTTTGGCTGGCAGCTAATTAGTTTAAAAAATTTGATTTATAAAAAAAACTTGTTAGCTCTATTTGTCTCTCTTTTAGTTTTTCTTATTTATCTATTATTTAGTTCTTTTTTTGTAGCTGAGAATGTGAAACTTAGCATTTTTGGTTCCTATCAACGACAACAGGGCTTACTTTTTTATTTCTCCAGTTTTGTTTTTTTTCTCTTAGTCTTATATAATTTTTTAATTAACAAAGACAATAAGAAGATTGATAATATTTTTTCAGTAATTACTGTCTCTGGTTTTTTAGTGGCAATTATTGGAATATTACAATATTTTGGCCTAGATCCTTATGTTTGGCAGGAAGGCTTACTAGGGGAAAGGATAATCTCTAGTTTAGGTCAGCCAAATAATTTAGGGGCCTTTTTGTTATTTTCTTTGACGAGCAGTTTTATAATTTTAAATAGCAATAGAAGGAAGTATTTAACGATTGTCGCTATTTATTTTCAGATTTTTGCTTTATATTTAAGTGGCTCAAAAAGTGCCTGGCTGGGCTTTATACTTGCCCTTTTAGTTTATCTATTTTTTAAATTAAAAGAAAAACTAAGTCTTAAAAAACTATTAATTTATTCTCTTTCCTTGCTTATAGTTTTAAGCTTCTTGCTGAATAGTCGTTTTACTAATTTTTTAAATTCTGGCAGTTCTTTTTTGCGTATATCATTTTATCAGACAAGTATTAGCAGCTTAATAGATAGGCCTTTATTTGCTTATGGCTTGGAGCATACCGACAAGGCTTTAATAAAAGGCTACCGAGCTGATTGGGCTCTTTATCTACAGGTCAATGATTATCCCGACCGGGCTCATAATATTGTATTACAGCTTTTATTAAATTACGGATTCCTGGGTTTTTTAATTTTAATCATATTATCTTATTTTTTATTTAGATATTTCGTCCTCATTAAGAAAAAAATTGGAGATAAAGAATTAATCTTAGTCTTAGGTTTACTGTCTTATTTTGTCTTTCTTTTATTTAACTTTGCCTCCATTACTAGCCATCTTTATTTCTGGATGTTTCTAGCCCTTTTATTTCGCTATAGTCTGGTTGGTGAATTAAATTTTAGGAAACTTGAAATGAGGAAAATTTTAGTTTATCCAATTAGTTTATGCCTGTTAATGTTAGTTTTCTTTTGTTATAATTATAGTGCCAGCAAATTATCAGCTGATCGTTTATTTTACTTATGCAAGAAAAGTAATAAGCTAGACATTTGCTTTAAGGCAATCGATAGAACTAAAAGCATTTCCGCTAGAAATTATTACAGAGCTTATACCTATAGCAATTTAGTTGATAAGTATTTAAGCTATCCAGAAAGATTAAGACCTTTGCTCTTAGAGGGGATAAGTGATTATTACAATAATTTAAATAGTAATGATTATCATTTGTGGTTTAAATTAGCTTGTTTTTTAGCTAGAGAGGAAAGTAATGTTATATTTGAAAAAGTAAAAACTGAAAATTCTAAGCGCCCTTTAATTTATCAAACTAAAGCCGATTGTCATTTAAGAAAAGGAGAGTTTGAGTTAGCTAGCCAAGCCTATTTACGAGCCCTAAACTTGCTTCCTAAGGACTATCAAGAGGGGGCCAGCTTACGCTTCGTCAATTATTTAAAGTTTTATCAACACTGGTTGTATTATAGTTTAGCTCAAAGCTATTTTGCTCAAAGCAAATATGATTTAGCAATTGATAATTACCGACTTTCTTTTTACTATTACCCTCATTCACAGGCTGTTTGGCTTAACTTGGTTAAAACATTAGAGCTAAATAATCAAGCTGATCTAGCTGTTAAAGAACTTTTATGGGCTCAGAAATATTGGCCTAATGAACAAAGTTGGTCAAAATATTTAAGCAAATATAATTATAAATAGATGAGTTTATTTTTTATCATAATACTAGGTCTCATTTTAGGGTCATTTGCTAATTGTTTAATTTGGCGTCTTTATGTTAATAAATCACTTTGGGGGCGCTCAATTTGTCCTGCCTGTAAGCATCAGTTAGCTTGGTATGATAATATTCCCCTTTTATCCTTTCTTCTCTTAGGGGCTAATTGTCGCTATTGTCAAAGAAAGATTAGTTGGCAGTATTTTTTTGTTGAACTGGCAATGACCGTTCTTTTTATCATGGCTTGGCAATTTAGTGGAGATAATGTTTTTCTATTAATTAAATTATGTTTATCGATTTTTTTATTAGTCACAGTTTTTGTTTTCGACTTAAAATATTACCTTATTCCTATAAATTTATTATTAATTATTAGCCCCCTCCTTTATTTATCTAATCTACTCTCGGGAATTGTTTGGTGGCAACCATTGTTTTTTTCATTAGTTTTATTGACCTTTTTTTTGAGCCTATATCTTATAACCGCAAAAAAAGGAATAGGAGAGGGTGATATTTGGTTGGTGGCCAGTTTAGGCTTAGTCCTGTCAACTTGGATAGATATATTACTCCTTATTCTAATTAGCTCTTTTTTAGGTTCTTTAGTTGGAATTATTTTAGTAATTTTAAAAAAGAAAAAATGGCAATCGCAATTACCATTGGGAGTTTTTTTAGCTTTGGGGACAATAATCTCCTTGTTTTATTCGGACTATCTTTGGACAGAGATTTCAAAAATATTAATTTGATACTTTTTCTAATTATTGCTAGAATATTGTTAAATACTTGAAAATCTAGTATACTGAAAGTAGTGTTTATATTTATTAATTAATTAAATATGAAAGAAGATATTGTTGCCGGTTTAGATGTTGGCTCTACCTCGGTTAGATTAGTGGTTGGGCAGATAATAGAGGGGGGAAACTCTTATGAGGTCCAAGTAATTGGGGCCGTTTCTTCGCCTAGCTCTGGAGTTAGCAAGGGGATAGTCAATAGCATAGAGGAAACGACCTCGTCTATATCAAGCTGCCTGGAAAAAGCCGAAAGAATTGTTGGTGTGCCAATTGAAAGGGTTTTTGTTAGTGTTAATGATCCCAATGTTAAGTGTGAGATTAGCAAAGGAGTGGTAGCAGTTGGTAAGAGTGATGGTGAGATTAATGAAAATGATGTTAAAAGGGCAATTGAGGCCGCTAAAGCCCTAGCAGTGCCGGTCAATTATGAGATAATGCATATTATTCCTATTAAATACGGAGTAGATAATCAGTTTGATGTAAAAAACCCGATTGGCATGAGTGGCATTAGGTTAGAAGTGGAGACATTAATTGTTCATTGCTTAAGTACTCAGAAAAATAATTTAACTAAAGCAATTTTCAGGACTGGTTTGGATATTGAGGAAATAATGTTAGCCCCGATTGCGGCCGCTGAAGCCGTTTTAAGTCTCAAACAAAAAGAGTTGGGAGTAGTGGTGGTTAATATGGGCTCAAGTACTACTTCAATTGCTGTTTTTGAAGAGAGGAATTTAATTCATACGGCAGTAATCCCAGTGGGCTCAGAATATATTACTAATGATATTGCCTTGGGGTTGAGATGCCCAATTAATCTGGCTGAGCGAATTAAAACTGAATATGGGAGCGCTAATCCTGGTTTGTTTAATAAAGATGATGAGGTTGATGTTAGTCATTTAGTTAAAGAAGAAGAATTAAATGATGACATTAGCTTGATTTCCAAAAAATATGTAGCTGAAATCATAGAAGCGAGAGTTGAAGAAATTTTAGAAAAAGTAGATAATGAGTTAAAGAAAATTGATCGTTCCGGGATGTTGCCGGCAGGAGCAGTTTTTGTAGGAGCCGGTTCACAGTTAAATGGTCTAGTTGATTTAGCTAAACAAAAGTTAAGACTACCCTCGTCTTTAGGAGTTTGTAAGAATTTAAGGATAGTGGTTGATAAAGCTAAAAATCCAGAATTTTCAACTGCTCTCGGCCTATTAGTATTTGCTTCTCAGTATGATGATTCTGAGGGCAGTAAAATGAGGTTTTTAAATAAATTTAAGTCGGCAAATGTAGTTAATCTTTTAAAAAAGGCGATAAATAAAATTATACCTAAATAAAATTAATATTTAAACTTATGGCAGAAATAAAACCAGATATAGAAACATTTGCTCGAATTAAGGTAGTAGGCGTTGGCGGTGGCGGCGGTAGTGCGGTTAATCGTATGGCAGAAAGTGGAATTAAGGGAGTGGAATTTGTAGCAATTAATACTGATATTCAAGCCCTACACTATAGCAAGGCAAGCGAAAAAATTCACATAGGCAAAGAGGTGACCAAGGGTCTAGGGGCTGGCATGAATCCCGAGGTTGGCAAAAGTGCGGCTGAGGAATCTAAAGAAGAGATTAAAAAGGCGCTTGAAGGCTGTGACATGGTTTTTGTTACTTGCGGACTAGGTGGAGGAACCGGTTCCGGCGCTTCGCCAGTCGTTGCTCAAATTGCTAAGGAGCTTGGAGCTCTAACTGTTGCAGTTGTAACTAAGCCTTTCATTTTTGAAGGTGGTCAAAGAAAAAATATAGCTGAAAGAGCTTATGCCGATCTAGCGGACCAAGTGGATACAATTATTACTATTTCAAACGATAAATTACTGCAAGTTATTGACAAAAGAACCACCTTACTTGAAGCTTTTATTGTCGCCGATGATGTTTTAAGACAAGGCGTTCAAGGAATTGCTGAGATTATTACCGTCCCCGGTATTATTAATGCTGACTTTGCCGATGTTAAAGCAGTGATGTCTAGTGCTGGCTCGGCCTTAATGGGAATTGGTCAAGCTAATGGTGAAAACAAGGCAGTTGAGGCCGCTAAAGCAGCTATTAATTCTAATTTATTAGATATGTCTATTGATGGGGCACGAGGTATAGTTTTCACAGTCACTGGTGGTCCAGATTTAAGTATGAGTGAGGTTAGTGAAGCCGCTAAGGTAATTACAGCCGCTGCCGATGAGGATGCTAAAATAATTTTTGGGGCGGTCATTGATGAAAGCTTAAAGGATCAAATTAAAATTACAGTTGTAGCCACTGGATTTAATGGTAAAAGCAGTCAAAAGTCAGAAACTAATACAAATAAATATACCCCTAACGCAGTTTTAGAGAGCGAAAAGAATAGTCTGGATGATAATCTTTGGGGGGAAAGCAAGGCTAAACCCAGTTTTGTTAAAAGTGCCCCCTTAAAATCAGTTGAAAAAAAAGAAGAAGAAAAAAAAGAAGATAAAGTCAATAATGATGAAGACGACGATTTAAGTGTTCCTGCTTTCATTCGGAAAAAGATGATGTAATTTTAGTCAATATATAGTATTTTTATAGTAAAAACGAGACTGAAATATCTTATTTCGCGCATATCTCTCAATAAGTTTATTAACAAATACTAATATATAATTACATATATATAATGTTGTAGAAATATGGTGTAAATCTTAGCAATGGAACGCCCTGTTGTAAAGAGCATTTTTTTTATTTCAGTCAATATTTATACTCAATTTTGGACTTTTTAAAAAACAGCGAAGTCAGGAAAAGACCAAATTTTTTGGAATTGTCCATAACTGTGGATAAGTATCTCTAAGATTAATATTTTTTGTAAAATTAGCCGAATTGACCTTCGGTTTTTAATTTGCTAAAATTGTAATTGAATACAATATTTAGTGGTCTATATATTAATAAGGCCACAAAATATAGAAAATATGAAATGCCCAATTTGCTATTATCTAGACACAAAAGTAGTTGATTCTCGGGTAGCGGCTGATGGTCTTTCGATTAGAAGAAGAAGAGAGTGTCTAAAATGTAGTTTTAGGTTCTCTACTTATGAAGAAGTAGAATTATTGGATTTAATGATAGTAAAAAGAGATGGACACCGTGAATCTTATAGCCGTGATAAACTGCTCTTAGGTCTAAAGAAGGCCCTAGAAAAGAGACCGATTACTAAGGAAAAATTTAAAAAAACAGTTCACTGTATTGAGAGGGATTTACAAAAATTAAGGCAAAATGAGATTACTGCTAAGCAGGTTGGTTTAATTGTTATGAAGCAATTAAAGAAGTTAGATCAAGTTGCTTATATTCGCTATGCTTCAGTCTATGAGTCGTTTAAGGATGCCAATGAGTTTAGAAAGGAGTTAAATAAATTAATTAAGAAAAAAACTAAATAAAAAAAACATGGCTAGCAGTATTTTACAAATTAAAAAAAGATCTTCTGATATTGTTAACTTTAAGCCAGAGAAAATAAGTGAAGCAATTTATAAGGCGATGTTAGCAGTTGAGGTAGATGACCGTAGTTTAGCAGAAAAAATAAGCCAAGAGGTGGTTAAAAGGCTAAATAAAAAGTTTCATCAAAATAGCATCCCGGCAGTTGAAGAAATTCAAGATATAGTTGAAGAGGTTTTAATTGAAAACAATCTAGTGAAAGCGGCTAAATCTTATATTATTTACCGGGAACAACGGCGGCAGTTAAGAGAGTTAAATAAGGCTAGCTCTGAAGAAAAGTTGATGGAGGATTATCTAGGGAGGGCTGATTGGCGTTTAAAGGAGAATAGTAATATGAGCTTTTCTGTTCAGGGTTTAAATAATTATATTGCCTCAGCTATTTCTGCTCGTTATTGGTTAAATAAGCTTTATCCAGAAAATATTAGGCAGGCTCATATTAATGGTGATCTTCATATTCATGACTTGGGACTACTAGCTCCATATTGCTGCGGCTGGGACTTGAAAGATTTATTAATTAAAGGTTTTAGTGGGGTGCCAGAGAAAGTGCAGAGTAAGCCAGCTAAGCATTTTCGTAGTGCTTTAGGTCAAATTATTAATTTTTTCTATACCCTACAAGGAGAAGGAGCCGGGGCGCAAGCTTTTGCTAATTTTGATACTTATCTAGCTCCTTTTATTCGCTATGATAAATTAAGCCTTAAGGAGGTAAAACAGTGCTTGCAGGAGTTTATGTTTAATATTAATGTTCCGACTCGAGTTGGCTTTCAGACACCATTTACTAACATTACTTTAGATGTAACTCCTTCACCACTAGTGGGCGAAGAGAATGTAATTATTGGAGGGAGGATTAAGGCCGAGAAATATAAGGAATTTCAGGAAGAAATGGATATGTTTAATCAGGCCTTTGCCGAAGTTATGCTTGAAGGAGATGCGACTGGTCGTGTTTTTGGTTTTCCAATTCCGACTTATAATATTGATAAAGACTTTGACTGGGATAGGCCTGCCTTAAAACCTGTTTGGGAAATGACCGCCAAATATGGCATCCCTTATTTCTCTAATTTTGTTAATTCAGACATGGATAGAGACGATGCCCGTTCGATGTGTTGTCGCCTAAGGCTTGATAACAGAGAATTAAGAAAAAGGGGGGGTGGTCTTTTTGGGGCCAATCCTTTAACGGGGAGCTTGGGAGTAGTTACTATTAATTTAGCGAGAATTGGCTATTTAGCAAAGAGTAAGGAAGATTTTATAGAAAGATTGGCTAAAATTATGGATGTTGCTAAAGAGAGTTTAGAGATTAAAAGAAAAATAATTGAAAGATTTACCGATGATGGGCTCTATCCTTATTCAAAGTATTATTTAGCAGATATCAAAGAGCGCTTTAAAACATATTGGCAAAACCATTTCAATACCATTGGTATCAATGGAATGAATGAGGCGACTGTTAATTTAATGGGCAAGGATTTAACTAGCCAGGCAGGACAGTCTTTTGCTGGCGAAATTCTTGACTATATGCGAGAGCGTTTAATGGATTATCAGACAGAGACTAATAATTTATATAATTTAGAGGCAACTCCAGGTGAGGGCTGTACTTATCGTTTCGCAAAAAAAGATCAAGAAATGTTTGGCGATATTATTTGTGCTAATAATGAAGCAATTAAAGAGGGGGCAGCTCCATATTATACTAATTCTAGTAATTTACCAGTCAACTATACTGATGATATTTTTAGCGCCCTGGACTTACAAGATAATTTGCAGGTAAAATATACTGGCGGAACGGTTTTGCATGGTTATTTGGGAGAAAGGCTGGAAAATGGCCAGCTCGCTAAGTCTTTAGTTCAAAAAATAGTCAATAATTACCATTTACCATATTTTACTATTACTCCGACCTTTTCTATCTGCCCTAAACATGGCTACTTATCTGGTGAGCATAAATATTGCCCTAAATGTGATGAGGAGAATGGCTGGCAGGAAGAAACAGAAGAGATAAAGACTAAACAAAAAAATAATTAATAATTAAATAATAAATATATGAGCCCCATTAAAACACAAAGACAAGAGTGTATTGTTTATAGCCGGGTAGTTGGCTGGTTAACTCCAGTAAAGAACTATAATCCCGGGAAAGCTTCTGAATACAGTGATAGAAAGACTTATAAGATAAAGAGTAGATAAAAATTATTCCCGTCAGTTTAATCATTTTTTATGAAAATAGGCGGATTAGAAAAGCTAACATTATTAGATTATCCTGATAAAGTAGCGGCTGTAGTTTTTGCTCAAGGATGTAATTTTAGATGTCATTTTTGCTATAATCCTCTTCTTGTCTGTCCTAAATTATTGGTCCCAGATGAAGAAGGCAATGGAAAAGAGCCCTTCTCTTTAAGAGAGGAGGATTTTTTTATTTTTTTGAAAACTAGACAGAAAAAATTAGACGCTGTCGTTATTAGTGGGGGTGAGCCGACTTTACAGACTGATTTACCTGAATTTATTAAAAAAATAAAAGACTTAGGTTTTTTAGTTAAATTAGATACCAATGGCACGAATCCCCTTATGCTTAAAAACTTAATTAATAAAAAAATAATTGATTATGTAGCAATGGACATAAAAGCCCCTTACGAAAAATATGAGACGGTAGTAGGGCTTAAACTTGATTTACAAAGTATCCAAAATAGTGTTAAACTACTAATTGAGGGCAATGTAGCTTATGAATTTAGATCCACATTAGTGCCTAAGTACCACCAGACAGAAGATGTTATTTTAATGGCTAAGAATATTTTAAAAGCTAGAGCTTGGTATTTGCAGAAGTTCATATCTAATACCAGCTTAGTTAATCCTGACTTAAAAAATGATGCTTCCTTTAGTGATTTGGAAATGAAAAATTTTGCACAAATTGCTAGCCAATATGTAGAAAATTGCCAAGCAAGGGGCTTAAATTAATAAATATGGAAAATGAAAAAAAAATTGAAGAATTGTTAAAAGAAAATTTGAAATTAAATAAGGACATCAAAAGAACAGTTGAAAGAATTGATAATTTTGTGCTTTGGCAGAAAGTAATGGCAGCTCTTAAAATACTTATCCTTATCCTTGTATTAGTAGCGGCTTTTATTTGGCTACCCCCGTTTATAAAAGAATTTTTAGAACAAATAGCCATAATTTACAAGAAAATAAGCGGTTTATAAAAATATGAATAATGAAGAAATTTCTATTTTTGCCAGTACCACTTTTCGAAATCAAGCGAAAAGGTTTGGTATAAAAAATGATGACCGTCGCCGTCATATGTATTTGATTGGAAAAACTGGAATGGGCAAGTCAACTGTTTTGGAAAATATGATAGTAGCTGATATGCGGGCTGGAAAAGGAGTAGCGGTGGTTGACCCCCATGGCGACCTGGCAGAGAAAATAATGGAATATGTTCCTAATAATAGGATTAATGACCTTATATACTTTAACCCCTCAGACACCGAATATCCAATTGCCTTTAATGTGGTTGAGCAAGTTGAACCTCATTTAAGACATTTAGTTGCTTCGGGATTAATTGGTGTCTTTCAAAAGCTCTGGGCTGATTCTTGGGGGCCGCGGTTGGAATATATTTTGAGAAATTCTATTTTAGCTATTTTAGATTTTCCTGGTTCTACCTTATTGGGCGTGGTTAGAGTTTTATCTGATAAGCCATACAGAAAGAAGGTGGTGGCTAATATTAAAGATCCGGTTGTTAAAGCCTTTTGGGAGAGAGAGTTTGCTCAATACGCTGATAAATTTGCCTCTGAGGCAGTTTCACCGATTCAAAATAAGGTAGGTCAATTTTTGTCTAGCTCCTTGATGAGAAATATCGTTGGTCAAGTTAAATCCAGTATAAATTTAAGGGAGGTAATGGATGAGGGTAAGATATTAGTTATGAATTTAAGCAAGGGAAGGATTGGAGAGGATAATTCGGCTTTGCTAGGGGCGATGATGATTACTAAAATTCAATTAGCAGCGATGAGCCGGGTTGATATTCCAGAAGAAAAACGAAAGGATTTTTATCTTTATATTGATGAATTCCAAAATTTTTCAACGGAAAGTTTTGCTAATATTTTATCTGAAGCCAGAAAGTATCGCTTGAATCTCACTTTAGCTCATCAATATATAGAGCAATTAGATGATACAGTTAGAGCAGCTGTTTTTGGTAATGTGGGCACCTTAATTAATTTTAGAGTTGGGGCAACTGATGCTGAGGAACTAGCTAAGGAGTTCGCACCAGTTTTCGATGAAGAAGATCTGGTAAATTTACCTAAATATGAAATGTATTTAAAATTAATGATTGATGGAGTTGCTTCGTCTCCCTTTTCAGCCAAGGGTCTACCCCCTTTGAAGGAGGAAGAAAAAACTCATAATTTAGAAAAAGTAATTCAATATTCTCGTGAAAAATATGCAAATGACAGGACAGAAGTAGAAGAAAAAATATTGCGTTGGTATTTAGTTAGCGAAGAAGAAAAGGCTAAGAGTAGTCAGCGCCAGGCTGGTGATAAATCTTTTAGGAGGGAAGAAGCCCCTCGGCAAGAAGGTTTCCTTAGTCAGTGTAGTGCTTGCCAGATTAGCGTACGAACGCCTTTCAAACCAGACGGCATTAGGCCAGTTTATTGCCCAAGCTGTTTGCAAAAGAGAAGGGAAGAAAAAGAGCAGGAATTAAACAATAGAAAAAAACTTAAAGAAGAAGAGTTGAAAAAGCAGGAAGTGAAGACTATATCATTGAGTGATTTAAACAAGAAAGAGCCGGTTGATTTTAAGGGTCGGCCAGCCAGAAAGCCCGATATTAGAAAAAATGATAATTTAATAGAAGGAAGTTTAAGGGAGGGCGAAGAGGTAGATTTTACTAATTAATATATGTATTTATTTTTTGACACTGAGACAACTGGCTTGCCTAAAAACTGGAAGGCACCAGTTAGTGATGTTGATAATTGGCCTCGCTTAGTTCAATTAGCTTGGGCTTGGCTGGATAACCATGGCGTAAAATGGGATAGTTATGATTATATAATTAGACCCCAGTCTTTTATTATCCCTAAAGAGTCTAGCGATATCCACAAGATTACCCAAGAAATAGCTGAGAAGAAGGGAGAAGATTTGAAAAAAGTCTTAGATATTTTTAGCCGAGATGTTTTAAAAGCAAAATACATAGTCGCACATAATATTGACTTTGATGAGAAAATAATCGGGGCTGAATTTTTTAGAACAGATATGAGAGATGTTTTAAGTCAGTCAAGTAAAATATGTACCATGAAAGAAACAGTTAATGTTTGTAAAATACCGGGATTTAGAGGTGGTTACAAATTCCCCAGCTTAGCAGAATTGCATTTCTTTTTATTTCAGGAAAAGTTTGATAATGCTCATAATGCCTTAGCTGATGTTTTGGCAACTGTTCGCTGTTTTTTTGAATTAAAGAAAAGAGCTTTACTTAATGATTAACTATGGATTATTTAAAAGTTGGTAAAGCGACTGACTTAGTAGCTAAAGAAAAATTTCTTTACCGTCTATTCGAAATTTTGCCAGGCTTTTTGGCTTTTGGCACATTAATTGCTTTACTTGTTTTATCATATTTTAAGCCCGTTGGGGTAGCTTTTTTTATTATCGCCTTTAATGTCTATTGGTTGCTTCTAGTTTTATACCTAAGCTTACATCTTCTAGCTGCTTATCGAGCACTTAAAAAAAATAGTAAAATTAATTGGCAAGAGAAGTGTCAAAATTTGGCTCAAGGAAAATTCAGTGAGGAACAAGCTAGTAATTGTTTAGCAAGACAAGGATTGAAGTATGATGATTTATGGCAGTTAGTTATACTGCCAACTTACAATGAGGATGTCAGTATCATTAAAGGCGCTTTAGAGGCGATATTAAAAGATAATTATAATAAAGAAAAGATGATTATTTGCTTAGCTTTAGAGGAAAGAGCGGGTCAGTCAATTTATCAAATAGCTGAGACTATAAAGCGAGATTATCAGGATAAATTTAAGCACTTTATTATCACTTTTCATCCTGATAATATAGAGGGAGAGCTCAAAGGCAAAGGAGCTAATCAAGCCTGGGCAATTAAAGAACTTAAGTGGAAAATTATTGATCAGGAAAAGATTGATTATAATAGGATTTTAGTATCAGTATTTGACATTGACACCGTTATTAGACCTGGTTATTTTCATGTTTTGGCTTATAAGTTTTTAAGCGTTAGCAGTCCTTATCGCTCAAGTTATCAACCAATTCCAGTTTATCATAATAATATTTGGTCGGCTCCATTTTTTTCACGAGTGGCCGCCGCCTCCAATACCTTCTGGCAAATGATGATGCAGATAAGGCCAGAGATGTTGGTTACTTATTCTTCACATTCAATGAGCTTTAAAGCTTTGTTTGAAATTGGCTTTTGGTCAACTAAGATGGTTAGCGAGGACTCTAGAATTTTTTGGCACTGCCTCCTTTATTACAAAGGAGATTATAAGGTAGAGCCTTTATACTTTCCAGTTTCAATGGATATTACGACTGATAAAAATTTTTATCGTACAGCTATAAGTTTATATAAACAACAACGGCGTTGGGCCTGGGGGGCAGAAAATATCCCCTATCTAATATTTAACACCATCAAGAAGTGGAAGCATTTAGAGAAAAAGAAGTTTATTTATCATATTTTTATTCAACTTTACGGCTTTCATTCTTGGGCAACTAATGCCTTAATTATTGCTGCAGTTGGCTGGATGCCACTTCTACTAGGAGGAGAAAGATTTAAAACAACTGTCTTGTCTGGAAATTTACCTAGTATAAGCAGTGCGCTGATGAGTATGGCCATGGTCGGTCTACTATTTTCCGCGATTATTTCCGCTCTTTTATTACCAAAAAGGCCTAAAAAATACCCTTTATGGAAAAAAATATTAGTTTTAGTGGAATGGATCTTCATCCCCCTAACTATTATTTTCTTTGGAGCAATTCCTTGCCTAGACGCCCAATTACGGCTTTTAAGAGGAAAATATATGGGTTTTTGGGTAACCCCAAAGGAACGAAAGTAAATTTGATAAGCAAATAAAAGAATGCTATTATAATGGTATGAAAAGAAGCAAGGAAAAAAAAGAGACAGTTATTTTAAAAATATTATCATTGATGTTTATATTTTTTTTAACTATTTCAATTTTACCCTTAATTAAAAATTTTTCTAAACAAAAAGAAATTAACAATGAATTAGATGAACTAAAGGCAGAAATTGCTCAGTTTGAAAAAAAGAACCTTGACTTACAGTCCTTGATAGAGTACCTGCGATCTGAAGAATCTCTAGAAGAGCAGGCCAGGCTTAATCTAAATTTAAAAAAAGCTGATGAAGAAGTGATAGTTATAGAGCCATTTTTAGCAGAAGAAAATATCATAGAAGAGGAGAAATCAAATTTAAATAATCGACAGAGATGGCTGAAATATTTTCTAGATGTTTGAGCCGAGAATGGGGATTGAACCCACAACCTACGGTTTACGATACCGTTGCTCTACCAATTGAGCTATCTCGGCTAGATTTAATAATTATAGTTTACAAGCCCTAAAAGTCAAATATGAAAAAAATAATTTTTTTTAGTTTTATTCTCAGCCTACTAATAGTGGGTCAAGCTAAAGCTAGTAATGTTGAGATTGAGTCAGCTTTAATCAATAGCCAGTCTTTTTTTAATCAGGAGTTTAATGTATTCCTAGAGGATCAGATAACTAAAGATGAGCAAGAGATAGTAGTTAAAAAATTTAATTCAGATTTCAGGTGGCCCTGGAATTTTAAAGTATTGTCCGCTGTTTATGAGTTTGATTTAACTAAGAGTGCTTTTGTTTATAACAATCAGCTAATAAATCTAGAGATAAAATATGTTGAGGATAATCCTTTTTTAAAGCAAATATTTTTTTGGGACAATAATTTAGATATGTGGCGACCCTTACCATCAGTTGAAGATTTTAAGAATAAGACGCTTAGAGCAAGTATTCATTTACCTTATGCCCGCTTAGCTCTTTTCTATAACCCTAAAGTCTTAATTAGCGGGGAGGCCAGTTGGTATCGTTTTAAGAATGGTTTTTTTGCCGCTTCCCCAGACTTTCCTAAAGACTCAGTTATTCGGGTAAAAAATTTAAATAATGATAGTTTTGTTGATGTTAAAATTAATGATTATGGCCCTAACCGAGCTATATTTCCTAAGCGAGTGATTGACTTAGATTGGCAGGCTTTTAAAGAAATTGCTAATCCAAAAGATGGATTGATTGATGTTCATTTAGAGCCAATTTATATTAATGAGAGTGAAGATGATTATACTTTTAAGGCCCAGAAAGACAGTTTAAGTCTTAATGCTCAGAGCTTTATCATTGCTGCCGAGGATAGTTCTAATATTATTGCTGAGAAAAATAGTCAAGCAATTTTGCCGATTGCTAGTTTAACTAAGCTTTTATCAATTAAAGTTTTTTTAGACACTAAGCCTAATTTAAATAAAGAGGTTTTCTATTTAAATGAAGATGAATTATTTAATCACCAGTTTGTTATGCCCTGGGAGTCAGCTCGTTTGAAATTACAGGAGAGAGAATCTCTAACTATTAAAGACTTATTATTTTCCACTGTTGTGATGTCGGCTAATAATAGTCTAGAGACTTTAGTTAGAGTTAGTGGTTTAAGTCGAACTGAATTTATCAATCGAATGAATATCTATGCTAGAAATTGGGGAGCAATAAATTCAAATTTTGTTGAACCAACTGGTCTGTCAAAAGATAATATCAGTACTGCCTTGGATTATGCTATAATAGTAAAAGAAGTTTTAAAAGATGATTTTATTCGAGAAATAATTAAGACTGAAAATTATTCTTTTTCAACTATTAATACTCAGCGCCTTTTTAAGCTTAAATCAAATAATCAAATGATTAAGGGGGATTACAAGGATGTATTAGGTTCAAAAACTGGCTTTATCAATGCTTCTGGCTTTTGCTTATTCACCCGTTTAAAAGTTAAAGACAAATACTATAATATTATCAGCCTTAATTCCAGTAGTCGGGAAAATAGTTTCAGTGATCATTTAAAGGCGAGGGATTATTTAATTCAAACAATTAATTAATATGATAAAAATAATTGGAGTTTCTCAACAATATACTAAGAAACATAAAATACTAAATAATGTTGATTTAGAAATTCAGGCTGGTGAGTTTGTTTCAATTGTTGGTCAGTCAGGAGTTGGTAAAACTACTTTGGTAAGAATTTTGATTGGAGAGGAAAAAGCGCTTTCTGGGCAAGTGATAATTGGTGACTGGGACATCACTAAGATTAGCAAAAAGGATGTTCCTCATTTGAGAAGACAGATTGGCGTTGTTTTTCAAGACTTTAAATTACTACCTAAGAAAACTTTAAAAGAAAATGTTACTTTTGCTTTAGAGGTTTGTGGAGCACCTAACTCTAAGATTAATAAGGTGGTAAAAAGTGTTTTAAAAATTGTTGGCCTAGAAGACAAAAAAGATCGCTATCCTCATGAAGTGTCTGGCGGTGAACAACAAAGGGCGGCTATTGCTAGGGCACTAGTCCACCAACCAAGAATCCTCTTAGCCGATGAGCCAACTGGCAACTTAGACACGATTAATGCTGGTGATATTATTGATTTATTACTAAAGATTAATAATTTTGGCACTACTGTCATTTTAGTTACTCATAATAAGGATATTGTTAATCGTTTAAATAAACGAGTGATTACGATGGATAGAGGCCAAATAGTCAGCGATAAATTAAAAGGCAAATATATATTATAATAATTATGCGATCATTATTTAGAATTATAAAATTTAGCTTCCAAGATATTTCCCGAAATGTTTGGCTCTCAATGGCCACCATTACCATCTTACTACTAGCCCTTTTATCAATTAATATGTTAGTAGCGGTGAGAACTGTTAGTGAGCATGCTGTTTTAGCTATTAAAGAAAAAATGGATATAAGTTTATACCTTAAAGCTAATGTCGCTGAAGAAGAAGCTATGAGCTTAAGGGCTGAGATAGCTAAATTACCAGAAGTTAAGTCCATCGTCTATATCTCTCAGGAAAAAGCTCTAAATGATTTCCGGGAGAAGAATATTAACAACCCTGATGTGATGAAAGCTCTTCAGGAATTAGATAGAAATCCACTACTTGCCAGCTTAACCATTACCCCCAATAGCCTAGAAACTAGCGTTCAGTTAATTAGCAATCTACAGCGTCTTGATGCTAAAATAATTGAATCCAGAGATTTTACTGATAATTCCTTGATTGTTAGTCGAATTGATAATATCACTCAAAGAATAAATGAAGTGGGCTTAATTATAATTGCCTTATTTATTCTAATTAGTCTTTTAGTTGTTTATAATGCGATTAGAGTCTCCGTTTATACACACAAACAAGAAATTGAAATAATGAGATTAGTCGGCGCCTCTAACTTCTTCATTTACATGCCTTTTGTTTTTACCTCCTTTCTCTATACTCTAATTAGTGTTTTGGTAGTAATTATTGCTTTCTTCCCCTTCCTAACCCTCCTTCAACCATATCTAGATGTATTTTTTAGTGGTTATAATATTAATATTTTAAGTTATTTTTCTAATCATTTTTGGTATATATTTGGTCTACAGTTTTTAATGATTCTCCTAATTAATGTAGTAGCTAGTTTATGGGCAGTCAGGCGTTATGCGAAAAATTAAGTGTTGACCTATTTTACTTTATTGATTAGTATATAGTTATTATTCGGGGATCGTCTAATGGTAGGACACCAGGTTTTGGTCCTGGGTATCGGGGTTCGAATCCCTGTCCCCGAGCCAACAAATTTTTTGTGCTGTAGACCGACATATTTGTCGTAAAACTAGCCGAAAATCAAAGAAACTCAGTTTATGCTGAGTTTTTTTGTTTGAGTCAAATGTGAGA
>CAYZMF010000013.1:0-18356 GCA_964479455.1 uncultured Gammaproteobacteria bacterium | reverse complement strand
AATATCAATAATTTTAGAAGACTTTGATTTTCTACTATCCTTATCAATCACCACTAAATCAGGTTTAAGTTTCTTGTTCTTAAAAAACGACTCAATATTTTCAAGTTCAATTAATTTTTGCTTGTGCAAATTTAAGCTGGTTGAAATAATTGGAATTTTAAGTCCTGCTATTAGTTTAATTAAAAAATCAGATTTAGGCAATCTAATCGCTAAACTACCTTTATTAGGATAAGGCTTATTTAAGTTTTTTGCTTCAAGCACAAAGGAATATATATTTCTTTTTTTTAGATGCTTTTCTATTAGCCCCTTTTGTCTGTCGCCTAAATGGCTATATTTTTTCAGCATTCTATAATCTGAGACTAGGATGATAAAAGAAGTGTTTTTTCTCTTCTTTATTTTCCCGATTTTTTCAATCGCTAGCAAGTTAGTAGCTAAGCAGGAAAAGCCATAAATAGTATCAGTTGGTAAAACAACTATCTTGCCTTGTTTTAAATAATTTAAACAAGTATTTAGACTATTTTTTTGTTTAATGTTAATTAGCTCCATAAACATTTTGAATAAATTGGAGGCTAGTGGGCAGAATTACTAGGATTGTTTTAATAAACCAGAGAAAAATTGGACTGATAATAGATTCTTCTATTTGACTGCTTAACAAATTAAAACTTATGCAGAGGTGAATGATGACGCTTAGCAGAAGTAGTCCCTCAGCTAAGCCCAAGACAGCCCCCATTAATTTATTAATGAGTTTAGTGAAAGGGATGATGCTAAGCAGTTTATAGACTCCTTCAATTAGGACAAAGAGCCAATTAATTAAGCTATTTAAAAGAATATAAGTAAAGATAAAGACCAAGACTTTAGCAATTGCTTCCTCTAAATTTAGAAATTGATAAATTGGGATATAGAGATGGCTGGTTAAAATTATGCCAATTATTAGAGCGACAATTCGGCCTAAGAGCTTAATAAAGCCCTTGTTTAAACCATTGTAAACAAAGCCTAGTAATATTATAAAAAGAATTATGTCTAAGTAGGCTAAATACATTATTTATTTAATCTAGGGAATAAAATGTCGATTTTTTTAACGACTTTGTCGGTAAAATGTTTTTTTATAATCTCAGAAGTTTCTGGCATAAAAGGCTCTAGGAGAAGAATTAACTGATAATATTTTTCCGTTAAATCATTAACTAGATTATTTCTAGAAATTTCATCAATCATTTTCCAAGGGGCCTTCTTGCTTAATTCCTCATCAATTTGTCTTAAATGTTTAAAGATTAAATTTAAGGCATCTTTTAATAAATATTGATCCATTAAATTACTATAATCAGTAAAAAGTTTTCCATTAGGCGTTTTGTTGTCCTTTACTTTCGGGTAACCTAAATTATATTTGGCGCTTAAATTAGTTAAACGAGCCCCTAAATTACCTAAAACATTAGCTAAATCGCTAGTATATCTTTCTTTCAGTCGCATAATAGAGAAATCGCCATCTTCATAAGTTGCGATGTCAATTGATAAATAATATCTAATTACATCAGAGCCATATTCTTGGCTTAAGGCGATTGGATTAATCACATTACCTAAACTTTTGCTAATTTTTTGTCCATCAATGCTTAAAAAACCGAAAACCAAAACCTGCTGAGGTGGGCTTATCTTAGCTGACAGGAGCATAGCCGGCCACATAGCCGTTTGTTGTCTTAAGTTATCTTTGCCACAAACTTGCAGACCAGGCCAAAATTCTTTAAACTCTTGGCTATGGGGCCAATTGAGTGTAGAAATATAATTAATTAGAGCGTCAAACCAAACATACATCACCTGATCGGGGTCATTGGGGACAGCAATGCCATGGGGCATCTTAGATTTTAAACGAGAAATACTAAAATCTTTTAAACCCTTTTTAACAAAATTACTTATCTCTTTAAGGCGATTTTGAGGAATTACAAAAGCTGGATTATTCTCATAAAATTTAAGCAATTCTGCTTGATATTTAGAAAAGCGAAAAAAGTAGTTTTCTTCATCAATGATTTCAAGATCGCTATTTGGGTGTAGTGGACAGCGATTATTGACTAAATCAGAATCAGTTTTTTCTAACTCACAACCAACACAGTATTTAATTTTATAATTTTTTTTGTAAATATCTCCATTTTTATAACAAATATTCCAAAACTCCTGAGCGGCTTTAATATGTTTCTCTTGGCTAGTTCGGATAAAATGAGTATATGATAAATTTAAAGCTTCCTTCAATTCACGATTATAATCAGCCTGCTTATCACAAAAATCTTCAATTTTTAAATTTTCCTCTTTAGCTTTTTGCCAAATTTTGAGACCATGCTCATCGGTGCCGGTATTAAAAATGACCTGAAAACCTTTTAAGCTCTTATAACGCGCAATAATATCAGCATTAATAATTTCCTTAGCAAAACCAATATGAGGTCGGGCGTTGATATATGGGAGGGTGGTGGTGATATAAAATTTATTGTTTTTCATATTTTATAATTAAGACAAATTCACCTTTAATAATTAATTTATCATCTTTAATTAAATCTAAAAGAGCCTGAGGACTGCCTTGATAAAATGATTCAAACTGTTTGGTCATTTCTCTAGCTAAAAATATCTCAATTCTATAGTCTAAAAATTCATTTAACTCACTCAGTAGCTTTTTTAAGCGATGTTTAGATTCATATAGCACTACTAGACAATTATATTTAAATATTTCTTCCAATCTGGCCTGTCTTCCCTTCTTGTGTGGTAAAAAACCTAAGAAAGCAAATTTTTCAAAAGGCCAGGGACAAACCGATAAGGCACAGCTTAAAGCCGAGGGGCCGGGAATAGGAATAATCTGAAAATCATAATTATCCTTTAAAGTCTTAACTAGACGCGCCCCAGGGTCAGATATTAAAGGAGTGCCCGCATCGGTAATTAAGGCTAAGTCTTGATTGTCTTGCAATAATTCAATAATTTTCTTCTCCTTTTTTTTGTCAGAAAACTCATGATAAGAGATAGCCCTATTATTTATTTCATAATGACTAAGCAGTTTTTTAGAAATTCTTGTGTCTTCACATAAAATAGTCTTGACTGATTTTAGGGTTTCAAGAGCCCGAAAGCTAATATCAGCTAAATTGCCAATTGGAGTAGCGATGATGTAGAGCTTGGCCATAATTAATTTAACTTATCCCTTCTTTCTTTAATATACTGAGTCCAGTCTTCGGCAATATTTACTAACACCTTGAAAGGAGCTTCGATTATAAAGTCAAAGACAAAGACAAAAACATTTATTTTCGAAGCATTATCAGCTAGCCATTTACCAGACGCAATTATTGGCATATAAAATAGGTCTATTAAGAAGGATATAAAGCTTTCCTTCTTCTTAATAATCAACAGCTCTTTAATTCCCTTGGTAATTCTAACGCTAAAAAAACTAACAAAAGCCAGGAAGAATAAGAAGATTAAAATACTAACCCAATTAAAGCCAATGAAACTCAGAACTTGATAAATAATATATAAAGAAAAAGCAAAAAAAGCAGTGTAAAGAAGGTGAAAGAAGAAATTTAACCAAGGTTTTCTTCGGCGAGGCGTGCGGATAGTGATGATATTTGTTTTCTCAGTCTCGCTGACAACCTCCCTAACTCCCTCGACAATCTTGTCAGTGTTAGATTTCCCAGGGGTGCGGGTAAATAGAACGATTAAGAAAAGTAAAGCAGCCGGAAAACTTATATTAATAATTAAAGTAAATAGTTTCAATTCTTCTCCTAGCCAATAGATAGCCGGAACTTCAATTAAAATTGCAAAGATTGACTTAGTTAAGAAAATATAGATAATACTTCTGATTGCTGCTCGCCATAACTTTGATTTAACTCTTTTATATTTTTGTTCACAAACCTTTATTACTTGCGAAAAAAAGGTCTTAGCCTGGTTTTTTAATAAATTGTACTGCTTAGCCGGTTGATCGGCTATCACCTTTTCAAAAATTAAAAAATATAAACTATAATGCTGACTAATTTTATCTAACTGTCTAACTAGAGGGTCTTTAAGTTGTTTATCGATTAAGTTTTTGACATTAATTAAATTATCGGCAATTTTTTTGATTGACTCTTCATTTGGATATACGATTTGTTCCTTCTCTTTTTTAATCCAAGCTTGATTATAATATTTAAAAATTACTAAATTCATCATGTCTTTGTCATATTTAAGAAAAGTTCGACAGATACTTAAATAGATTTGTAATTTTAAATCCTTACTATCAAGCTTTTTGCTAATATCTAATTTTATCTTTTTACTTAAAAGGTCATACAAGCTAGTGACAATCGCTCGTTTAGTTTTATCTTCACCTAAAAAATCTTCAATTTCACAAGCTGCCAGAGAAATTATCCAAAAAGCAAATTTATGCCTTTCCTTATTTTCCGGACTGTTTTCTGCGCTAAGGCTATAATTTTTAAGTGAAATATATTTCTTTAAAATTTTAGAAACCTCAATTAACTTAGTTTCCTTAATCTCATTATTGGGTAAATAGGCACCTCTAATTAACTCCCGCAGAAGATGCTGGGATAATTCCAAGCTATCTGGTGAGCGCAAAACACCTTCAATAAAAATCTGTCTTTTTAAAATCCGGTAAATAGCGTTTTTTCTTAGCAAATGATCCTCTTCATAATCAACGGCATTTCTAAGCTTTTCATAAAAAAAAGCCATTTTAGAAATAAGTTCAGAAACATTAATAGTCGCCTCGTCATCATACTCTTCCCTCTTTTCTTTTTCTTTTATTTCATTATAGACAGCCTGAAAAACGCGTTTAGCATTAACGCTTACTTCAATTATCTCATCTTCATTTTTTTTACTTTGCAGATAAGGTGAAACCATATATTTATATCTCCATATTAATATGATTATTGATAAATAGCAAGGAGATATTGCTTATAAACCTTTATCGACCTTAAGACTAGCCTTTAAGATTTTATATTACTATTGACACTATATTTTAATTTCGCTATTATCTAAATAGATAATAAAAAGCCTTAGGGGCTGTTTTTAAAATTAAATTTATGAACAAAATTTCAAAGTATGTTTCTGAGTCAATTACTGAAATGAAAAAGGTGACTTGGCCGAGTAAAAAGGAAACCTATCATTATACAGTTCTTGTTATTGTAATTAGCTTAAGTGTGGCTCTCTTTCTTTGGATATTGGATCAGTTTTTTGACTTTGGTTTACAAACTTTTATTATCTCTTAAAATATAAATAATTTCTAAATACAAACATTATGGCCAAACAAGTTCTCAATCAGGGTAGACGTTGGTATGTCCTTCACACCTATTCAGGTTACGAGGAAAACGTTGCTCAAAATTTAAAACAAAGAGTTGACTCTCTGGATATGGAGAATAAGATATTTAATGTTTTAATCCCTACCGAGAAAAAAATAAAAATAAAAAATGGTAAAAGGAAAGTAATTGAAGAAAAAATTTTTCCTGGCTATATATTAGTTGAAATGGAAGTATCAGATGACTCTTGGTATGTGGTTAGAAATACGCCCAATGTTACCGGTTTTATTGGCTCCGGAACTATTCCTACCCCAATCAGCGAAGAGGAGGTTAAGTCATTACAGAAGAGAATGGGAGTTGAAGATCCTAAATTTACTATTGATGTGGTCGTTGGATCACCAGTT
Source organism: uncultured Gammaproteobacteria bacterium (assembly GCA_964479455.1). Taxonomy (GTDB): domain Bacteria; phylum Patescibacteriota; class Patescibacteriia; order Patescibacteriales; family UBA12465; genus PWHG01. The sequence continues at coordinate 12,712 of CAYZMF010000013.1, read as the reverse complement.
ATGATCAATGAAGGTCCCTTTAAAGACATGGAAGGTAAGGTTACTAATATTGATGAATTAAAGGGTAAGGTTAAAGTTTCGGTTTCGATGTTTGGCCGAGAAACTCCAGTTGAATTAGATTTTTTACAAATTAAAAAAACAGCTTAATATTTAAAAGTCGGTCGCTTCTGCCGATATATTTTCTATGGCAAAAAAAATTAAAACAAAAATAAAATTACAAATCGCTGGCGGACAAGCTAATCCGGCGCCTCCAGTGGGTCCTGCTTTAGGTCAACATGGTTTAAATATTTCTGAATTTTGTCAAAAGTTTAATGAGGCCACTAAGGATAAAATGGGGGATGTTATTCCAGTAGAAATTAGTGTCTATGAGGATAGAAGCTACGACTTTATCCTTAAAACCTCTCCAGCCGCTTCACTTATAAAAAAGATTGCTAAACTTAAGAAGGGTTCAGGCAAGCCTTTAACTGAGAAAGTCGGCAGTATTTCTAAAGCTCAATTAGCAGAGATTGCTCAAATAAAATTACCAGATCTAAATACTAATGATTTAGAAATGGCTAAAAAAATTGTAGCTGGAACTGCTCGGCAAATGGGCGTAGAAATTAAAGATTAATAAAAAAATTATATGAACAAGAAAAATATTGATTATAGTAAGAAATATAGCTTTCAAGAGGCAATTAAATTACTTAAAGAAACAAATACAGTAAAGTTTGATCCTTCAATTGAAATTCATATCAAATTAGGAATTGATCCAAAAAAAAGTGATCAGCATCTCAGAGCAGCCGTTAGTCTGCCTCACGGGACTGGTAAAACAATTAGAATTGCCGCTTTTGTTTCTAAGGATAAAGAAGATTTAGTTAAAAAAGCGGGAGCTGATTTAGTGGGGAGTGATGACTTAATTGCTGAAATTAAGAAAACTGAAAAAACTGATTTTGATGTGGCTGTCGCTGAACCCCTAATGATGAAAAATTTAGGACCAATTGCTAAAATCTTAGGAACTAGAGGCTTAATGCCTTCGCCTAAAAACGAAACCATTAGTCCTAATCCTGAAAAAATAGTTGAAGAGTTAAAAAAAGGAAAAGTTAGCTTTAAAAATGATGAAACTGGTAATTTACATTTAGTGATTGGCAAGCTAAGCTTTACTGAGGATCAACTTGAAGAAAATTATACAACAATTATTGAGGCAGTTAAGAGGAATAAGCCGGCTTCGGCAAAGGGTACATTTTTAAATAATGTTAGTATTTGCACTTCTATGAGCAAGGCCTTTAAGCTCTTGACTTAATTCTTTTTTTAGTTTAAACTGGAATAGTAAGTTAAAGTAAGCGGCTAATTAGTCTGGTTATTTAACGAGATTAGTTGGCCGCTTATTTATAAAAGGTCGCTTACCTTTTAATTAAATAAATAAAAGTTAAATTAAGATGAAAAAATTATTCGTAGGAGGTTTATCTTGGGGTACAACTGACAAAAGTTTAGAAGAGACTTTTTCTCAAGCAGGAAAAGTTGATTCAGCTGTTGTGATTGTGGATCGAGCTACCCAAAGATCAAAAGGTTTTGGTTTCGTAGAGATGTCAACTGAGGAAGAAGCTCAAAACGCCATTGAAATGTTTAATGGTAAAGAATTAGATGGTCGTCAAATTGTTGTCAATGAAGCACGACCAATGGAAAAAAGATTTTAATAGAATTTAGATATCCATGAAAAAAAAAGACTGCTATTATTTAGCAGTCTTTTTTTCATAATCAGCAATCAAGGCCTTCAGTCCCTCCATTGCCATAATTGAGCAATGAATTTTTTGCTTAGGTAAACCGCCAAGCTTATCAACAATCTTTTGCCAGTTAAATTTTTTAGCTTGAGCAATCGTTAAACCTTTAACTGCCTCGGTCATTACAGAGGCAGTGGCAATATTACTAGCACAACCAAAAGAAAGAAATTTAATATCTTTAATTCGCCCCTTCTCTACTTTCATAGAAAATGATAATTGATCACCGCAAACCATATTGCCTATCTCGGCGACTGCATCGGGGTTTTTTATCTCCCCAATATTTCTGGGTTTTAGAAAATGATTTAAAGTTTTCTTAGTATAATTAAGTGACATATATTTTATTTAATTGGGCTAAATGACCGTAGTCTTTTAACCACTTTTTTTAGATTTTTAACTGTTTGATTAATTTCTTCTTTAGTATTTAGGTGACTTAAGGAGAATCTGATATTACTATTTAAGTCCTCATCTTTTAAGCCGATTGAGGCCAAGACATAAGAACTCTTTAGATTATGAGCACTACAAGCTGAGCCAGTTGAAACCTCAATCTTTTTATTAGACAAATCCATCAAAACTGCCTCTCCCTCAATATTTTTGAAAAGGACATTTAAATTATTAGCCACTCGCCTCTTTAAACAGCCATTGAGGTAAACTGTCTCAATATTTTTCTTAATTTCCTGCCATAAATAATCTCTTAATTCCTTAACATATTTAACTCTCTCTTTTCTTTTTTCAACAATAATCTCCAAAGCCTTGGCGAAGCCAACTATGGCTGGTAGGTTATAAGTACCGGCGCGCCTGGCATTTTCTTGTTCTCCACCAATAATTAGTGGACTAATAGCGATATTATGATTAATAATCGCTAGGCCTACTCCTAAAGGTCCATGTATTTTATGAGCTGATAAGCTAGCAAAATCAAGACCTATTTTTTCAAGATTAATATTTAAATAATTAACTGCTTGAGTCAAGTCGCTGTGAAAATAACTATTATTTTGATGAGCTATTTTAGTCAGCTTTTCTATATCAGAAATTGTGCCGATTTCATTATTTACCATCATCACAGAAACTAAAACCGTTTCCTTTTTTAACTTCTTTTTTAACTCCGCCTCTCCAATAATCCCTTTAGCATTAGGTTTTAAATAATCAACCAAAAATCCCTGTTTTTCCAGACTTTTAGCTACCTGAAGAACACTGGGGTGCTCAAAGGCAGAGACAATTAAGTGATTACCCTTCTTTAAATTAGCTTGCATTACTCCTCTAATAATATAATTATTAGCCTCACTAGCTCCACTGGTGAAGATAAGGTTATCGCTTTTAGTTTTTAAATTTTTAGCTAGACTTTCTCTGGCTTTAAATAGGGTTTGATTATTTTTCTGGCCTGAGAGATGAATTGATGAGGGGTTAGTGTAATTCTTACTATATTGTCTTGAGACTAGCTTCAATACTAAGGGGTCAATTTTGGTAGTTGAGGCATTATCTAGATATATTATGGACATATTGTTTATTTAATTAAATTTAGCTTGCCATTGAGAAATTTCTGCATAAAAACGATCCAAATTTTCTTCTTTTATCGCTTCCCCTGGTGGCAAAACTTCAGTTAAAGGATTGATTTTAATCCCATTTTTGACCATTTCGTAATGTAAATGAGGACCGGTAGAAAAGCCAGTTGAGCCAACGAAGCCAATAATTTCTCCTTGCTTAACCCTTTGACCACTTTTTATATTATAGCCCGATAAATGAGCATAATTGGTGCTGTAGGTACCGTTATGTCTGATGCTGATAAAATTACCATAAGATCCTTTCCAGCCCCGATAGCTGACCACTCCATCGCCAACCGCTCTAATTGGCGTACCAATAGAGGCGGCGTAATCAATTGCCCGGTGACCAGTTGAGACATTAAAAGCTTCTACATAGCGCAAGCCCGTGGTAAATCCCGAAGAAATATACTTAAACTCCACTGGTGCCTTTAAAAACATTTTTTGAACAGAATTAGCCTTCTCATCGAAAAAACCCTTGTTATCCTCATTTTCCTCAAAATAATAGACTTGAAACTCCTTATTATCATTTATGTATCGAGCCGCTAATATTTGGTTTGAGTCTTTAAACTCTCCTTTAAGATACTTCTTTTCATAAATGACCTCAAAAACATCTCCCTTCTGACTATCCATAGAAAAATCTAAGGTCCATTGAAAAGCATTGGCTAAATTAATGATGCTTTTCTCATCCATGCCCGCCTCTAAAGTGCTAAGATAAAGAGAGTTATTTATCTCGCCCTTAATCTGTTCTATTACAATATCATAATCAATTTTTTTTAATTGAGCAAGATATTGCTGATCTACAAAATTAACAAGCAACTCCTGATCTCCATCTATCTCATAACTTAGAGATTTTAATTGATCACTGTTAGCATCATAGCTTAGCTTTAGAAAACGACCAGCTTTAATATTCTTTAAATCGTAAAACTCCAAACTACTTTGATAAATTTCATTTATCTCAGTTAAACTAAAACTATTGTCTTGAAGAAGTGAAGAAAAACTTGAACCGCTGACAACTTCTATCAGCTCTTCTCTATCAATTTTTGCCTCCTTTTCGACTACGCTTAAAGTGGAGCTATAATCTTCTATTTCAGCCGCCTTGTTATTATTAAAAACCAGCAAACTAAGGATGATAAAAAAAGAAATCAGAGCAGTAAATATTATTGGTTGTTTTTTCATGTTTTCTATTTTAACATAATTGTAGGAAATAGCCAATTAGAAAAATGTAAATTTAAAGCGGGTTTTTTATTTAAAAAAAGGACCGCCTTAGAGAGCGATCCTACATTTCTTTTATTTAAAAATTATATTCCATCCTTAAATAAAGAAAGCTGTACATCAGAAGCATGAGTTGACTAAAAAAGATATGTGAATTATAATTCACCTATGAAGACTGCCTGCCATCTATTTTTTGAAACATTAGGAACTAAGTTAAAGATAGACTTACTCCTTGAGTTAAAGGAGTCTCCTTTAAGTGTTGGTCAATTATCAACTAAGCTGGGGCTAGAAAGGAGTCGAGTCTCGCATGCCTTGATTTCTCTGTTAAACTGTAATTTTATCAGCGTCGAGAAGTCAGGCAGAGAGCGAATCTATTTTTTAAACAAAAAAACTATTCTCCCCCTTTTAAATTTAGTGGATAAACATATTAAAAATAACTGCAAATTTTGCAGAAAAAATTAACAAAATAATTTATGAAAAAAGAAATAAGCAAGGAAATGACTTTAGCAGAAATTGCTAATAACTATCCAGGGGCAGCTGAGCTCCTATTAGGACATGGGCTACATTGCGTCGGATGCCATGTGGCTAACTGGGAAACTTTAGAGGAAGGTCTAATAGCTCACGGAATGAGTCAAAAAGATCTCGCTAAGATTTTAAAAGAACTAAATAGTTTAAATAATGAGGATAAGAAGAAAGTAACTAAGAATTTAGATTTAAGAAAGATGGCAGCGCTTGAAAGACATCAAAAAATTTTTGAACTCTGGGATGAATTGAAAGTAGGGGAAATATTAAAAATAACTAATGATCATGAAGCAAAGCCTCTATACTACCAATTTGAAGCTGAGCATAAGGGTGCTTTTAAATGGAATTATGAAAAACAAGGGCCAAAGGATTGGATTTTTACTATCAAGAAACTTAAGGAAGAATTAAACAATAAGGAAGAAATAAAAAACTTTATCAAGCAAATTAAAAGCGGCAAAAATAAGAAAGACTTAAAAAAGAAAGCTAAAGATATCTTGAGGAATATTAGTCCGGAAGCTCTAGGCTATATTGAACAAGAACTAATTGAAGAAGGCATCACCCGTCAAGAAATGAGAAAACTATGTGGGCTTCACTTGGAAGTTATGGGAGAAAATGTAGAAAAAAATGAACTGGATATTCAGTCCGGTCATCCAATCCGTACTTTGATGGAAGAACATACCTTAATTTTAGGATTTGCTGAGCAGTTAAAGATGAGTATTAAGAAAATAGCAGCTAATAAAAGTTATTCTAAGATGGATGAAGAATTAAAAAATTTAATTAATATAGCCAAGCATTTACTGGAAGCTGATAAACATCACCAGAGAGAAGAAGAGGCTCTCTTCCCTGTTTTAAAGAACTTTGGTGTAGTTGAACCACCAACAATTATGAAGGAAGAGCATGAGGAGTTGAGAAATAAGGAAAAAGAATTATATAAAATTGTAAGGAGCCACAAAAAAATGCCTTATACTGAATATGTCAAAAAAATTAAGGAAATAAGTAAATATCTGTCTAAGGAATTATCTGAGCATATTTATAAAGAAAATAATATTCTTTATCCAATGGCGATGGCCGCTATTCCAGAAAAAAAATGGACAGGAATTAAAAAAAAATGCGATCAGATTGGCTATTGTTGTTTTACTCCTCATCAATAAAGAATGACAGCTACTCATATCTTTGCTATACTTTAATTATCTTTAAATAATTATATGAGCAAAATTTTAGTTAGTGGGGCTCTGGGTCAGATTGGCTCAGAACTTATCCCCCGCTTAAGAGGCATTCATGGCAATAATCAAGTAATCGCCGTTGGCCACCATAAAGAACCAAGCGAAGATTTTAAAAAAGCCGGTCCTTTTGAAATGGCTGATTTAAGAGATAAAGAACAGTTGAGAGATTTACTTGAAAAATATCAAATAGATACCATTTACCATCTAGTTGGTGTTTTGTCAGCTGTCGGAGAAAAAAATCCAAATTTAGCCTGGGATGTGAATATGAATAGTTTAAAAAATGTTTTAGACTTAGCGGTGGAATATAAAATAACTAAGGTTTTTTGGCCAAGTTCGATTGCCGCTTTTGGTCCAACTACTCCTTTATATAACACCCCTCAGAAAACTATTTTAGAACCGACTACAATGTATGGCTTAACAAAGGTTGCCGGAGAATTGCTCTGTCAGTATTATTATAAAAAATATGATTTAGATGTCAGAAGTTTGCGTTATCCCGGAATTATTTCCTGGAAAACTCTGCCCGGTGGGGGCACAACTGATTACGCAGTGGCTGTCTATTATGAGGCGATTAAAAATAATACTTATGATTTTTTTGTTAGCCCAGAGACAACTTTGCCAATGATGTATATGGACGATGCAGTTAGAGCGACAATTGAGCTAATGAGTGCTGATAAGGAAAAGATAAGTATTAGAACTGCCTATAATCTAACTGCCCTTAGCTTTTCTGCACAAGAATTAGCTGATAATGTAGCTATGTATCAACCGGGTTTTAAGGCTAGCTTTAGTCCTGATGAGCGACAAAGGATTGCTGACTCTTGGCCCAAGACAATTGATGACTCTCAAGCCAAGCTTGATTGGGGCTGGCAAGCTGAGTTTGATTTAGATAAAATTACTCAAATAATGCTAACTAGTATTAAAAAAATATGAAAAAAAACAAGCTTATTATCATCGTCCTATCGATCGCCCTATTAATCACTTTTTATTTCCTATCAATTAGTGTCTATCCGGACAATAAAGCTGATAAAACAAAAGCTTCCCTTGATTCAATTAAGTTTAGTAACTTGGAACTTAGTAATTGGCCTTACACCTCCTTTCAGGATTGGGCTTTAGAATTAAAAAAAGTTGATCCAGATTATCAACTTATTTGTGAAGAAAGCGATTTACTCGATTCCTCGGCTCTAAAAAGAAGCTTGAAAATAAATGACCGCCTATATTGCGTAAAATCTCAAAGTGAAGGAGCGCTTGGTTCGGTCTTTACCTCCTATAGCTACATTACTTTAATTGATGATTTATTAATCAAGCTTGAAACTACGCTCAGGCAGGTAAATTGCAACAACTACGATGAACCGGTTCAAGGTGATTGCCTGGCAGAAAGAGAGGCTTTTGAGATTGATGAAATAATTGACTCCTTAATTGAAGTAAATTTCTTAAATTAATAAAAATATGTCTATTATTATCAAATGGCTTTTATCCGCCTTATCAATTATTATTGCCGCTTATGTAATTCCGGGGGTAGAAGTAGCTAGTCTTTGGTCAGCCTTAATGATTTCCTTAGTACTTGGCCTTCTCAACTTAGTCATTAAACCAATTTTACTACTTTTAACTCTACCAATAAATTTCCTAACTCTCGGCCTATTTACCTTTGTTATTAACGCTTCGATAATTTTACTGACTTCGACGATTGTCAAAGGCTTTATGATTGGTGGTTTTCTAAATGCTATCTTTTTTAGTATAATTTTAACCATCATTCAATATCTATTTGAAATGGTTTCTAAGAAAATAGCTTAATCTTTAATCGCTTTAGCGACACTTGGCACTATCTCTGGGTTAAAGGGATTTGGTAGAATTTCTTCAATTGAAGGATTTTTAACTAAAGAAGCTAAATTAATAGCCGCTTGAATTAACATCTTATCAGTAATTTGTTTAACTTGCTTGTCTAAAGCACCTCTGAAAATTCCAGGAAAAGCTAAGACATTATTGACTTGATTGGGAAAATCGCTACGACCGGTTGCGACAATAAAAGCACCGGCTTCTTTAGCCTCTTGGGGCATTATTTCCGGCCTAGGGTTAGCTAAAGCCATGACAATTGCCTGTTTGCTCATACTTTTAACCATAGCTTTAGTCAGCAGTCCAGGGGCGCTCACACCAATGAAAACATCAGCTCCTTTAATTACTTGACTCAATTCACCTTTTTCTTGTTGAGGATTGCTAATACTAGCTAGCCATTTTTTACTAGCACTTAAATCGACTCGCTGAGAGTAAATAGCTCCCTGGCGGTCGCAAACAATAATATTTTTAAAGCCATATTGAGATAAAAGGTCAGCAATCGCCGTGCCAGCTGACCCCGCTCCACTGATAACAATTTTTGATTTCTTTTCTTGAGAATTTCTGACTTTTAAGGCATTAATTAAAGCGGCTAAAACTACTGTAGCCGTACCATGTTGATCATCATGCATGACTGGAATGTCTAAGTCTTCTTTCAATCTTTTTTCAATACTGAAACAACGGGGTGCGGAAATATCTTCTAAATTAATTGCTCCAAATACGGGAGCGATATTTTTAATAATTGCTACTATTTCATCCTCATCTTGAGTTTTAAGACAAATGGGAAAGGCATTTAAATTAGCAAACTCCTTAAAAAGCATGGCCTTCCCTTCCATTACTGGGATAGCCGCTAGGGGACCAATATTGCCTAAACCTAAAACAGCACTACCATCACTGATAATGGCAATGGTATTGGCCTTTAGGGTCAAATTTTTAGCTTTATTAGAATCATTAGCAATTACTTGGCAAGCTTCAGCTACGCCGGGGGTATAGACTAGGGCTAAATCAGCCTTTGATTTAATTGGATACTTACTCTCGGTTTTAATTTTTCCTTTAAGCTTTTGATGAAGGTTTAAGGATTTTTGATAGATGTCGGACATAATGTAAATTTAATATTAAGTTATTTAAAGATTCATCAATTACTCGAATAACTAGGAGCTTTTTCTTCAACATTTGCTAAATCATTAGCCAGACGAGCCAGAACATAAAGCAAGCTAGATAAGCGATTAAGGTAACTCAAAACTAATTCATTTATTTTATACTCTGATTGTTTTTCTAAGGCAACGGCTTTTCGTTCTGTTTTTCTCGCTAAAGTTCGTCCTATGTCCAATAAAGCACTTAAGCGACTAGCCCCACTTAAAACAAAGCCTTTCCTTACTTTAATTAACTGAGCAATTTTGTCTATTTGCTCTTCAGTTTTAGATAATAGATTAGGGGGAATAGCTAGCTCGGCCTGGGCCAAGTGAGCTTGGCAAATAAATAAATTATTTTGCGTCTGTACAATTATTTTATACATATCTTTATAAGGGCTGGCTTCAATTGCACAAAGACCAAGCCAAGAATTTAATTCATCAAGGGAGCCTAAAACATCAAACACTAAAGCACTTTTTAAAATTCTTTCTTTAGAGTTAAATAACTTAGATGTTCCTTGGTCGCCTCTGCCGCTATAATACATAAATATTTTTTAGTTTAATTCACAATTATTGCCGGCACAGGCTAGTTCTTTCTTTGCTTCCGTCTCATCAAATTTTTCATAACTGACAATCTGGGCAAAATCCATATTCTTGAATTTTTGCAGTAATTGATGATAAGCTTTTTCGTCTATTTCCTCATAAGGGGCTAGTTCGTAGACATGATTGCTACGAGGTAGAAATGATAGCCCGCCAATAATTTCCCAATTATTATAGACCCAATTAGCGACTTCTATCCACTCGTTATCAGCCACTGAGATGGTTACTGAGGGATTATGTTCGGTGTAACTTAGTTTCACTTTTTTCCAGTGTTCAAGCTGATCTAAAGCACTCATATCTTGGCTATAAATAGAGCCTTTCGGGGCTTTAACCGGGAATTCAAAGACAAAAGTAGTTGCCTCTTCAAGCGATTGACCGACTTCTGGTTTATAGGGGACAGCCTGATCTTTAAGCATTTTAAACAAAGAATCAGTCGCCGAAATTCTTATCCTCCTGATATAGTATGGCGAGTAGCGAGGATGCATACCAGAGGCACAATCAACTAACTGAGAGACCGTCCCTGAGGGCTTTACACAAGTAATTGAACTTGAAGCGGGTATTTCAAATCTTTGAGCATATTCTTGATTAATTTTAATTGACTCTTCTTTTAATTTTTTTAAAATTTCAGTCTTCCTGCTTGCCTTAGAGTCCCATTGCCCAGTAATTGACACACCTAACAATCTTTCTGATTGGCAATTTTTCTGCCACTCTTTAGAGAGATAAGGAAAATTAGTCAAAGTTGATTGGTAGGTGCCTAAAATAGTGGCTAGGCGTATTTTTCGCAACAATGATTCTTCAGTGTCATTTTCACGAGCGACTACTTCAGTTAAATTACAAAATTGCTTAGATTGTAAAATAATCTCGCCACAGGGATTAGTGCCCATTTGACCAAGGATAAATTGACCATCACTACTGACATATCCCTTCTTCTGACGAAGGATATCTAGCCTCCTTTCTGGCATGGTCTCAACTAATGACCCTCGATTAAAAATACCCCGTTCGCCAGATCCAGACTCAATCAAAGCCAGCCATTCACTTAAAAACTCATTGTTGCTTGGTTTTTTTAAATAGACCGCTGAATTATTAGCTAAACTTCTTTGGGGTTCATTTAAATAAAATTGGCCCTTTTTAGCGTCGCGGATTTTATCATCATCAAGGTCAGATAAGGAAATCATAGCACTCCTTCTCACTCCACCAGAAACTACGCAGTAACCAATCATGCAAATAATGTCATGGAGATCAATTGCTCTTAATCGTCTTCCCTGTCTTGTCAACATCTTAGACCGAGTAAAGTCTAGTAATTTTTTAAGTGGCTCGGGACCCGAACTTTTACCGCCCATGGTTTTAAGTCTGGCACCAGAGGGGCGGAGTAAGGAATAATCAAATTCAATATCCTTGCCTTCTGACCAGGTCTGCATGCCTAAAGCCAGGGCGTCGGCCCAGCCTTCCTTGTCATCAGGCACCATCAGAGTTTCTTTTTTCTCTCCACTTTGAATCATTATTTGCGAGAACTTTTCAACATTTTGACTTTCAACTGACCAGCCCACGCCCGTGCCACACATAGAAACATACATAATCTCAGCAATGTCTTGAAAACTCTCAGGAGCGATATAGGCACAATTATAGGCGCAAACATTAGTTTTTTGAGCTGCCTGACCAGCAAATTGAAACAAACGCATGGAAGGCATTACTTCTTGTTTTAAAATAGCCTCTCTTAATTCTTCGTATTCCCTATCAGCTAAAGCATCTTTTAAGTTTTTTTTCATAAAACTTATATATCGATCAACTGTTTCAATCCAAGTCTCCCTTCTTCCCTCTTCTTCAATCCAACGGGAGTAAGTGCGATAAAAAACAAATTCTGATAAAGGGTTTTTCAGGTACTTTTTACTCTCATCAGCTAATTTTTGAACATGCTCTGGCACCTCCTTATTTTTTGAGCGAATATCGGCTCGCTCTTGGCGATAAAGGATATAGGCTTTAGCGACTTTAGTAAAATGATTTTTCATTAATTCTTCTTCCACTAAATCCTGGATCATTTCAACTGTTGGGATAAAATTCTTTTCCTTAGAAAAATGCTTAATTTTCTTTAAATCAGCCTTAACTTGTAAACTTATTTTTTTAGCAAAGCCGTTAGCTGGTTCACCAACTTCCGTAAAAGCTTTAGCAACGGCAATCTCTATTAATTCAGTCTTAAAAGCAACAATTTCTCCGTTCCTTTTTTTAATCCTATCAATCTTAACTGGCTGTTTAGTCATAATTTTTAAAATTTAAAATAATTTAATAATTCTAGCTCAAAGGAGCAAATTCTTGTTTGAGATAGCTCAAGCTAAGTTTAGGATTAAGAGCAAGGAAACGATAGATGAGAGGGCTAAAGAGAAATGCTAAGGAAACATTACCAACTAGGTGATAAAGGGTAAACATAGCCTGTCCACTTAAGGCTGATATGAAGCTTTGATTGAAAAATAATGGACCGATTGATAAGCCGGTAATGGCATCATAAATTAAGGTCGCCCAGATAGCGTGAATAGCAAAATTTAATGAAGAAGCCTTTCTTTTCTTAAAATACCAGTGGGAAAATAAGGCAAGCAGGCCGTAGGTGAAGGCCGTGATAAAAGTCCACAGGCCCAGGCGGTTAACAATTAAGTCAAACAAGAAAATATTTAGAAAGGCAAAGACAAAGCCCGCTAAAAAGCCAAAACGCTTAGTTAGAGGCATCTGCACAGCCAAAATTGGTTCAAGATTAGGCGGTCGAAATGGAATAAGGCGGAGACCAATCGCTAATATCCAACCAGTCACCATCTTTACAATATTAAAAGAAGATTTCTTTTTTTTATTAGGCATATAAATATATTAATTACTATATATAGTGTATTAAATTAACACATACCACTACATAGGCTATATTAGCA
>CAYZMF010000012.1:0-18621 GCA_964479455.1 uncultured Gammaproteobacteria bacterium | reverse complement strand
AGCTGCTATTAGAGAAACGAAAGAAGAAACCGGAATTATTATTAATAATTTAGAATTAATTGCTGTCGTTGATGAATTAGAGTATTTAGAAAGTGACGAAAAACAGCATTTAGTAATTGGTTTTAAAGCTGATAGTCAAAGTCAGGTAGCAGTCCTAACTGAGCCTAATAAATTCGTTCAGTGGCAGTGGTTTGACTTAAAAAATTTACCCCCTAATCTGCTTGAAGCGACCAGACTGATGATAGAGAATTACAAGAAAAAAGTTATTTATATATATGACAGCTAAATTAGAAAAATATATTAGCCGGAATTATTCACTGAGAGATCATGTTTTAATTGTTGAATCACTTTCAAAAAAATTTTGCTCAATTAAAGATATATTATAAGAATGTAATTGATATTTTTAATCAAGGGGCAATGGAGGTTTATATTAATAAAAAAGAGACAGATCAAAGTAAAGAGAGAATTAAAAAGGCTATTTCAAAGGATAGTTATTATATAGACAAAAAAATTAAACAGGGAAAGCAAGTGACTAAAGGTTTAATCCTATTTTATAACCAGAAATATAAGATTAACAATTTTACTAATAAAGATTTACTTGAATTAATTAATCAAGCAAAAAAGGTGTTTTATAAATTTAGTGGTTTCCTGCAATTTACCCATGTAATTGGTGATATGGATATCTCTTTAACTAAGAGGCAATTAATAGAACTTGGTAAATTTCATGACGACAGAAAAATAGCTTTTATTAATTTTTTTGATTTTTTGGACAATGTTTTTGTTTCTTACAATAAAAATAGCTCTATAAGAAATAAGAAACTTAATTATTTAAGTCTCTGGGAAATAGAAGAATTTTTAAATAAGCGTTTCTCTGTATCTGAAATTAATAAAAAACAGGCAATTCGACAGAAGCAAGCTATTGTTATATATAAAAATGGAATAAAAGAAATTATTGATAATGACTATCAGGAGAGAATAGCTCAAATTCTAAAAAAATATATTGAGAATAATAATATTTCTAACGAGAGAATAATAAAAGGCAAATCAGCTTATCCTGGTATAATCACGGGGGAAGTTGTGGTCGCTAATCAAAAAAATATTTTTAAGAAAGCTTGCGATAACAAAATTTTAGTTATTTCCATGACCAGTCCTGTAATGATTACTAAGCTAAAAAAAATCAGGGCAATAATTACCGATGAGGGCGGTGTTTTATGCCACGCGGCCATTATCGCTCGAGAGCTAAAGAAACCCTGTATAACCAGTACTAAAATTGCTAGCCAAGTACTAAAAGACGGTGATAGAGTTAGGGTAGATGCGGATCAAGGCATTATCAGCATCTTATGATAGTTGTAACTTGACTTATATATTGTAATATATTACAATATATCTTGTAATAATATACAAGATGATAAATTTTAATTCTAAAAAAAATCAGCAAATATTGGCCTTTTTTTTCTTGAATCCAAAGCGAAGTTTGTATTTAAGAGAAATAGCAGATATTTTAGAAATTGATAATGCTAATTTATCTCGTTATCTCAATTCTTTAGCTAAGGAGGGAGTTTTAAAATATGAGATTAAAGGGAGACAAAAATATTTTTCATTAAATAAAGAATATTCACTTCTTTCTGAATTGAAAAAATTAATTAGCTCTAGAATAAAGCCAGAGTATTTAATTAAAAATGCCCTAGCTAAATTGACGGGATTGAAAAAGGCTTATATTTTTGGCTCTTACGCTTCCGATAATTTTAAAGAAGATAGTGACCTGGATGTGATATTAGTGGGCGATCATGATATAATTGTAGCTCGAGAATATCTGTTGCCGCTTGAACGCCGTTTGTCCAGAGAGATTAATGTAATAGACTACTCTTTAAAGGAATATGAAAAGAAATTAAAAGAAAAAGATAGTTTTTTACTTAGAGTATCTCAAGGGAAAAAAATAATTTTAAAATAGGATGTTTGTTAGGTTTGAATTTTCTAAACAACAAGTAGTTAAATATTTACAGGCCGCTAAAAGAGACTTGATTTTAGCCTCTTTTAGGGAAGTAGAAATAAGATTCCAATTTACTTATAACTGCTTGTTAAAATTAGCTCAAGCAATGTGTGCTTTTAATAATTTAAAAGTTAAATCTCGCCTTGGTCATCACGCTGCTCTTTTAGATAAATATGCTGAACTCTTAGATGATAAGAAAATAATGGCTGTTGCTAAAGCGATGAAGGATAAGCGTAATCGCGACTTATATGATGGAGGTGTCGTTATTACTGTTAAAGAAGCTGAGTTCTATTATAATTTTGTTAAAGACTTATTAGTAAAAACAGAAGCTTATCTACGAAATAATAAATTAATTGATTGATTTTTATTCCCACTTGCTATATACTATAGATAGTAATTAATGTGCCGAGATAATTTTTAAACTCGGCTTTTTAGTAGTATGTCAGGACATTCTAAGTGGTCAACAATTAAACGGCAAAAAGAAGTCACCGATGCTAAAAGAGGGGCTGTCTTTACTAAACTGGCCAATGCGATTAGCTTGGCAGCTAAGGCTGGCAGTGACCCGGAAATGAATCCTAGTCTTCGTTCAGCCATTGATCAGGCAAGAGGAGCAAATATGCCCAAAGCTAATATTGAAAAGGCGATTAAAAAAGGCAGTGGTGAATTGGCTGGTCAGCAAGTTGAGGAATTATATTATGAAGGGATAGGACCAGCTAATGGGCAATTTATCGTCAAGTGTTTAAGTGATAATAAAAATAGGAGTGCTTCTAATATTCGGCATTTATTTAATAAATACGGGGGATCCTTAGGGGCGGTTATGTGGAATTTTGATCTTCAGGGATTAATCCTAATTAAAAGTGAAGATCTAAAAGGAATTGACTTAGAAGATTTAGAATTAAAATTAATTGATTTAGATATTGTTGATTTTAAAAAAGAGGATGAGGGTATTTTAGTTATCACTTTAGCCAACAAGTTAAATGAAGTATCAAGTTTCTTAAAAGAAAAGAAGATTGAAGTAGCTTCCGCTCAATTAGAGTACATAGCTAAGGAGAGGCAAGTAATTAATAAAAATGATAAAGAGACGGTCCTAAAGTTTATGGAAGAACTGGAAGACGATGAAGATGTGAATTCATACTATCATAATTATGAAGAGTAAAAAGATTATACTTGGAATTGACCCAGGCTTAGCCGATACTGGTTACGGCGTGATAATTTGTAGTGGCTCTAATTTTACCTGTCTTGATTATGGGGTGATTAAAACTAAAGCCAGCGATAGTGATTCTCTTAGACTTAAAATACTACATCAAGACCTATTATCTATAATTAAAAAATATCAGCCAGATTTAGTAGCGGTTGAAAAATTATTTTTCAATACTAACGCCAAGACCGCTATTTCTGTTGGTCAAGCTAGGGGTGTAGTTTTGTTAGCCATTGAAGAAAATAAAGTGTCTTTAGTTCAATTAACTCCCCCTCAAGTAAAGTTGGCGGTTGCCGCTTATGGTCAAGCTCCAAAAAAACAGGTACAATTAATGGTGCAGAAAATATTAAATTTAGCTAAATTGCCTTGCCCTGATGATGCCGCTGATGCTTTAGCGGTAGCAATTGGAGCGAGCTCTTTGTCTTATGACAAATAAATTAAACATTATTCATATTACTCCGGAGGTCTCGCCTTTTTCTAAAACTGGGGGCTTAGCTGATGTTGCCCGGAGTTTACCAAAGGCTTTAAAAAGACTTGGTCATCAGGTAAAAATTATTACTCCACTTTATGCCAAAGCAATTGACAAAAAAAGGCATGATTTAGAATTAATCTACAAGGATCTAGAGTTATTAATTAATTCTCAAGAAAAGGAATTGATTAATATTTGGCGGGGCTATTTAATGGAAGATTTAGAGGTATATTTTATTGAAAATAAAAAGTATTTTTCTAAACATAGACTGATGTATGGCTCAGGCAAGGAGAACGCTAGGTTTTTAGTTTTTAATGTCGCTGCCCTAAAATTGATGTCGCTTTTTAAAGATAAAATAGACATTATTCATTGTCATGATTGGCAATCTGGCCTTATCCCCTTCTACCTCAAAACAGGTTTCCATTATGCTAAAAAGTTAAAAAACATTAAAACAGTATTTACTATCCATAATTTGGTTTTTCAGCTAGGTCATAATTGGTGGGAAATACCTGTTGCCAGGAGAGATTATGGTCGTAAGCGTTTACCTAAATTAAGCGATAGTGCGATTGAAGATATTAATTTTTCCAAAAGGGCTATTTTAAAAGCGGATACAATTAACACCGTTAGTGAACAATACCGTTTTGAAATAATGACAAAAAAGTTTGGTCAAGACTTGCATCGGATTTTAAAAAACAGAGAGGATAGACTATTTGGGATTATCAATGGGATTGATTATAATTCATATAATCCAGCTAAAGACCCCGGTTTACATAGGGTCTATTCCCATCATGATAAAGCTAAGCTATTTTTAAGTCGTAAGGAGAATAAGGTGGCTTTACAAAAAAAACTTAATTTAAGTGAAAATGAAAATGTACCAATGTTGTGCACGACCTCGCGTTTGACTTTCCAAAAAGGTTTTAATTTAATTTTACCAGCGATTACTAGCCTTTTAAAACAAGATGTTCAAGTGGTTGTGATGGGTGATGGTCGTGAAGAGTATATTAGGCCAATAAAAAAAATAGTGAAAAAATATCCTAAGAAAATAATTTTACTGCCATATAAGGGAAATGAATATTTGGAAACTAGTATTTACGCTGCTTCTGATATTTTTATTCTCCCCTCTAATCATGAGCCTTGTGGTATTAATCAATTAATCGCTATGCGTTATGGTTGCATTCCAGTAGTTAGGGAAGTGGGCGGATTATATGATACCGTTAAAAATTTTAATCCAGTTACCAGTCGAGGGACTGGCTTTACTTTTAAGGGTGGCGAGTTACTGGATTTTTATGGGGCTGTTATCCGTGCTTTAGAGACTTTTAAGTATAATAATATTTGGCAGCATTTAGTTTTAAAAGCGATGGCTGAGTCTAACAGCTGGGAGATTCCCGCTAAAAAATATATTAACTTATACCGTTATACTCTAAGAAATTAAATTATGTGGTGGATTAACTTTTTACATCTATATCAACCAGCTAATTTAGAGCCGGAATTAATAGCGGGGGCAGTGGCTAAAAGCTATCGTCGTCTTGTTCAATTGCTCGAAAAAAAGAATAATCTAAAAATGACGATGAATATCTCAGCCTGTTTAATAGAAAGACTAGAAGAAGGGGGATATATAGATTTAATTAAAAGAATTAAAGTTTTAGTTGATAGTCAAAGAGTAGAATTAGTTGGCTCAGCTGCTTTTCATGGTTTTTTGCCTAATTTACCCGAAGATGAAATTATTTGGCAGATTGAATATCAAGAGAAAATATTAAAAAAATATTTTAAACTAGAAAATATTAAAGGCTTTTTTATCCCAGAAATGGCTTATCACCCCAAAGTAGCTAAAATAGTCGCTCAAAGAAATTATCAGTGGTTAATTTTAGATGAAATATCGGCAGCTGAGAAAATAGACTATAATTACATTTACAAAGATAAAGACAGTGGATTGCAGATAATATTTAGACAACGAGAGTATTCTAACGCTTATCCACCAGATAAAATAAATGTTTTAAGAAGACAAAAAAATGTACCTAAAGCGATTGTTACTGCGGCTGATGGCGAACTCTATGGCTTAAGACATTTAGATCCTCAAGCCCAGCTTGAAAAAATTGTTTTTTGGTCCAGTCTTAAGACAGCTACTATTAGCGAATACATTGAGGCTAATTTAGAATTTGTTAAGGAGATTAAATTGAGAAAGTCATCTTGGGAATCAACTGAGGAAGAGTTAAGGGCTAATAATCCATACATCCTTTGGGATGATCCAAAAAACAAGATTCAACAAGATCTGTGGCGATTGACTAACTTAGCTCTATCAATGAAAGAAAAATATCCTCAAGATAATAATGTAACTTGGGCTCGTTGGCATTTAAGCAGAGGCTTGGCGAGTTGCTGGTTTTGGTGGGCTAGTGCTTATGATTTTACTCACAATTATGGTCCCTTAGCTTGGAGTCCAGACCAGATTGAGAAAGGAATTAATGATTTACTAAGATCTATTCGTTGCTATCAAAATAAGGATAGTAAAAAGGAAAAAATTATAGCTGAAAAATTAGTTGCTAATTTACGTCAAGACATTTGGCTTAAACACTGGCAGAAATTTTTTTAATATGAATATTATCCACAAATTATTTGATGAAGAATTTGTAATTGATTATTTTAGAAAACAAGTTTTACCATGTTACGGGGATGTAGATGATATTATAAAAATAAAGATAAGGCCTTACAAAAAACATATTTGGCAAACCACTTATCATGTAGTAATTGATTATCAGGTTTTTTTCAAATTAAAGAATGGAAAAACAAGAAAAACCCATATTATCTGTTCGGCTCATAGCAATGAGGCCCGTGATTTAGCCTATTCAACTTTAAAATACCTTTGGCAAAGAAGATTAGGCAAGGGCGTAGTTTTCCCTCGTCCCCTTTTCTATTCCCCAGAATTTAAAGGATTCTTTTATCGTGCCTTGCAAGGCAAAAATTTGCTTCAATATATATTGATTAAGGATAAGGATAGTGTAGCTGATTTAGTTGAAAAAAGTGGCTTAATGTTTTCCCTGCTTCATCGTATTAATATCAAGAAGTATAAACCAAGTATTAATCCAAAAAATAACTCAATTTCAACAGTTGTTCCCGGAGTAGACCACCTTAGTAAAGAATTAAAAAATAGATATAATGATGATTGGCACAATAAAATAGTTCCCTCCTATCTTAAATATATTGAAGCAGAAAAAAATTTCCTAGATAATAAGCCGGAACTTTCTTTAATTCATGGCGATGCCCATACAGAGAATATAATTAAAGTTAGTCGACAAAAAATTGGTTTAATTGATTTTGCTGATTTTGCTATCAGCGATTTTACTCGCGATGTCGGCACCTTTCTACAACAATTGGATTATAAGTTGGATCATCGCTTTGCCCACGATTTAAGTTGGCAAAAAGAAATGAAGAGGCTTTTTCTAGCTAATTATTTTAAAAACTCTCAGTTTATTTTAACCAAGGATATTCAAGTCAGAATTGACAATTATTATAAATGGACAGCTTTAAGAACGGCCGTGTATTGGCTTTTAAAAGAAAAAAGTGAGCCCGAGCGAGCCCAGGCCATCCTAGATCATTTAGATCAGATGAATTCAAAGAGATTAAGGTCTCAGGATGTTTAAATTTGAATTATTGATTAATTACTATAAATGATATAATCTTTAGATATGGCTAAAAGAAAAAAGAAAAAAGAAAAAATTGATATTGAAGATATTGAAAGGAACAAACAAGTTAAGAAAAGTATTTTTTCGGTCGTATTTGTTTCTCTTATAATAATCAGCTTTTTAAGCTTGTTTAATTTAGCTGGCTTATTCGGAATTATTGTTGACAGCTATTTATCCTTAATATTTGGCTATGGCAAATGGCTTTTTCCTTTAATCTTACTCTTTTTTTCTCTAAAGTTAATCTTTCCTAAATCATTTATTGATTTTAAAACTAAGGACTATATTGGCCTTAGTTTATGTTTTCTAGCCTATCAAAGTCTTTTTCATTTCTTTTTTTCTCAGGAGAAAGCTTTAATTTTAATTGACGAAGGTATCGGTGGCGGTTATTTAGGTTATTACTTAAGCCTTGGCACAAAGTCAATTTTTGGTTTTTGGGGTGGTCTAATAATTCTAGTTGCCGTATTTTTAAGTGCCTTAGTCTTATTTTTAAATAAACCACTGAGTAAAATAATTGGCAGTCAAACGGCCTTTTTTAAATTATTTAAGAAAAAAGAAAAATATCAACCAGAGGAAAGAGAAAAAAACCAAATTATAGCTAAAGAAGTAGAGGAAGAGACAGTTAGTAGTTGGCAAGAAAAAGATTTGCCGCTAGTGCCTGGAAATCCAAAAAAAGAAGCGGCGGAAAAAGTAGTTTGGGAGAAAAGAAAAGTAAAGATTGATTTACCGATTGAATTGTTAAATAGTAAGTATGGTCAAGCGCAGGGCGGTGATGTTGAAGAAAGGGCTAGAATTATTGAACGCACTTTAGAAAACTTTGGGATTGAGGTGGAAATGGTTGAGAACAAGGTTGGCCCGACTGTTACTCAATATGCCTTTAGGCCAGCTGAGGGAGTAAAGTTATCAAGAATTACTACTTTAAATAATGATTTATCCTTAGCTTTAGCCGCTCACCCTTTAAGAATTGAGGCACCCATTCCTGGCAAGTCTTTAGTTGGCATTGAGGTTCCCAATGAAGCCAAGGCTATTGTTGGTTTAAGAGAAATTTTGGAAGATAAAAGCTTTAAGGAGAGAAATAGCAATATGATGATTGCCTTGGGTAAAGATGTGGCCGGCAATGCTTGGTTGTATAATCTAAGCAAGATGCCTCATTTATTGGTGGCTGGAGCGACTAATTCGGGCAAATCAGTTTGTCTAAATGCTTTAATTATTAGCTTGCTATATCAAAATGATCCCGAAAATTTACGCTTTATTATGGTTGACCCTAAGAGAGTAGAATTACCTGTTTATAATGGCATTCCCCACCTACTCACCCCTGTAATTACAGAAGTATCTAAAACAATTAATTCTCTAAAATGGTGTTTAAATGAAATGGATAGAAGATATGACTTATTAAATAAATTAGCTTGTAAAAATGTTGCCAGCTATAATCTTAAATCAGCTGAAAAACTGCCTTATATCGTATTTATTATCGATGAGTTAGCTGATTTTATGATGACGGCTGGCCGGGAGATGGAAGCGGCTATTATTCGTTTAGCTCAAATGTCGCGAGCGGTAGGCATCCATTTAATTTTAGCCACTCAAAGACCGAGCGTTGATGTTATCACCGGTTTAATTAAGGCTAATATACCAGCTAGGATAGCTTTTTCGGTGGCTTCACTAGTTGACTCAAAGACTATTCTTGATCAATCAGGAGCAGAAAAATTATTAGGTCAAGGCGACATGCTATTTACCAGTGCAGATGTAGCTAAACCAAAAAGATTACAGGGAGCCTTTGTTAGTGATGAAGAGATTAATGATATTATCAACTATATTAAAGAAAAAAGTGGTCAAGCTGATTATTTAGAGGGGATTACTGATAGACAAAAAGTTAGTGGGATAGCTGGAGTTGGACTTGACGGCACCCATGGCGATGAAGATGAATTGCTATCTGAAGCCAAAGAAATAATTATTCAAGCCGACAAGGCCTCTACCTCTCTATTACAACGACGACTTTCAATTGGTTATGGGCGAGCCGCTAAAATATTAGATGCTCTTGAGCAAGAAGGAATGGTTGGCCCAGCCAATGGCTCTAAACCAAGAGAAGTCTTAATTAGTCAGCCAGACAAGGACTTGATTTTAAGTGGGGCTAGATTACATAAAAAAGAAGAAAGCCAGGTTCCAGATAATTATTTAGCAGACGAAGGGAATGATGATACTCTATCATTTAATAATAATTCAAGTATGAATAATGAGAAAAATGAAAAAAAAGAGCCAGACTTTTTAGTAGATGATGATGGCCCAGATGATGAGGTGAAAAGCACTGGGCAAATAGTTGAAGATATTAAAAAAGAAGATGTGCCACCGAGAGCTTTTAGTGACGACGAAGAGGATAATGGCATGTTTTTTGCCCGTTAATATATGCTAGAAAAAATAAAGAGGCTAATTCCTCAATCAGTTTTTAAATTAATACAACCAGCCTACCACTTTGTTTTAGCTTGGCTTTCAGCTTTTATTTATAATTTCCCGGCCAATAAAATGATTATTGTCGGAGTAACTGGCACAGCTGGCAAAACCTCAACTGTTTATTTAATCGCGCGCGCTCTTGAATCAGCTGGTTGGTTAACTGGCTATAGCTCAACTGCTCAATTTTCAGACGGAAAAAAAGAATGGTTAAATGATAAAAAAATGACGATGCCTGGTCGTTTTTTTATTCAAAAATTATTATTTAGAATGTATAAAAATGATTGTCGCTTTGCTGTTATAGAAACGACTTCTCAGGGAATTGAACAATTTCGCCACCGCTTCATCAATTATGACACAGTTGTAGTAACTGGTCTTTACCCGGAGCATATTGAAGCCCACGGTGGTTTTGAAAATTACAAAAAGGCGAAGGGAAAACTTTGTCAGCATTTAAAGAGTTGTTCATTAAAATATGTTAATGCTGGCAAGCAGGTAGTTAAACCAAATACTGCCTTACAAAAAATTGAATTAGAGAGAATTAAGAAAACAATTATAGTCAATGGCAATAGTGATCATGCTAATTATTTCTTAGATTTTTGGGCTGACTCTAAGTTAGCTTTTACTAGCCTAGAAAAAAAGAAGAACTTAGAAAAAGCTGAATTATTTACTCTGAAATCTATCAAAACGAAGGAAAGTGGCACTAGTTTTAATTTAAATAAGACCGATATTCATTTAAAGCTCTGGGGAGATTACCAAGCAGAAAACGCTTCTTTAGCTGCTCTAGTAGCTGTTAGCTATAAAGTGGATTGGACTAAAATTAAATTGTCTCTTGAGTCAGTCAGTTCTTTAGTTGGTAAAATGGAATTAATTGAGGCGGGTCAAGATTTCAGAGTTTTAGTGGACTATGCTTATGAACCAGTTGCCTTAGAGAAGCTTTATGAAACTATTAAGCTATTTAAATATAATAAATTAATTCATGTACTTGGTTCAGCCGGGGGTGGGCGAGATATTTCTAGGCGCCCTAAAATGGGTGAATTAGCTGGTAGAAAAGCCGACTTTGTAATTATTAGCAATGAAGACCCTTACGATGAGGATCCGCAGCTTATCATTGAGCAGGTAGCGCTGGGTGCTCAAAAAGCTGGTAAGATAGCTGAGATGAACCTATTTAAAATTTTAGACAGAAGGGAGGCAATTAAAAAAGCAATAAAATTAGCCAAAAAAGATGATTTAGTTTTAATAAGTGGCAAGGGGGCTGAGCAGGGAATGTGTCTAGCAAAAGGGCAAACAATTCCTTGGGATGATAGAAAAGTAGCTAGAGAGGAATTATCTAAATTACTCGGTGAACAAACTGTGGAAAACCGAGCTTGACATAAGTTAATTTTAGTAATATTATTATATTATTAATATAATGCAGACATACAAATTTTAAACGGCAGAAAAAAGGCCTAGCTTTTATTCCGTTTTTTTGTTATTTTTTATAATCCAGTGACAATCACTCATTAAACAATTAAAAATTAAATAACTCAGCCAATTTTTGGTTTGAGATTTTTCTTAATATGTCTAAAACAAAGATAGCAAGTGGCCGACGATTTTTTACGAAACTTAAATCAGCTATACCAATGCCTGATTTAATTGAACTTCAAAAGGATTCGTACGCCTGGTTTTTAAAAGAAGGTTTAAGTGAATTATTTGATGAAATTAATCCAACCACTGATTTCATTGGACGCGATTTAGAGCTATATTTAGAGGATTATTATCTCGACGAGGCAAAATTTACAGAACTGGAAAGCCGTGATAAAAACATTACCTACGAGGCTCCCCTACGGGTTAAAACGAGATTGCTTAATAAAAAAACAAAACAGGAAATTAAGCAAGAAGTTTTTTTAGGGGACTTCCCTTTAATGACTGATAAAGGAACTTTTATTATCAATGGCATTGAAAGAGTGGTTGTTTCTCAGTTAATTAGAAGTGCTGGAGTTATGTTCACTGCCGAATTCATTAAAGGAAAGAAATGTTACGGAGCTAAGATTATTCCTAACCGAGGGGCGTGGTTAGAGATTGAAACTGATGTTAATAAGGTGATTTGGGTAAGAATTGATCGTAAAAGAAAAGTGGCCATCACTTCACTTTTAAGAGCCTTTGGTTACAGCAGCGATCAAGAGTTAATTAAACTATTTAAAGATGTTGACTTAGTGAAAGATGAAGATGAGCCAAGTTTTATTGAAGCGACCATTGAAAAGGATTTAGCTAAGGATGAGGCTGAGGGCTTGCAAGAAGTTTACCGCCGAGTTAGGCCAGGAGATTTAGCTTCAGTTGAAAATGCACGGCAATTAATTCATGCCATGTTTTTTAGATTTGACCGTTATGATTTTGGTAAAGTTGGACGATATAAGCTAAATCGACGCTTTGATCTTGATTTAGCTAATAAAAAAGAAAATAGAATTTTAAGAGTAGAGGATTTAGTTTTAATTATTAAAGAAGTAATTCGTTTAAATATTACTAAAGAGCCAGAAGATGATATTGATCATTTAGGCAATCGAAGAGTCAGGGCAATCGGTGGTTTAATTCAAAACCGAGTTAGAGTTGGTTTAGCGAGAATGGAAAGAATAATTAAAGATAGAATGTCAACCACTGATTTAGCCTCTTTAACTCCTAATAAATTAATCAATGCTCGTCCAGTAATTGGTGTAGTTAAGGAGTTTTTCATGTCATCCCAATTATCTCAGTTTATGGACCAGACTAATCCTTTAGCTGAACTAGAGCACAAAAGGAGATTATCAGCTATGGGCCCAGGTGGCTTAACTAGAGAAAGGGCTGGTTTTGATGTTCGTGATGTTCACACTACTCATTATGGGCGAATTTGTCCGATTGCCACCCCAGAAGGACCAAATATTGGTTTAGTTGGTCATTTAGCCAGTTATGCCCGACTTAATACTTATGGCTTTCTAGAGACTCCTTATCGTCAAGTAGTTCATACTAAAGGGGCGAGCGTAATTAGTGATAAAGTGGTATTTTTAGATGCCTTTGAAGAGGAGAAGTATATTACTGCTGATTCAACGATTCCGGTTGATGAAAAAGATAGAATCATGGTTGATAGATATCAAGTCAGAAAATTTGGTCAACCAGGCATTGAAGAGACTAAAAAAATTGAATTCGTGGGCGTAGCTGCTAATCAAATCATTTCTATTGCCACCTCTTTAATTCCTTTTATGGAGCATAATGATGGACAGAGATCGCTGATGGGAACAAATATGCAAAGACAGGCCGTTCCTCTAGTTAGCAATGAAGCCCCAATTGTTGGTACTGGCGTAGAAGCACGAGCCGCTATTGATAGTGGGCATGTTGTTGTCTCTAGTGATGACGGTACGGTTTCTTATGTTGACGCAAAAGTTGTTAAAGTCAAAAACAAAAAAGGACAAAACATAAATTATAATTTAAATAAATTTGTTCGCTCTAACTATTCAACCTGCATTAATCAAAGGCCGGTTGTTAATGTTGGTGATAAAGTTAAAAAAGGCCAGGCTTTATCCGACGGGCCCTCAATTGATAATGGAGAGCTGTCACTGGGTAAAAATGTTTTAGTTGCTTTTATGACCTGGGAGGGCTTTAACTATGAAGATGCTATTATTATCTCAGAAAGATTAGTTAAGGAAGATGTTTATTCATCTATTCATATTGAAAATTATACGATGAATGTTAGAGACACTAAGCTCGGCCCGGAGATAATCACTAATGATATCCCTAATATCAGTGAAGAGAAATTAAAAAATTTAGATGAGGAGGGAATTATTAGAATCGGGGCAGAAATTTCTTCTGGTGATATTTTAGTAGGAAAAATTACCCCCAAAGGAGAGACTACTCTTTCAGCTGAGGAAAAATTATTAAGAGCAATTTTTGGTGATAAAGCAAAAGATGTTAGAGATTCATCTCTTTATTTAGAACATGGTGAACACGGTAAAGTAGTTGATATTAAAATATTTTCGCGAGAAGAGGGCGACAAGTTAGCCGCTGGAGTTTTACAATCTATTCAAGTATCAGTGGCTAATTTAAGGAAAATTCAAGTGGGCGATAAAATGTCTGGCCGGCATGGGAATAAGGGGGTTATTTCCAAGGTAGTGCCAATTGAGGACATGCCTTACATGGCCGACGGAACGCCGGTTGATATTATATTATCACCTTTGGGAATTATTTCTCGTATGAACCTAGGTCAATTATTAGAAACTCACCTGGGTTTCGCGGCCAAGATTTTAGGTTATAGAGTAGCCACACCGGCTTTAAATGGAGTTACTGAAGATCAAATTAAAGAAGAACTACGAAAGGCTGGCCTACCAGAAGATGGCAAAGTAGTGCTACATGACGGGAAAACGGGCGAACCTTATGATAATGAAATAACGGTTGGTTATAAATATCTTTTAAAATTAAATCACATGGTGGAAGATAAAATTCACCAAAGATCAATTGGCCCTTATTCCCTAATTACTCAACAGCCACTTGGTGGTAAAGCTCAATTTGGTGGTCAGCGTTTTGGAGAAATGGAAGTTTGGGCCTTACAAGGTTATGGGGCGGCTCATACTTTACAAGAAATGTTGACAATTAAATCTGATGATGTGCCTGGCCGTAGTAAAGCTTACGAGGCGATTATTAAAGGCGAGGAAATTGAAAAACATAATGTTCCCGAGTCTTTCAATGTATTACTTCGGGAATTAAAAGGACTTGGTCTAAATGTTGAGCTTTTAGGAAAAAGTGAAGAGCTAACAGCTAAACCAAAAGAAGAAGAGACTGATAAACAAAAAGTGGATAAATAAAATAATTAATTATTATATGCTTAATCCTATAAAAACAAGCGATTTTGATGCGATGCGTTTAAGATTAGCCTCGCCCAAAGAAATAGTCAGTTGGTCTTCTGGAGAGGTTGTTAGACCGGAAACTATTAATTATCGTACTCAAAAGCCAGAAAAAGACGGGCTTTTTTGTGAAAAAATTTTTGGGCCGATTAAAGATTGGGAGTGTTCTTGTGGCAAGTATAAAAAAATTAGGTATAAAGGGATTGTTTGCGATAAGTGTGGAGTCGAAGTAACTAGAAGTATTGTCAGGCGAGAAAGAATGGGGCATATTGACTTACAAATACCCAGTTCTCATATTTGGTTTTTAAGAGGCATTTCTTCTAAAATTGGCCTACTTCTTAACTTAGGCATTCAATCACTTGAAAAAGTAATTTATTATGCCAACTTTATCGTTATTGATGTAGATGAAGATTTAAAAGAGCAAACTCTAGCTCAAATTCAACAAGAACATAAATCTAAGAAAAAAGCAATTGAGAATGAATACAAGCAAGATTTAGATAAAGCCAGTAATCAAGGTGATAAGACCAAGCAAATGAAAGAAACTTTAAAGCTTAGAGATGAAAAATTAGAAAAATTAGAAATTGATTTTAATCAAGTAATTAAAGAACTAAAAGAATTAAAACCACTTTTAATAATGAGCGAACAAGATTATCAGGATTTAAGTTTAAAATTTGGGCATATCTTTGAAGCAGGAATTGGTGCTGAGGCAATCAGAACCTTGCTTAGTAAAATTGATTTAAATGAGAGCATTAAAAAAACTGAAAAGAAATTAGAAACATCTGTTGAGTCAAAAAAAGATAAATTAATTAAAAGACTTAAATTATTAAAAGGTTTTAGAAATAATGATTTAAGACCGGAATGGATGATTTTAACTACTGTACCAGTTATTCCCCCGGATTTAAGGCCAATGGTAGCTTTAGATGGAGGCCGTTTTGCTGCTTCAGATCTCAATGATCTGTATCGTCGCGTGATTAACAGAAATAATCGTTTAAAGCAATTAACTGAGTTAAATGCACCTGAAGTAATTTGTCGTAATGAAAAAAGAATGCTTCAAGAAGCGGTTGATGCTTTAATTGATAATTCCGCCCGCCATACTAAAACCGTAACTGCCTCAACTGGACAGAAAAGACAATTAAAATCCCTAGCTGATGCTTTAAAAGGCAAGCAAGGTAGATTTAGACAAAACTTATTAGGAAAAAGAGTTGATTATTCAGGTAGAAGTGTAATTGTAGTTAATCCTAAATTAAACTTGGATCAATGTGGTTTGCCTAAAATAATGGCGATTGAATTATTTAAGCCTTTTATTATTAGCCAGCTAATTAAAAAAGAAATTGTTCACAATGTCAGAAGCGCTTCTCGTTATATTGAAGCTGGCAGTGAAGATGTTTGGGATATATTAGACAATATTATTAAAGAGGCCTATGTTTTACTTAATCGGGCACCGACCCTTCATCGTTTAGGTATCCAAGCTTTTAAGCCAGTTTTAATTGAGGGCAAGGCCATTCAAATTCATCCTTTAGTTTGTACGGCTTTTAATGCCGACTTTGATGGCGATCAAATGGCTGTTCATGTTCCCTTAACTAAAGAAGCTAAAAAAGAAGCAGCTGAAATAATGTTGTCTTCTAAAAATCTATTAAAACCAGCTACCGGCGATCCAATTGTAGCCCCTGGCCAAGACATTGTTTGGGGATCATACTACCTTACTTATTTACCAAAAGCAGAAAAGCCAAAAAAAGATGAAGAATTAAAGTATTTCTATAACTCCGATGAGGCGCGCTTAGCTTATGAAAGCAAGTTTATTGAGCTTCATGATGAAATCTTGGTGCAAATTAACGGAGAAAGAATGAGAACGACTGTTGGCCGGGTAATTTTTAATTTGCTCTTACCTGAAAAATTGAGATATATAAACGAGGTGATCAATAAAGGAAAATTAAGGGATTTGATTAATAAATCCTTAAGGCTCTATGACCAAGAAGAAACTGTTAGATTTATTGATGATTTAAAGAACAAGAGTTTAGCTTTTATCACAAAGTCAGGTCTTTCTTGGGGGTTTGGCGATATGCCTTTCTTTTCAGAAAAAGACGACTTAATCAAAAAAGCGGAAAAAAGGGTAGATCTAATTCAAGAACAATATGAAGAAGGTCTTTTAACTGACAGTGAAAGATATTCAAAAGTAATTGAGGAGTGGACTAACACTAAAGACAAAATTGCCACCATTTGCAAAGCCGGCCTCTCAAATATTTTGCCAGTTTATTCAATGATTGATTCAGGCGCGAGGGGTTCTTGGCCTCAATTAGTTCAAATTTTAGGAATGAAAGGCTTGGTTACTTCACCGTCGGGGGCAATTATTGAATTACCAGTTAAAGGAAATTTTAAAGAAGGTTTTGGTGTTTTAGAATACTTTATTTCGACTCACGGCGTTCGGAAAGGCTTGTCTGATACTGCCTTAAGAACGGCTAACGCCGGCTATCTAACTCGTCGTTTAGTGGATGTCTCTCAAGATGTAATTGTTAGTCTAGATGATTGTTTAGATAAAGAAGGAGTGGTCTTAAACAAGGTAGAGTCTGATAAGCTTGGCGATGATTTTTATCAAAAGATTTTAGGTCGTTATTTAGCCAAGGATGTTAAAGATGCTAAGGATAAAGTCGTTATTAAAGCTAAAGAAATTTTAGACGAAGAGGCGATTGAGAGGCTCAAGAAAGCTAAGGTGGAGTCAGTTGTAATTAGATCAGCTCTGTCCTGTAAGCTTCATAAAGGTATTTGTGCTAAATGTTATGGCTGGGATTTAGCCTATAACAAGCCAGTTAAGTTAGGGGCAACCGTTGGTGTAATTGCTGCTCAATCAATTGGTGAGCCAGGCACCCAGTTAACGATGAGAACTTTTCACAGTGGTGGTGTGGCTGGTGGTGATGACATTACTCAAGGTTTACCTCGGGTAGAAGAAATCTTTGAGGCTCGTAGTCCCAAGAAAAAAGGATTATTGTCCGATGTTGATGCTAAAGTAGGTATTAGTTTTGCCCAAAAAGTGATTAAGGATAAGAAAGGTAAAGAAATTTTAGTTGATAACCCCCAGGCAAAAGTATTATCTTTGACTTATAAGGGCTTAGATCAAGAGAAATATTATTTCTCTGAAAAAATAAATGAACTTAAATTATCACAAAAGAAAGACAAGGACAAAAAAAGGAAAAAATTAAAAGCTGAGGTCTTAGTTAAAGAGGGCACAAAAGTTAGCAAGGGAGAGCCTCTATTTAAAGTTGAGGGAGAAATAGTTAAAGCTAAAAGTGCTGGCTTAATAATTTTAGATGATAAATATGTTGCTCTTGAAAGATCGGTTAATAAGACCAAGGAGTTTAATATTTTAAAAGGCACCATGCTTTTAGTTAAGGATGGAGAAATGGTTAAGAAGGGCGACCAATTAACCGAAGGTAGTTTAGATTTAAGAGAACTATATAGCCTAAGGGGTAAACTGGAAACACAAAAATATATTATTTCAGAAATCCAATATGTCTATTCCTCACAGGGTCAGCCTTTAAATGATAAACATATTGAAATTATTGCTCGTCAAATTTTCTCTCGCTACCTAATTTTAGAAGCTGGTGATACTAATTTACTGCCAGGCGAGACTGTTGAAGAAGAGGTTCTAGAGCAGGCTAATTTAAAAACTAAAAAACCAGCTAAGGCTGACAGACTTCTACTTGGCATTACCAAAGCATCGCTGACTACTGATAGCTATTTATCAGCCGCTTCTTTCCAAGAAACATCTCGGGTTTTAATTGAAGCAGCTGTTAATGGCAAAATTGATTATCTTGAGGGGCTTAAAGAGAATGTGATTATTGGTTGCTTAATTCCGGCGGGCACTGGTTACAAAGGAAAAAAGAAAAGAGAAGCATACTAAAGATTGAGATATAGTTAAAAAAACACGGCTGGTAGATAAGTCGTGTTTTTTTAAATGAATATTAATTATATTTTTAATATGTTAAAATATTACTATGAAGAAATATATA
>CAYZMF010000011.1:0-19785 GCA_964479455.1 uncultured Gammaproteobacteria bacterium | reverse complement strand
TAAATAAATCATATGGTCAAAGAATTAAAAGTTAAAATTGCGTACTTCAGCATGGAAATTGCTTTAGAAAATGCTATTAAAAGTTATGCCGGTGGTCTCGGGGTGCTAGCGGGTGATACCCTAAAATCAGCCGCTGATTTGCAAGTACCAATGGCCGGAGTTACTTTACTTAATAATAAAGGCTATTTCAAGCAAACAATTAGCAAGGAAGGTCAGCAGTTAGAGGAAAGCGACACTTACAATCATCAAAAATTTAAAAAATTAAAAGCCAAGGTTAAAATTAAGATAGGCAAGGACACTGTTTTTGTTCAGGCCTGGGAATATCTTATCAAAGGGCACAGTGATTATCTTGTTCCGGTCTATTTCCTCGATACAAATTTAAGACTTAATAAAAAAGAATACCGAGATTTAACTGGTGCCCTATATCAGGCGGGCAATGAGTATCGTTTTAAGCAAGAAATTATTTTAGGAATAGCCGGTGTAAAAATATTAGAAAAGTTGGGTTATAATGATATTAAAAAATATCATCTAAATGAAGGGCACGCCGCCTTAGTTCCAGTAGAATTATATAATAATTCCGCAGCTAAAACACGAGCCAAGAAATTGGAGGAAGTTAAGGAAAAGTGTGTCTTTACTACTCATACCCCAGTTGAAGCCGGTCATGACTTATTTGAGCTTAAATTAATTAAAGAACTCATCCCAAACTTTCCCAGTCATTACAAGGATTTTATTGAAAAAGACCAAGTAAATATGACTAAACTAGCTCTTCATTTTTCTTCTCATGTCAATGGGGTCGCTTTAAGCCATAGCAAGGTTTCTAATAAAATGTTCCCCGGGCATTATATCTATGCCATTACTAATGGTATTCATAGTCAAACTTGGGCTTCAGCAGACTTCAAAAAATTATTTGATAAATACATTCCTAGTTGGCGTCAATACAGCAGCTCTTTGAGAAATGCCTTTAATATCCCACCTAAGGAAATTTGGCAAACTCATCAAAAATCCAAAAAAAGATTAATTGATTTTATCTACAAAAAACAAAAAGTCAAATTAGAGCTAAATACTTTCACAATTGGTTTTGCTAGAAGATTTACTGGCTACAAACGCTCAACTCTGCTTTTTTATGACATTGAGAAATTAAGAAAAATCAGTAAAAAAGTGGGGAAAATGCAAATTATTTACGCTGGTAAGGCTCATCCCAATGATGACAACGGCAAGGCTTTAATTAGATATATCCACGAAGCCAAAGAAAAGCTAAAAAAAGACATTAAAGTTGTCTTTATTGAAAATTATGATATGGATGTGGCTAAACTCCTCATCCCTGGAGTTGATGTTTGGTTAAATACACCCCTGCCACCTAATGAAGCTTCCGGCACCAGTGGCATGAAAGCGGCTTTAAACGGGGTTCCTCATTTTAGTACTTTGGATGGTTGGTGGATAGAGGGCTTTGTTAACCGAAAAACTGGCTGGTCAATTGGTGAGCGAAGAAGTAGTCTAAAATTAAAAGAGTTAAACAAAAAAGATGCTGACAATTTATATAATAAATTAGAGTTTAGGATCCTACCGAGATACTATCAAACTCCTAATCGTTGGCGAGAAACTATGCGTCATACAATCGCTATTAACGCCTCCTTCTTTAATTCCGAAAGAATGCTCCAGCAATATATTCAAAGCGCTTATTTATAGGCTAAAAGAAAAAAGACCGAGTATTTTTAGCTCTGTGAATAAATAAAATTCTAAATTAATCCACTTTCTTCATAAAAATACTGCGACTAGGGAAGGGGATTTCAACCTTCTCCCTGTTTAAGGTTTCATAGATAATTTGCAGGGCTTCAACTTTTTTATCAAAGGCATCGCCTTGGTTTTTGACCCAGAAAAAAAGTGTCCAATTTAAGCCTGAGTCAGCTAATTCAAGCATCAAGGCTTTAATGGGTGGCTCGCTTTCTACTCCCTTCATCTTAGCAATTGCTTCTTCAATAATTTTTTTCACAAAATTTACATCAGACCCGTAAGCTGTGCTAAAGTTAATGACCACCCTTAGATTTAAGTCTGGCTGGGTGTAGTTTTTTATCTTCATCTCCGATAATTTACCATTAGGGATGCTTAATATTTCATTATTAAAGGTTTTTATTTTAGTAATTCTCAGAGATACTTCATAGACTATCCCCATCTCACCACTCTCTAAACTTATCCGATCACCAAGCTGAACACTTTTATCTAAAATCATAAAAATTCCGCCAAAGATATTTTTAAGAGAGTCTTGCATAGCAAAACCAATTACAAAGCCCGCTATTCCTAAGCTGGCCAGGAAGGGAGTAATATCAACTCCCCAAATATCTAAGATCCAGATTAAAGCAGCAATAATTAGAATAACAAGAACAGTTTTTTTAAATAGGGGGATGATTGAATTAATCATTTTAGACGGATGTTTCTGATTATAGCGATTGACAAAAAATTTAAGAATTAGTTCAAAAACAATGAGGAGGGCATAAGCGATAAATATTGCCATTATTGAACGAAGCAAGGGTTCTAGCCAAAAAAGACTACTGTCTATATGACCAATGGCAATTTGTAGACCAAGAAGAAAGATAATATAAACAAAGGGTGGCTGTAATTTTTCGGCAATTATATCGTCTAAAGTATTTTCTGAGTTTTTTGCCCACTTACTAAGATATTTTTTAGAAAGCCAGGTAATAATTTTAGCTAAGATAAAGGAAGCTAAAGCAATTCCGAAGGCCTGGGCGTATTGATTAGTGATGATAAGTGTGATAGTGTCCATAGTATTATTTTTATTATAGTTTTAGATTAACATAGTTATAGTCTTTTTTCCAGTAAATTGATATAATCAAAATCTAAATATGACTAAAAATTTATTTAAACTCCAATCTAAATATAGCCCAGCTGGTGATCAAGCGGGGGCGATTAAGAAATTATTAAGCGGCCTAAAGAAAGGCCTAAATCCGCAAACTCTTTTAGGGGTGACTGGTTCAGGAAAAACCTTTACAATCGCTAATGTGATTGCGGGTTTTAATAAGCCGGCTTTGGTGATTGCACCCAATAAGGCGCTGGCGGCTCAGCTCTATCGGGAGTACAAAAATTTTTTCCCTAAAAATGCTGTTCACTATTTCGTCTCCTATTACGACTACTACCAACCGGAGGCCTATCTGCCCACCAGTGATACCTATATTGACAAAGAAGCGATGATAAATCAAGAGATTGACCGTTTAAGACACGCGGCCACCTCTGCTTTAGTCTCTAGAAAAGATGTCATTATTGTTGCCTCGGTTTCTTGTATTTACAATCTAGGAGTGCCCAATGATTATATAAAGTCGGCTTTAAATTTAGAGCTTGGTCAGTATATTAGCCGTCTTGATTTAATTAGACAATTAGTGGCTATTCAATTTACTCGTAATAATTTAGAGCTCAAGCGTGGTCAGTTTAGAGTTAGAGGGGATTTGTTAGAAATAAGACCGATGTCAGAGAACTACTATTATCAGATTATTTTAGAAAATCAAAAAGTCAAAGAAATTACCGTGATTGATGATTTAACTAAGAACATTATTAACAATCTTAAAGAAATTATAATTCTTCCTCCTAAGCATTTTATCTCGAGCCTGCCTAAAATAGAAGAAGCAATTGTTAATATTAATCTAGAATTAAAGGATAGATTGAATTTTTTCAAAAAAAAGGCTAAACTCTTGGAAGCTGATAGACTAGAGCGAAGAACTAATTATGATATTACGATGCTTAAAGCGCTGGGTTATTGCCACGGCATAGAGAACTATTCTCGCCATTTAAGTGGCAAATTAGCTGGTCAGGCGCCTGATTCCTTGCTCGCCTATTTCCCCTGGAAAAATTCTCAGCCAGATTTTTTAACAATCATTGACGAGTCTCATATTACTATTCCGCAAATTGGAGGGATGTATGCTGGCGATCGTTCTAGAAAGGAAACTCTTATTGAACACGGTTGGCGCTTGCCCTCAGCTTTAGATAATCGGCCTTTAAAATTTAATGAATTTAAAGAAAGAGTTAGTCATTTAATATTTACCACGGCTACCCCCGGTAAATATGAAAAAGAGCATAGCTTGAATATCGCTCGGCAAATTATTCGCCCAACCGGACTTGTTGATCCAAAAATTGAGATTAGACCAGCTTTTGATAAAAAAAGAAATTATAGTCAAATTAATGATATAATAATCGAGTCTCAGAAGATAATAAAAAAGAAGGGGAGGGTGATAATTAATACCTTAACTAAAAAACAAGCCGAAGATTTAAGTGAATATTTAAAGAATAAAGCCTTAAAAAGTAATTATTTACATTCTGATATTAAAACTATTGATAGAGTGGAAATATTAACTAATTTTAGGAAAGGAGATTTTGATATTTTAATCGGCGTTAATTTATTAAGAGAAGGCCTAGACCTGCCAGAAGTAGCTTTAGTGGCTATTTTAGATGCTGATCGTGAAGGTTTCTTAAGAAGTGAGACTTCACTGATGCAAACCATGGGGCGAGCCGCTCGTAATGTTTCTGGCCGTATTATCCTTTATGCCGATAAAATAACCGATTCCATGAAAAAGGCGATTAAGGAGTCTAGTGAAAGAAGAGAAAAACAATTAAACTATAATTTAAAATATCATATAAAAGCTAAGACAATTAGAAAAAAGATTGAAAGTATTTTAGATTTAGAAAAATAATATGCCAGATAAAATAATAATTAAAGGAGCTAAAACCCATAATTTAAAAAATATTAATTTAGAAATACCCCATCAAAAACTGATTGTGATTAGTGGCGTTTCTGGTTCGGGCAAGTCATCACTAGCCTTTGATACTATTTTTGCTGAAGGGCAAAGACAGTATGTAGAATCATTATCTCCTTATATGCGTCAATTTCTAGGCCAAAAAAAAGTGGCTGAAGTAGATGAGATTAGTGGGCTGGCTCCCGCTATTTCAATTGATCAGAAAGCTCTATCACGCAATCCCAGGTCAACAGTCGGTACTTTAACTGAAATTCATGACTATCTCAGGGTCCTTTTTGCTCGTCTAGGGATAGTTTATTGCCCAAAATGTCAGCGAAAAATTGAAAAACTTAGCCCTGAGGAAATGTTTGATATTATTATCTCTAAGAAAGAAAAACGAGTGGAAATTCTCAGTCCCGTTGTTAGGGGGCGGCGCGGAGAATATTATCAACTACTCTATGATTTTTTAAAGTTGGGTTATTTAAAGGCAAGGGTGGATAATCAGTGGTATAATTTAAGAGATAATATTAGCTTAGCGGCTCATAAAAAACATGATATAGAGATCTTAATTGATAGCCTAGACACTAAAGAAGAGAGTCGTTTGTTTGAGGCTTTGGAAAATGCCCTTATACACAGCCAAGGTTTAGTGATTGCTAGATTTAGAGATGATAATGAGCTATTACTCTCTTCTAATTGGACTTGTCAATTTGATAATTTTGCTTTTCCCGAAATTGAGCCCCGTCTTTTCTCTTTCAACTCTCCTTATGGAGCTTGTTTACAATGCTCGGGATTAGGCACTCTTGGTTTTTTTAGTGAAAAAAAATGTTCAGCTTGTTTAGGTAAAAGACTAAAGCCGGAGGCTTTATCGGTTAAAATAAATAATAAAAATATTATTGATTTAAGTGATTTGTCGATTAATAAGCTATACGATTTTTTTCTAAAATATTATGATAGCTTAGATAAAAGATCTTTAGAGATAGGAGCTAAAGTAATCGAGCAAATAATTAGTCGTCTCGAGTTTTTAAATAAGGTGGGTCTAAATTATATAACATTGTCTCGTAAAGCAGAGAGTCTGTCGGGTGGGGAGGCCCAACGAATTAGATTGTCTTCACAAATTGGGTCTCAACTCTCCCGGACTCTTTATGTTTTAGATGAACCAACCATAGGCCTTCATGAGCAAGACACTGATAAGTTAATTAAAACCTTGTTTAAACTAAGAGATAAAAATAATACTGTTATTATTGTAGAGCATGACGAACGGACAATTAAGGCGGCCGACTATTTAATTGACCTTGGTCCTTTAGCTGGTGTTTTAGGAGGTGAAGTTGTTCTTAGTGGTTATTTAAATAAATTACTCAAAAGTCAAAAAAAATCTTTAACTTTGGACTATTTGCGAGGTGAAAGGGAAATAAAAGTACCTAGTAAAAGACGGAGTCAAAATCACGGTTATTTAAAAATCAAAGGAGCTAAAGCTAATAATCTAAAAAATCTTAATTTAGACATTCCTTTAGGTAAATTAGTGGGCATTAGTGGTGTTTCTGGTTCCGGTAAATCATCATTGCTCTATAATGTTTTATATAAAAATCTCTATAGTCTTAAAAATTTAGGGAATAAAATAAAATTAGAGAATCTCAGTAGCTTTAAAGGCTTAGAATACATCAATAAAGTTGTAATGATTGACCAGGCCCCAATTGGTCGCTCGCCGCGCTCTAATCCGGCTACTTACACCGGTTTTTTCACGGCTATTAGAGATTTTTATGCCTCCTTGCCCTTATCTAAGGAAAGAGGCTATAGCATATCTAGATTCTCCTTTAATCGCAGTGGTGGGCGCTGTGAGGCCTGCCAGGGAGCTGGTGCTAAGTTAATTGAGATGCATTTTATGCCCCCAGTTTTAGTGGAGTGTGAAGTATGTAAAGGTCAGCGCTTTAACCGAGAAACTTTGCAAGTTAAGTATAAGCAAAAAAACATTGCCGATGTTTTAAATTTGAGTATTTCTGAAGCGATTGAGGTATTTGAGGGTAATCACTATATCACCGATAAATTAAAAGTCTTGCAATCAGTGGGATTAGACTATTTAGCTCTAGGTCAATCAGCCACTACTTTGTCCGGCGGAGAGGCCCAGCGCATTAAAATTGCTAAAGAATTAAATCAGAAATTAAGTAGACGAACTCTCTATCTTTTAGATGAACCAAGTACCGGCCTCCATTATCAAGACATTGAAATGTTAATTGCTGTTTTAAATAAATTAGTTGATCAGGGGAATAGTGTTATTCTCATAGAACACAATTTACATATTTTGAAATCCTTAGACTATGTCTTTGATCTCGGTCCAGAAGGGGGAGATGAGGGAGGCAAATTAATAGCCCAGGGGACACCTGAGGAAATAATAAAAACAGAAACCAGTGCGACTGGGCGTTATTTAAAAGAGTATTTATAGAAAAGAAAAAGACCAGCTAGTTATTATTTCACTGGTCTTGGGACTCACTTTATAGTGAGCTATATGATTAATTAAGAATGATAAATTATTATAGCACTTGAAATATAAATGTCAAGACCAAACTGTGGATAAGTTAATTATATATACAAGATTTAAAGATTTTTCTATACATCCTAAACTATATGACTAGAAATAATTTAAAAGAAATAGCCAAGAAGGCCCCACCAGTACCTGGAGTCTATATCTGGCTTAATCAGAAAAAAGAAATTATTTATGTTGGTCGGGCAAGTAATTTAAGAAACCGTCTTCTTCAATATTTTGGCAAGGATGCTAATTTAAAAACAAAGGAAATCCTTAAAGAATCTGAGAATTTAAATTATATTTCAACTTCATCAATTCTAGAATCAATTATTCTAGAAGCGAATGAAATAAAAAAACATTGGCCTCTTTATAACATTAAAGATAGAGATGACCGCTCCTTCATTTATATCACCATCTCTAAAGAAGATTATCCTAAAATCAAATTAATTAGAGCTAATAAGTTAAAGAATTTTAAGAGCAAGAATTACCAAATTTTTGGTCCTTACCAGTCTTATAATCAAATTAATCAGGCTTTAAGACTTATCAGAAGAATATTCCCTTACAGTCGTTGTCAAGCTAATAGTGATAAGGCTTGTTTTGATTATCAAATTGGTCTTTGTCCGGGAACCTGCCTAGGACAAGTCAGTGTCAAGGAATATCAAAAAAATATTAATAATATAGTTACTATTTTAGCTGGAAAAAAAGTCAAGTTAATTAAGGACTTAAGTCTTAAAAACCCCGAGCAAGCTAGAGCTCTACAACATTTACAAGATGTTTCTTTACTACAGGAAGAGCCTAATTTAAAAAATAATCAAGCTGACAGAATTGAGGCCTATGATATTTCTCATTGGCAAGGAAGGGATGCCTTTGGTGCTATGGTCGTTTGGGAAAATAACTACTTCAAAACCAGTGATTATCGCTTATTTAAAATAAAGGAAGCAGCAGCCAGTGATGATCTTAGGGCCTTAGTAGAGATTTTAACTAGAAGATTTAAGCACCAAAATTGGACTAAGCCTGATATTATTTTAATTGATGGCGGAAGACCGCAAATAGATTTCATAGAAAAAAAATTAAGCAACACCCTAAAGGATATTGCTTTAATCGGACTTTCAAAATTTGAAGGCGACCACCTAGTGTTTGCTAAAAAAACTAAAAAGAAAAATGATTTAAAAAACTTATTTAAAACTTTTCAAAAATTAAGAGATGAGGCCCATCGTTTTGCCAATTATGGACGAAAAAGGGCTGTATAAAAAAAGAGCCCGCTTTGGGCTCCTTACTTATTCCGTAAGCGGAATTAGGGAAATGAATTTCTTGCTTCCTTTTATTGGTATGCTTCCATAAAGCGTTCCAATTTTGAGCTCAAAGGATGGGGCTGCCTCTTCTGACAAGAAGCAATCTAAAAGGATATCTTCTCGCTCAGGATCAGCTATAGATGTTTTTTTAATTATTTTAACATCACAAATGATTTGTCTCCCTAAAAAACCCTTTGGAAAGTAGTACCTTTGAGTGACGAAGCTGTCGCCGATTATCTTGCCAAAACGATAATGGGCTGGGACTTGTCGTCCGTTAAGCATTTTATGTTTTTCCATTCTTTTGAGGTTGGCAGTACCTAACTTAGGCATATCTACCAGCACTCCGATTAACATATCTACTTCCTCATACTTTGCTTTCGTAATAATCTTTATTTTCTTCATTGCCTAAAATTTTGGTGAATATTTGAATGAACAATTAAGCAACTTTAGCACGACACTTCCAAATTGTCAAGGCAAACTATTGAAAACTGTTTACACTTTTTTTATAATTTGTTATAATAGAAACATAAATAAATTTAGTAAATAATATGAAAAACAAAAAAGGTTTTACCCTAATTGAATTATTGGTGGTAATTGCTATTATTGGCTTGTTATCCACCTTATCAGTTGTTTCTCTAAATAATGCTCGAGCTAGGGCAAGAGATGCTAGAAGAGTGGCTGATGTTAAGCAAATCCAAACGGCTCTAGAACTTTACTACAACGCTAATAACAGATACCCGACTCAAACGACGTCTGCCTCAGCAACCACTTCATTAACCGGAGAATCAACCTTAACTCCATACATGAATCCGATTCCAGAGGCGCCTACTCCCGAGGAAGCTGGTTGTGCCGGTAAAAATGACTATATGTATCAGTCAGGAGGTACTAGTACATATATTTTAACCTATTGTCTAGGAAGTGATACTGGCGGTATTCCAGCTGGTCATCGGCAGGCTACTCAGTCTAGTATAAATGCTGGAGTGGCCCCATAATAAGTTAGTCTTGACTTATTCTCACCCTTAGTTTAATATAGAAATATTAAACCGCAGACAGCAAGCATATTTAAGACTTGCCGAGGTGATAATTTATTATCAATCTTTTAAAGTCTGTGTTTAAGCACAGATTTTATAATAATCATATGCCAAAAACAAAAGAACAAAAAAAGGAAATTCTTCAGAAACTAGAGGATAAGTTAAAGCGATCTAAGTCAGTTGTCTTTGCTGGCTTTAATGCCTTAGAGGTTAAGGACAATGAAGAGTTAAGACGAAACTTGCAAGATAATCAAGCTGAGTATTTAGTGGCCAAAAAAACATTATTGAGTTTAGCTTTAAGAAACAGTTTAAAAATTGAAATTGATCCTAAAAAGTTTGAAGGCAAGCTCGCTACAGTTTTTTCTTATGAGGATGAAGTGGCTGGCGCCAAAGCAGTTGCTAATTTCACTAAGGGCAAGGAAGATAAGTTGTATTTCTTAGGAGGTGTTTTAGAGGGTAAGTTAGTTAGTCAAGAAGATGTTATTGCTTTATCTAAGATACCAAACAGAGAAGAGTTATATGCTCAATTAGTTGGTTCATTGAACTCACCAATTTCCGGTTTTGTTAATGTTTTAGCGGGGTCGCTAAGGAGTTTTCTATATACTCTAAAAGCCATTGAAGAACAAAAAACAAATTAATTAATATAATTATAAATTTATGTCAGAAGAAAAAAAGAAAACTACAGAAAGCAAAGAACTTGAAGTTCCTAAAAAATTTCAATCTTTAGTTTCTGAGATAGAAAAAATGTCAGTTCTAGATTTAGCTGAGTTAGTTAAGATTCTAGAGGATAAATTTGGCGTATCAGCCTCTGCTCCAGCAATGATGGCTGCTCCAGGAGCGGCTGCCGGAGCAACTGAGGCCGTCGCTGAGAAAACTGAATTTGATATTGAAATTACTGAAACTGGGGCTAGTAAGATTAATGTCATTAAAGTAGTTAGAGAAATTACTGAAATGGGATTAAAAGAAGCCAAAGATTTAGTTGATGCTGCTCCAAAAGTAGTTAAGGAAGGAATTAAAAAAGAAGAAGCTGAGGAAATTAAGAAGAAACTAGAAGAAGCCGGGGCTAAGGTTACTTTAAAGTAATTATTTAAATTATAAAAACACCTTCTATTTCTTAAAAGGTGTTTTTATATTCCTTAAAATTCAATGGGGAAGCTATAAATACTAGTATCAGCTAATAGGTAGGCTTTTTTATTTTCAAAATCAAGACTAATATCGAGCCATTTATCATCGGTTTTAAACTCAAATTGAGAGACAAAACTGCCATCACTTCTTAGGTAAATTGCTAAACGCCCACTTAAGGCATCAAATAAATAAAGGTGCTTATCGTCGACTAGAAGTTTGGTGGCTTTTTTAAGAGCTGGGTCGATTGTTTCTAATTCGAAGTCAGCTTGAGAATTTAAGTACAGGCGATAGAGAGTGGCATTTTCTAATAATACCCAAATTTCACCACTAACTTTCATATCGATAGCTTTACTTAAGTCTAAGTCGGCTTGTAGCCAATTACTAGCTTGAGTAAAGGTATTGACGGGAGAATGCTTTAAAATTGAACTATCGGGATGAAG
Organism: uncultured Gammaproteobacteria bacterium; assembly: GCA_964479455.1. Taxonomy (GTDB): domain Bacteria; phylum Patescibacteriota; class Patescibacteriia; order Patescibacteriales; family UBA12465; genus PWHG01. Next base: position 8,643 of record CAYZMF010000011.1, on the reverse strand, counting down.
AGTGTAGAGGAGGCTATTGGCCGGGTAAATATCAAAAGCTAAGCTTTCTAGATTTTCTAAAGAAGCTATTTCTTGTTGACTTATTTTTTCATTCTCAGGATTTATTTTTAATAAATTATCAGCATTTAGGTAATATAAGTTATTCTCAAAAATTATTGGACTTTTTAAATCTTTCAAATCTTCTACTGAAATTAAAATAGAGGAATTATGATTATCTTCAGGTCTGTAACGATATATAGCCTTACCAGCTAAATCAGCTAAATATAATTGTTTGTCATGGAAAATAAGATTTCTTGGCTCAGCTGAAGGATTAATCTCGCTTAAATCAATTAATTTATTAGGATTTTCAATAACGGTTAGCTTTTGAATTAGGGAGATTTTTTCATTAATCTTTTCCCGCAAAATGGAAACCGTAGCTAATTGATCATCGTTTTTAATTTCTAAATTATTTAAATTCTCATTTATTTCACCGATTATTATTTTAGCCCCATCTTCATTGTCATATAATAGATAAGGGTCAATTAACTCGAAGCGATCTTCTAGTCTTTCTATTTGCTTATTAAATTGAGCAATTTGTGCTTCTCGTTTATTTTTATTAGCTTGCCCGATTAAACTGAGAGTAAGGGTGGAGATTAAAATAATCGCTCCAAAGAAAATTAATTTATGCCTAAGTTCAAGTTGTTTTAAATTTTTAAATAGCTTGACTGGTCTAAAGATATTTGCAAAAATCGATTTAAATACCTTATTGATGCGACTAAAAATAGACTTACTTCTAGCTAATATTATTTTCTCTTTAATATCTAAACGGCTTTTTTTAATAGCTTGTTTAATTTTTTTATCTTCATTCTTATTTCTTTGCTCCTTTCTAAATTTAGATAGAAAAGAATTAAAATTGTTTTTAAATTTTTTAAAATTGAAAAGAGCAGTTGGGGCTAAAACTTCTTCAGTTTTAGTCTCACTTAACTTTATTGTGCTTTGCTGAGTTGATACATTTAATTCAGTTTCATTTAAAGCGAAAGTGTTTTTAATAATTAAAGCGACAAAGGGGACAAAGCTATTTATCTTAGCCAGAGAGCCCTTTAATTGCTCAGCCGCTACTATCGGGGGCAATTTACTAATGATTAGAGTCAATTCTTTACTGGAAATATATTCTGGCAAAGCTTCATTACAAAAAAAGAAATATGAACCAACTGGGATTTCGCCACTAATAACAGAAGAGAAGAAGTGATGATTAAGATATTCCTTATTATTACTATTTTCCACCTTTAAATCTGTAGCACTAGCTTCGACATTTATTAATTCATATTTATTTTCTTTCTTAAATATTAAGTAGGCCTTATTACGACCAATATTTGAAAAAAAGAGCTTATCTTCAAAAACCAAGCCAACCGTTAGGTTAAAATTAGCTAATTTAATTTTAAGCTTTTTTTCATTCACGAAGTCGTTTAAGGCTTTATTTAATTTAGTTAGACTCGCTTCAAAAATATTATCCAATTCTAAGCCTTCTATTTTATCCCTTAGGAATATTTTTTCATCTTGGTAGTAAAATTCATTAAGGTAATTTATTGCCTGGCCAATAAAATCCTTAGCCTCATTTTTTTTCATTTCAAAATCAGCGATGATAAATATTTTACCACCTAATTTTTCAGTGATGGCGTCTGGCTGACCAAGATAAAGTTCTTGATGACTGTCTTTATTCTTAGCGGTATTGAGCATGAAGCTTGATATTTTATGATACATATAAAAAAATTATAGATTGACTTATAACAATTTCTATTATACTATAAATTAAAGATTTAATAAAGGATTAAAATTATGTTAGAAAATTTATTTTCTTCAGGAGCAAGAGTGAAATTATTAAACGCCTTTCTACTTAACTCAGATAAAAAATATTATATTCGACAATTAGCAAGAGATTTAGATTTACAGGTCAATGCTGTTAGGCGAGAGTTGGATAATTTAACTAAAATTGGCTTAATAAAATTAGATGAAAGTAGTGGAAAAAATAGGACCAATCCTCGGGCTATTAAATATTTTATTAGCAATACCGACTTTATTTTCTTTGATGAATTAAAAAAGATATTTTTTAAAGCCCGCCTATTCAAAGCCCACCAGGTTTTTAAGGATTTACAAAAATTGTGTACACCAAAACTATTAATATTAAGTGGTCTTTTTGTTGGCGATCATGAGGCTAAAATTGATATTCTAATTGTGGCTACTAAAAAACAAAAAGATAAGCTAATAACTTTAATAGAAGATTTGGAAAAAGAACTAGGACAAGAGCTAAATTACACCTATCTAAATGAAAATGAGTTTATTTATCGTTTGCAAGTAATGGATCGATTTTTAAGCGATTACTTAAAAAGAAAAAAAAATATTTTAGTTAATAATGGAATCCTAAAAGTATGAAGTTTTTAAAATATCTTTTAGCCAGTCTTTTTGTCTTTCTAATAATTTTTCTCACTTATTTCTTAGTTAATTTTAATACCCTTACTTCAGTTTTTAAAACAGCCCTGCGAGTAAAAGATAAGGTAGAAAGGATTAGTTATCAACTAGACAATAAAAATTTCAGCGAGCTAAAAAAACAAGCTATATTATTAGACTTAGAGCTCCACGATCTGCTTGAAATTTTGGACAAAAAAGATCTTTTATTTCTCAAAAAAACCCAAAGTGAAATCAAGTTTAGCTTAGAAACAGCTATCTTGTTTAACAATAGCCTGCTAACTCTTAGCACTTTAGCAGAGAACCTTGATAATCTTTTAGACCTAGAGGAGGGAGCTGTCCTAGATAATTCTAAAAAGCAAGAAATTTTAATTTATCTTAGTCAATTTGAGCCTGACTTAAGTGGTCTGCGAGCTAACTTAGACTTACTGGAATATAATGTTTCATTACTTAAAGATTTTCATACAATGTCTTTTTTTTCAAAACAGCTAGCTAGTGTTTCAGGTGTTTTAGAAGAACTAAATGAAGTTTCCTTACACATTAATCCCATTCTTTCTTTACTACCATCATTACTTGGCTATCCTGAGGAATCTCGTTTTTTATTACTTTTTCAAAATAATGATGAATTACGACCGACCGGAGGTTTTATTGGCTCCTATGCTACTTTAAGGATAAACGATTTTGCTGAAAATGTTGATATAGAGACTGGTGATATTTATCACTTAGATATGCCTTCAATTGAATATTTAGAAACAAGCCCGCCGGAGCCAATTGCTAAGTATATGAAGGTAGAGAAATGGTATTTAAGAGATGCTAATTGGTCGCCTGATTGGCCAACTAGTGCTTCCTTTATTGAAGACCTATTTTACCAGGAAGCTAGCTATGCTAATTTAGATTTTCCTGACTTAACCGGCATTATAGCCATTACTCCTAGCTTAGTAGCAGATTTACTTCGACTATTAGGCGATATTAAACATGGTGAGCAATTATATACTCCCTCAAATATTCAGGAATTACTCCAACACCAGGTTGAAGTCGCTTATATAGAAGAGGGAATTAGTAGTTGGGATAGAAAAAACATAATGAATGATTTAGTTCTGATTATAAAAGACAGGCTAGGGTCTTTAAGTCTATCTCAATTACCCGATTTATTAAAAATCATTAATCAGGCAATTTTAAAAAAAGATTTATTAATATATTATACAGATCCAGCTAAACAAAGAATAGTTGCTAGTATGCAGGCAGATGGTGCAATTGTTCAAACTGAGAGTGACTACTTGATGATAGTTGATGCTAATTTAGCGGCTTTTAAAACAGATGCGGTTATGAAAAAGGATTGGTATTATAATTTATCAAGGACTGATGAAGGTCTCAGGATTGATTTAAGTTTAAAATATGAGCACCAAGGAGGTTTTGATTGGCGGACGACTCGTTATCGTAGCTATACTAGAATATATACTCCTCAGGACTCAAAATTTATTGCTTTATTGGGCAATTATCAGGATTTTAAGGAAGAAATTGATTTAAATAAAAAAGCCTATGGCTTTTTTGTTTCTGTAGAACCGGGCAGCAGTCAAGAATATACCCTTAGTTATCTATTACCTTCCTCATATATAGATAATTACGGGCTTTATCTACAAAGACAAGCAGGCAGTCGGATTAATTCCTTTACAATCAACTTCCCCTATTACGACTACTACTTGAAAAGTGATTTAGAACATGATTTATTCCTAAAAAATGATTGATAATCATCAAAAATTATATGAAAATATTGCAAGTCAATAAATATTATTATCCAAAGGGAGGGGCTGATAAGTATTTTTTGAATATTTCCCAGTCGTTGGAAAAAATGGGTCACCAAGTAGCCGTGTTTACGATGGAGAATGAAAATAATTTAAAATCCCCTTATAGTCAATATTTTTCTAAGAATATGGACTTTAAAAAAAATAGTCTAAAAACAGCCTTTAAAATAATCTATAATTTAGAAGCAAAAAAGAAATTTGAACAATTAGTTATTGGCTTTAGGCCCGATATTATCCATTATCACAATATATACCATCAACTTTCTCCTTCTATTTTAACAGTTGCTAGGAAGTATAAGATTAAGACTGTTATGCATTTACATGATTATAAGCTGATTTGTCCTAATTACAAATTATTTGTTAAAGGCCAGCCCTGCCAGCGCTGTAAAAAATATAAATACTATAATTGCTTGTTTAGTAAATGCCATCAAGATTCGTATCTAAAGAGTGCTTTAGTTGCTTTAGAGATGTATATTCATCATCCCCTTTTAAATATCTACCAAAAAAATATTGATCATTTTATCTCTCCTAGCAATTTTTTGAAAAATAAATTTGGGGAATTTGGTTGGGATAAAAAGAAATTTTCAGTTCTAATTAATCCTTTAGACGATAATTTATTAAACAATGAAGTAAAAACTGAAGAAGATTATTTACTCTATTTCGGTCGTTTAAGTCCAGAGAAGGGAATAGAGACCTTAATTAAAGCTTCTCTCTTAACCAAACAAAGACTTAAGATTGTGGGAACAGGTAGCAATTATCAATCAAAATACAGTTCAGATTTAGTTGAATTTCTGGGCTTTAAAGAGGGACAAGAATTAAGTGAAATAATTCAAAAGGCAAAAGTGATAGTGATTCCTTCCATTTGGTGGGAAAACATGCCCTTAAATATGCTTGAGGCTCTTAGCCTGGGAAAAGTAGTAATTGCTAGTCGGATTGGGGGAATGCCGGAAATTATTAAAGATAAAGAAAACGGCTTTCTTTTCAGAGCCGGTGATAGCGAGGATTTAGCCAGAGTAATTAAGGCATTAAAAAACTATGACTTGGAAAAGATAAAAAGACAGGCAAAAATCAGTGTAAAAAATTACACCTTAGCCAGCAACCTTAAACAACTAATTAGTCTTTATTCTAAGTTAAAGGAAATACTATAATGAAGGCCGGAATCTTCTCCTTCAACCTTAATATCATAAGCCCCCGTTTTAATTTCCGGAATAGTAATAATTTTCTCAAAACGACCCAAACTGTTAGAAGTGGTCTCTTCCACCTTTTTATTATTAAATAAAATATTTAATTTTTCTTCGGCTACAAAACCACCACCAGAAATCAGGACATTAGAATTAACACTAGCTCGATTTTTATCCAAATTGAGATAAAGATTTTCCTGGGGGTATTTGTTATCATCTTGAGTTGTGCTATCAACGCTAGCCACTTTATTTAAAGCTTGATCTAAAATTAGGATATTAGTGTTATTGAAAATTACTATTTTATCACCATTTAAGTAAACTGCCTTCATCCCCATTGCCCAACCACCATAACTAGCTAAATTACTAGTCCACTGGTAGTCATTTAGGCTTAAATCCTTATTTAACTTAACCAGGCCAACGCCATTAGAGAAATAGATATAGTCGCTATTTGAATTAGTGGAAACATCAAAAGCTTGGTGGCCAATATGCTCAAAGTTCGCCAATAGCTTGCCACTTAAATCGTATTTTTTTACAAAATAATCATCAGCTAAATAGATATGACCAAAAGCATCTTGGTAGGCTTTACGGTTACCTTTTTCAAATTTAAAATTTAAGGCGACATTTGTCACTTCCTTCCTTTGTTCTTTATCATAAACTTTAAGTCTTTGTTCTTCATTGTCTAGGTTGATTATAAATCTATCTTGATAGAAACTTAAATTAGAGGGAGCCTGCAGATTAGTATAGTCATAGGAATTAATTACTTGCAGATCATTATTGAAAACTTTAATTCCTTTAGCGCTAACAGTGATAATATGATTGCCTTGTTTCTCCACTTGATTATACCACTCCCAATAGGTATTAGTGCTTAGCTGAACTAAGTTTAAATCATTATTAACTAATTCGTATTTATATAAACTATAATGACTGACAGCATAAATGTATAAGTGATTATTTTCAATCGAAAAAGCTAAATCAAAAAAATCTTCATACTTATTAAATCGCTTATCAAAGGGTTTGATTTGGACTACTTTCTTTAAAGAATTACTCTCCAAACGAAAGACTTCTAAAAAACCGCTATTAGTACTACCCACATAAAGAGAATTATTAAAAGCAATCGCATCTCCTGAATAATAGCTTTTTAGATTGGTTTGACCATTGTTTCCTAGAAACAAAAAACTAAGAAGTAAGACACTAGTGATTAACATTGATAAAAATTTTGACATATTATTTAATTTATTCCAATAAGCTTATCCTCTATCTAAAATATTGTCAAGCCCTATTTCAATTTCAGGCTCATCTTATGCGAGAAACAGGGATGCATTTCAGGCTCATCTTGTATCAGACAAGACTCATGCTTGACAAAAATATCCAATATATTAAGATTAAAAGATTCTTTAACAATTCAAAGCCCATTATAATGAAAAAAATATTTTTTTATTTTATCTTAGTATTTCTGTTAGGTTGTGATTCAGCCTACTACAAAACTGCCGTTTTTTGGTATTTACCAAGCATGTCAATAAGACAAGCGCAAAATCTTCGAGAATACGACCTAGTCGTTATCGACTATGAAAACTGGATTAACAATCCAGAAGCAATCGATACATTAATGACTAATCAAAATTTAAAGTTATTTATTTATCTTAATCCTACAGAAATTTTTGAACCCATGTGGTCAGATAAACCCTGGAGCATAGAACTTCTTAGGGAAATGCAAGAAAAGGAAGGGTGGTGGTTACGCAACCCAACAGGCAAAAAAATTGGTCTTTGGCCGGGCATGTACACTCTAGATATGCGCTATAACAGTCCAATTATTGATAGTCTAAGATATTGGCAGTATATTTCTCTGAAGTCAATTGAAATTTTAGATGACCCTCGATTAAGTGGCTGTTTAGTTGATAATTCCTGGGGAGATGATAAGTCTGGCGTTTCTTGGCTCGGGCACGATCAAGGTGGTGTTGACTTTAATCGCGATAACTTGGCAGACACCAACTTTAAGGACATAGATAGGCAATGGGCCAAGGGAGTTAATGCATTTCTTAGAGAAATTCGAAAGGCTAAAGGAAAAAGATTTTTAATAATTACCAATCCAGGTAATATTTCATATACCAGCTGGGTAAATGGAAAACAGCTGGAGCATTTTCCCTATACATACCACAATCTTGAAGCTAGAAATGATTGGGAAGCCAATCTTGAGATTGCAAAAAGATTTGAAATTATTATTGTTAATCCGGACGATGATAATTATTTCTTAGGCCTGTGCACTGCTCTTATGCTTAGTCAATACTATGCAAAAGGGCAAAATACATTCTACGAAGACTATGAGCTCAATCTAGGACGAGCCATAACAAAGCTAAGAAAAAAAAATGACTCTACCTGGTTTCGTCGTTTTAAGGAAGCTACAATTTTTGTTCAAAATGGGCAAAATGCGTGGATAGAATATGATGATGGAACTTTAAGGACAGAATAAAATTATAATCCCCTGATTGAATCAGGGGTTTTTTTTAATTAAACTTTAATAGCAATTCGACTGGTGTAGTCAATTCGATTTAGGAGTATTCCACCTTTAGAAAAATATTGATCAACAGCTTTTTTCGATCCTGCCCAATAACCATAGTCATCAATTATTAAAACTCCATGCTTGCTCAATAAGGGGTACAGGTTTATCAATTCGTGCTTAGTTGATTCATACCAATCAGTATCAAGCCTTAAAAGAGATATTTTATTGGGTATTATTTTAGGGATTGTTTCTTCAACTTTTCCTTGAACAAAAATGAGATTTTCTGAGGGATAAGCAGTTGATTTCATATTTTTTTGAACTTCAGTTAAAGACGCATAACACCAATCATTATAATTCTTTTTTTGCTTCTGTCGCCATATTAATAAAGGGTTTTTCTTTTTATCCTCGACACGATAATCAAGAGCAGTCGGTTCAATCATCCCTTCGTAAGTGTCATATAGGTATATTTTTCTCCTTGTTTCTTTTAGACTTAAAAGAGTATAAGCGATCAGCATTGTACTCCCTCCTTTATAAACACCGCATTCAACAAACTCACCCGCAATATTATTCTTAATAATATATTTAACAGCTTGATATAAAGCATACATCCTTTCTCGTGATGTCATGGTATAATTTTTACATTTTTCATAAATTTCTAAAAAATTATTATCTTTGTTCATAGCCGGATCAAAATTAGAATCTCTAACAATCTTAAATCCGA
>CAYZMF010000010.1:0-20316 GCA_964479455.1 uncultured Gammaproteobacteria bacterium | reverse complement strand
CTATTTATTAATTCTTCTTTTAGAGATAAAGTAGGCAGCCAGTAGACTAGAAATAGGCACGGCTAGAATTAAAGCAGAGCTACCGACCACTGTGCGGATAATTTCTTCAGCGATTGCCGCACTATTGATTTTAAGCCAGAAAGGAACACTTTCATTAATATAAAGGATTATAAAAAGAGGCAGGGCAGCACCAGCATAGGCTAAAGCCAGAGTATTAACTAAAGAGGCAATATGCTCACGACCAACTTTCAAACTTTTTTGATAAAGCTCTTTTAACTTTAAATTAGGATTAGTTTTTTTCAGTTCCCAAATAACGGCAGTTTGCGTGGCTGTAACATCATCAAGAATGCCTAAGGTACCAATCACAATTCCCGCCAAAAGCAGTCCCTTTAGATTAATATGGGCATATTGTCCAAATTGTAAATAGAGAGAGTCCTCTGAGCCTAGTCCGTAGAGATAAGAAAAACTAGTTAAGACCTGAGCTAGAAAAATAGCAATACTTAAAGTCAAGAGAGTGCTTGACCAAGTAATTAAGGTTTGGCGATTAAAACCGTGAGCCAGAAACAAAGAGCCGGTCGCAATTAAAAATGAGCCAACTAAAGTTACTTGCAGGGGATTTTGGCCAGCTACAATTGCCGGGATAATATAGAGCGTTAAAATGCTAACACTAAAGGCGAGGCCTAAAAGGGAGCCCAGGCCCCTTTTTCTGCCGAAATATAAGATTAAAGCGATAAAGAATATTAAAATAATTATTAAGGATGAGCCGCGATCGTAGTCATGGAAAAAATAATCAATTGAATTATCTTCTCTAGTTAGTTTTAGTAAGATTATTTTTTGATTAATTTCCAATTTTTTTAAACGATCTAATTCTTTAATTCCTTCATTGTTAAAACGAATAATTTCCCCCTTATCTTCCCCTTTAGTAATTTTGGCTTCAATCAATTGAGTGTTTAGCAAATAACCGCCTTCTGTTATCTCTTCGCTTTCCTTAACTATATTTAAGACTTTAGCTCGAATATATTCTTCTTGATTTACAGCTAAGACGATGATTGGACTAATTAGAAAAAACCAAGCGATTATTAGAGAGATGAATATTTTTTTAAACATATTAATATAAATTATTAGAAATCACTTAATTAACATAAATGTTAAATATATTGTATCATTGAATGCTAATAATTATAAGCTCTCTAGGAAATAATGGAGAAATTTGCTAAACTTATCTTAACAATAGTTAAACTAAAAACATATGAATAAGAAAAAATTATCTTATCTGATTATAGCTTTATTCCTAATTGGAGCTACTTTTTATTTTAGCTTTGGGAAAAATAATAAAGAAATGGTACCAAGCGAAAATAATTTCGTAGTTGATAATTCAGAAGAGGGCTTGCTAATGGAGTCAGTTTCAGATGGTCATTACTCTATTATTCCGGAGAAGAGCAGTTTGTTTTGGGAGGCTAGTAAAACAATGATTGTTGATTACAAAGAGCAAGGCTCAGTGGATATTAGGCAAGGTGATTTTATAATTAAAGATAAGCAAATTAAATCAGGAGCTGTAATTATTAATATGGATAGTATAAAGGTGACTGCGATAAGCACTGAAGGGGCAGGTATAAATTTAGAAAAACATCTAAAGTCAGTTGATTTTTTTGCGGTGGAAAGTTATCCGCAAGCGGAGTTAATTATTTACCCTTCAAGCGTTTTTGAGGATGATGACTTAGCGATGTTATATAATTTACAAGCCAATTTAACTATTAAAGGCATTAGTCAAGATATAGACTTGCCAGTGATGGTCTATAGAGTCAAAGACCAGGTAATAGTTGAGGGAATCGTTGACCTAGACAGAACTCGCTGGGATATTCGTTATGGCTCTGATCAATTTTTTGATAATTTAGCCGATGAGGTGATTGATGATTTTTTTAGGATTTCTTTTAAATTAATCGCTGAGGAAAATTAATATGTTAAAAATAATTTTAATATTTGGCGGGCCTTCCGTTGAGCATGAAGTTTCTCTTAGATCGGCCCAAAGTATTTATTCTGCTTTAGACAAAAAGAAGTATCAAGTTTTTTTAGTGGGAATTGATAAAAAGCATCACTGGTATTTATATCGCTCAAGCAAGGAGTTTTCAAAAATTAAGATAGTTAAGAAAAGTTTGGACAGCAGGCCGGTATCTTTAGTTAATAATTATTTACTTGATTTAAAATCCTTTAAAAAAATTAAAGTTGATTTAGCCCTTCCAATAATCCATGGTCAAGCGGGTGAAGATGGTTCTTTAGCCGGCCTACTTTCCCTAGCCAATCTCCCCTTTGTTGGCCCTTCGGTAATAAGTTCAGTTTTAGCGATTGATAAAGACATTGCTAAGAAATTATTAAAGGAGGCTGGTTTTAATATTAGCCCCTATTTAAGCTTTAAAAAAGATGATAAGATTAATTTAGATTTGATTATTAAAAAATTAGGGAAGCATTTGTTTATTAAGCCGGCAAAGCTGGGATCATCAGTTGGCATTAGTCAGGTTAAACGCAAGAATGATTTAAAAAAAGCAATTAAGAAAGCTTTTTTGTTTGATGATAAAATAATTATTGAAAAATTTATCTTAGGACGAGAAATTGAATGTGCTGTCTTGGGTAATGATAATAAGATTGAGGTTTCACTGCCAGGCGAGATTGTCAATGATAAGGGTTTCTACTCCTATCAAGCTAAGTATTCTAAAAAAAGCAAGACACAGTTAATCGCTCCGGCTAAATTAAATAAAAAACTAATTTCAAAGATACAGAAAACAGCTGTTTTAGCTTATCAAGCCTTAGAAGGGCAGGGCATGGCTCGAGTTGATTTTTTCTTAACTAAAGATAAGCAATTAATTATTAATGAAATAAATACGGTTCCTGGTTTTACTGAAATAAGCATGTTTCCGAAGCTTTTTTGCCTAGACAAATATACTTATCCTAAACTCCTTGATAAATTAATTGACTTAGCTATTTCTAAATACTTGGGAAATAAAAAATTAAAGCTTAATTTTGACAAATTAGATTAATAGCTGTAATATATTATTTATAATCGTTCATTATAAAATTTAAAAGGAGGAAATATGAATAATGCACACTCAGCTAAACTTTTACCCTGCCGGGTACTTAGTGATGAATTTTTCAGAGCTCTTTTAGGAAAAGAATTGTGGTATTTGCCAGAAACTATCTTCGAATACGAAGGTATTTATTGGATAAACGCCATAAACGAGAAGACAGAGATGGTGGCCGTGCCCTTATCTTGCCTTCAACTATCAAAAAAACAAGTTGAAGAATTGAAGGAAAGTCACCACCTGTCAGATAGTGCCTTTAAAAATTCATTGCTCACTAAGGACTACTATGTCCCGGCGAGTTTAAGAATTGAAGCTTAAATTTATTCGGACCCTTATTACCTAGGGTCCTTTTTTTATAATAAACGCTTATCAATTCTATCCTTGGCCTCTAAGAGTAGATCTTCTAATTTTAAGTCATGACTTTTTTGCTCGCCTCTTCTCCTAAGATTAAGGCTTTTTTCTTTCATCTCTTTATCACCGATAATAATTAAATAGGGAATTTTTTCCTTAGCTCCTTTCCTAATCTTATTACCAATTGTTTCAGCATTGTCATCTATTTCTGCCCTTAAATCATTTTTTAAAAGAGCCTCTTTTATTTCCTTAGCATAGTCAAGCTGTTTATCGCTGATTGTTAATATTTTAATTTGCACGGGAGCTAGCCATAATGGAAAAGCGCCAGCATAATGTTCAATTAAAAGGCCAATAAATCTTTCAAAAGAACCCAGCAGGGCTCGGTGGAGCATATAAGGTCTTTCTTTAATTCCTTTTTGATTAGTAAAAGACATATCAAATCTTTCTGGTAAATTGAAATCAAATTGTAAAGTGGAGAGTTGCCATTCTCGCCCTAAAACATCTTTTACTTTAAAGTCTAATTTAGGACCATAGAAAACGGCTCCACCAATATCTTTCTGATAATCAAGCTTCTTCTTTTTAGCTACTTTTTCTAATATTTCTTCAGTAAAAGTCCAGCCTTCTTCCTGGCCCGCATATTTCTGATTTTCTGGGTCGCGAACTGAGAGATAAACTTTAATGTCTTCTAGTTTAAAGCCAAAAGAATTATAGATAAAGAGAATAAAATCAACTACCTTTTCTAATTCATTTTCTACTTGATCAGCTGAGCAAATAATATGGGCATCATCTTGAGTAAAGCCACGGACGCGAGTTAGGCCAGACAATTCACCTTTTTTTTCAAAACGGTAAACGGTGCCACATTCAGCCCAACGCAGGGGTAATTGACGATATGAATAAAGATTATTTTTGTAAATCTGCACATGGAAGGGGCAATTCATTGGCTTGAGCAGATATTTCTCAGAACTTTTAAGCTCTTCCTTGTTTTGGCTCTCGCTTAGACTCTGACCAGCTTCAAGTGGTGGATACATGCTGTCGTTATAGAAACCCCAATGACCAGAAGTTTCCCATAAAGATTGTTTACCAATATGAGGAGTCCGTACTAATTCATAGCCATTTTTTTCATGAGCTTTTTGCCAAAAACTTTCAATTAAGTGAAATAGTCGCGCTCCTTTAGGGTGCCACAAGGGAAGACCTAAGCCAACTAAATCATCAATGTGAAATAGATCTAATTCTTTACCAAGTTTACGATGGTCTCTTTCTTTAGCCTCAACTTGTTGTTTAAGGTAATTATCTAAATCTTCTTTAGTTTCAAAAGCTAGGCCATAAATCCTGGTTAACATTTTATTTTTTTCATCACCTCGCCAATAAGCACCAGCTAGCTTGTCCAACTTAAAAGCATCCATCTTGATTTCTTTAGTATTACTGACATGGGGACCTTTGCATAAATCACTAAAGTTCGCCACTAAGTAGAAGCTAACCGCTTCCTCGCCCTCACTTTTTAGATTTTCCAGTAATTCTAATTTATAGGGATTTTTTTCTTCTTTTGCCTCTAAAATTGCTTGGTCGATATTTTTAGTACTCAAGACAAAGTCATGATTTTGTTTAATTAAATGCTTCATCTTTTTATAAATAGCTGTTAAATCGCTATCTTTGATGGTTTCACCTTGAAAATCAATGTCGTAGTAAAAGCCATTATCAATGGCTGGTCCAATTGCTAATTTTGCTTTAGGATAAATTTCTAAGACAGCACTCGCTAAAATATGAGCTAGTGAATGTCTCATTTTATGTAATTGTTCGTTCATATATTTATTAGATTAATTTAAAAAACCCGTCTCGTTAAAATAGCTAAAAACTATTTTACCGGGACGGGGTCTTTAGCCTCGCGGTTCCACCCAGCTTCCTGTTATATCTCAACAGGCACTTAATTAAACTGCCTTAGGTAAATTATTTACTAGAGCTTAGCACTCTTTTGAGTTTGGTAGACTCAACAATCAACAGTAATTTAATAATAGCTTAAATTGGGGGAGAAGTAAAGACTGATATATTATATATTAACTAAAAATAGTGGTGACGATGAATCTATAATTTAAAAATTATAATAATTTTTTAGAAAAATAAAATATTTTTAAAGCAGTAAGCAGTCTAATAAGGGAATAATATTAATCTTTTCCTGCTTATCCCAACTAATAATATTCAGATTGCTGCACCTTAGTTCATTACTAGCTTCAAGTAAGGCCTTCATTTCTCTTTCTTTAGTGTCTGGATTTCCGGCTCGCTAGGCGACTTTAATTAGCTTATTATATAATTATCAAAATATGCAAAAAAGACCATTTTTGCCTACTACAGTAATTACACTAGGCACCTTTATTTTGTCAATTAAGCTAAACTTAGGGCCATGACTTTTTTAGCGCCAGATTTTTTTAGACTGAGACTGGCTTGATTGACTGTTTCTCCAGTGGTAATTACATCATCTATCAAGACAATATCTTGTCCCTTAACAAGCTGGCTTATCACTCTAAACTCTCTCTTTCTACTCATTACTAAAGAGTCAATATATTTAAGTTTTAAATTATTAGCGACAAGTAAAGCGAGTAGTTTGGCCTGATTATAGCCACGAGTGTTTTTATGCTTTAAGTTCATGGGGATGCAAGTGATTAAACAATTTTTAATTTTCCAAGTTTTTTCTAAGGACTCAAGAGACTTACTTAAAAGCTCAGCTAAGAGAAAACTGGCATCAGTGAGGTGACTGTACTTAAAAGCCCAAATTAAGTTTTTTAATTTAGGATTTCTATAATCGCCGTAGCGGTAAATGGCGTCAATTGAAAAAATTTGACCCTTCTCGCCGCTTTGATATTTACACCAAGCACAGATCTCTGAGCTTTTATTAAGCCGATTACAGAGAAAGCAATGACCTTGCTTGATCTCAATATTATGGCATTGCGGGCAAAGCCAGCTTCCTATAGCACCACAGTTAAGACAGTAGGTAGGGAAGAAGAAGTTTAATAATTTTCTTTTCCTATTTCTAACTAATTTTTTGATAATTTTCTCTTCCATGTTTTTTAGACACAAAAAAAAGACGAGGGGCATCATCTTTTTTTAATTTTTAATTAATCTTATTTCAATTTAATTTGATAAATTTGGCCACTGCGTTTATCGGTGAAATATAACTTACTTTGACCGGGATTAACCATTACTTGAGAAATATTGACATTATTTTCCGGCGTGGCAATCATTTGCTGGCTACCGGTTTTTAAATTGATATGATAAAGAGAGTCAATGCTATTTTCGGCTGCCTCTGGAAAAAGTCCAGAGCCGGGGGGTAAATTATTAGGGACAGCACAATAGACATCATCATTGCCCGCAAAAGTACATTTACTAGCCCAAGTATCTAAACCTAAATTGCGCCGGTTTTGACCAATATTTTGACCTTGGGCATCAACCACCCAAACGCGCGGATTCATATTGTTGTTGTCATTGTAAACACTGTAAAGCAACTTATCACCTTGCTCTGACCAAAGGGGCTGAAAACCGCGTCCTTCAATGACAGTTGATTTAAAATTCTCTTCATTTAAACCTAAGAAAACTAATTTTTGACGATTAAAATCTAGTCCGTCAGTCCACATCGCTACGCTCTGATTATTGGGTGACCAAGCAGGATAGACTTTGTCATAATTATCGCCGAGTGGCTCTAAAGCTCGTGCCCCGGTGCCTTGGTCAGAGAAAACAATCAGCCAGCGATTGTCAGGATTTTCCGCCAAACTTTTAGCACTTAGTTGATTGCCATCTGGTGAGAAGGAAAAGTCATCCCAATGCTTAGGTAGAGTTACTTGTTTTTCTGTATTAAAATTATAAATTATCTTATTACCATCCGGATAATGAATGACCGCTTTGTCAGCTTTAGGGGCCCAGTCTACTTCAGTTACTCGGTTGAAAACTTTATCTGACAAAGGAATGACATTGCCCTCTTCATCCATTTTATAGAATTTGCTATCTCTTAGGTCGTAATAGGCCATATTACCTAATTTATCCAAAGTTGGCTTAAAGCTTGGTCGGCTAAGAACTAATTCTGTCTTGGTTACACCGCCAATTGCAATTGGATCGGCTGGCTTTTCAGTTCCAGCAATTTCTTGACCAGGAAAACGAGGATCAGCACTTGGGTCAGTTGATCTTAGTTGATTGGGGTCAAGGGGGTCAAAACCAGCCTCTCCCGGCCCAGCTTGAGGTAGACCACTGACTATTTCTTCAATTGACTTTGGATCAGGTTCTGGTTCAGGCTTGATAATTGGCCTCCATAACCACCACATTGCTAGACTAAAAATAGTTAGAAGAAGAGCTAAGAAGAAATATTTTTTGTATTTTTGCCAAAAGCGCATATTTGTCTTTTTTATTTTTTTAAATTATGTTATACTAAAAATGCTTCTCTTAGTATATAATAAAAGAGAATATTTTACAATTATATGGCCTTTTTAAGCTCAAGCAACGACAACTTATTCCTCGGTATAGATATTGGTGATTCATCATTAAAAATGGTGGAATTAAAGAAAAAAGGAAAAAAAATTTTCTTATCAAATTATGCATTTAGTGAAAATGTTAAAGAAATTAATTTTACAAAATTAGATGATGTTGCCTATTTAGCCAAATTAATCAATATTATTAGAAGTAAAGCCGGTATTAAATCAAGAAGAGCAACTGTTTCCTTGCCGACTTTTGCGGTTTTTTCCACTATTATCAATGTCCCTAAAAGTGATAAAAAAAATCTAGATTCAATTGTTAGTGAAGAAGCGAAAAAACTAATTCCTTTACCTTTAGAAGAAATGATTTTAGATTGGAAGTTAATTCCTGACGATGATAAGGAAGCAAAAAACTTAAGAGTTTTTTTAACTGGTTCGCCTAAAAAGTTGGTTCGCAAGTATGTGGAAATTTTTAAACTAGCTAAATTGGAATTAATTAGTTTAGAGACAGAAACCTTTTCTTTAGTCCGTTCTTTACTAGCTGATGATCCTAGCAATGTTATGATTGTCGAAATTGGGGCTAATAGTACCGATCTTTTTATCGTTAAAGAAAGTATCCCGGTTTTAAATAGGAGTTTAGAAGTTTGTAGCTCCACCATCACCCAGGCTTTAGCTAAGCAGCTAGGCTTGAGCTATTTAGAGGCGGAACAGTTTAAATTAGACCTTAGCTTTACCCTTAAAGACTCTAGTCAAGATAAATTAGCTAAATTGATTATTCAAACGATTGCTCCAATTGTCCAAGAAATTGAATATATGAAAGATTTTTTTGAAAATAATAATCAACAAAAAATTGATAAAATTATTTTATCAGGAGGCGGCTCTTTAATGTTAAATTTACCCCAGTATTTAATTGAACGCTTAAATATGCAGGTGATTGTTGGCGACCCTTTTTCTCGCCTCTATTACCCCCAAGAAATTGCCTCTTTAGTTAATATGGTTAGCCCTAAGTTAGCAGTCGCAGTTGGCTTGGCGATGCGTAGTATTGTTTAATAAAATGAAAATATTAAATAAAAAAATTAAAAAAGATAGCCAGCCTAAAAGAACTTCTAGTATTAATAGTCCGGAGATTTTAGAAGTTAATTTAATTAAAGAAGAGGCCAGTGCTTTTTTAAACTGGCGTAAATTTTTAGCCCCCCTCTTTCTCAGTGTTTTAGCCGCCGTAATTTTAGTGGTCGAAGTTTACCTTTTAATTGGTTGGTGGAAGAAACAGGAGAGTGAAAGATATTTAGTAGTAGAGAGTAGTTATCAGGTAGCGCTTGCTGAAATTGCTGAACTGCAAACTGAATACCAAAAATTAACTGACTTTAAGAATAAGGTTAATTTAATGGAGGAGTTAATTAATTACCACCCTTATTGGACCAATTTTTTCAATTGGTTAGAAAGCAAGACCTTAAGTTCTGTTTATTGGGGTGGATTTAGTGGTGGCTTAAATGGTCAGTATTCCTTTGGTGGCAGCGCCCAGACCTTTGCTGATATTTCCTGGCAGGTCAGGGCTTTACTAGATGATCAAAATGTCCTTAAAGCTTCAGTTGAGGCTGGTGATGGCGGAATTGTCGCCACTGAAGACGAGGAGGGTAATATTGATATGGAAAGTCAAGTTTCTTTTTCCCTTGATTTAGAAATTGATCCGGCTATTTTTTATAAATATTAAATATGTCTAAAAAGCAGAAGCAAAAAATTCAAATTTATAAAATCCTAGAGCGATATTTTATCATTTTTAATATTTTAATTGTTATTTTAATCTTAGTTTTTTCCTATCTATTTTTAATTAAACCAAAAATTGATTTGACTGTTTCAGATATTAAAGAAAGTATTCATACCCAACAGATGGCTTTAAACATTCAGCGTAAAAAACTAGCTGACACGCAAGAGGCAATTGATTATTTCCTTAAGATAAAAGAAGAAGATGTAGGCAAGGTCTTGTCGGTCTTACCAACTAAGTATCCTAAGGAGAAGCTCTTTGGGGAAATTGAAGATGTAATTATTCAAAATGGCTTTATTTTATCCAGTCTTAGTTTAACTGATTTAGAAGACTTAGATCCTAGTCTTTTAGCTGAGTCAATTGCTAAATCACCGGCTATTGATCATTTAGGCATAATTCAAATTCAGATGTCAGTCGGGGCAGTTAAATACGCTAATTTAAAGCAATTTCTAAAAGTAATTGAGCGTAATTTACCATTGCTAGATATTATTAATCTTAGCTTTGCTAGTGATGGCGAGGGTCTAAGCTTAGAGTTAAGAACTTATTACTTTAAACCCTAAATTATGAAGAATAATTATAATTCCAGTTTAGTCTATATTCTCTCCCTATTTCTTTTAATAATTGGGGCTCTGATTGTATTTTTTAAGGCTGATGTTTTTTCCTACCTAGAAAATTATATGGTGCCAGAGACTTCGTCGGTGGTCATTAAAGCCTCCGGTCAAGAGTTAATTGATTTAGATATTTTAGAGGACGCTCGTTTTAAATCAATGGAAAATCAAGTTCTTTATTTCAATTTTAATCGCTTAGGTCGCCTCAAGCCGGAGGGTTTCGAAAATAGTAATTTACCAATTTTTGATCCCGTCTATTTACGCAATAGTGCCCCTTTTGGTAGTTTTGAAGAATAATTATTATGCATAAAAAAACGCAAATCCTTAATTTTTTATTAGCCAAACAAATCATATCTTCCGAGCAAAATGATATTTTACAGGAAAAAATTAAGCAGGATAATTTTGATTTAAATAATTTTTTAATAAAGGAAATTAAAATAGATGAGGAGAAACTAACCGAATTATTAGCTGAATTCCATAAATTAGCTTATGCCGATATTTCAGAAATTGAAATTGATGAGGCAACTTTAAATTTTCTACCTTCAGAAATTGCTCGTAATTATCAGATTATTTGTTTTTTTAAAAAAGACTCTTTAGCAAAAATTGGTTTAATCGAACCAAACTTTAAAGCGATTGAGGCAGTTAATTTTTTAGCGATGGACGAAAAGCTAAGAGTGGAATATTATTTAGTTTCCCTGTCTGGTTTTAAAAAGGCCTTAAAGCAATATCAGAAATTAGAGGAGGAGGTGTCAACAGCTTTAGAGACTCGTGCTAAAGATGAAGAACTGCAGTTAGCCAGCACTGATGATCAAAATGTTTTAGAAGAGGGCATGGATAGTGCTCCGGTTTCAAAAATTGTGGCTGTCATTATTAGACATGCCGTTGAAGCCCGAGCCAGTGATATCCACATTGAACCTTATGATAAAGAAAGTCGGGTTCGCTATCGGGTAGACGGCATTTTACATACTTCTTTAACCTTACCTAAAAATATTCATAATTCCATTATCGCCAGAATTAAAGTTTTAGCTAAATTAAAATTAGATGAAACTAGAGTTCCTCAGGATGGCCGCATTCGTTTAGTAGTTAATGGCCGAGAGGTGGATTTTCGTATTTCCACCCTGCCATTAGCTCACAGTGAAAAGGTTGTTTTGAGAGTTTTAGATACGGTTAAAGGACCGCCTAAGTTGGTGGATTTAGGGTTTAATAAATCATCTTTGAAAAAAATTGAAAATGGAATTAAAAAAACCAGTGGCATCTTGCTGGTCACTGGACCAACTGGATCAGGAAAAACGACCACTCTTTATTCAATTCTAACCATTTTAAATCAAGAGGGAGTTAATATCTCTACCTTAGAAGATCCGATTGAGTATGAAATGAAAGGCATTAATCAATCACAGGTCAAACCCCAAGTAGGCTTTACTTTTTCAGCTGGGCTGCGCTCACTTTTAAGACAAGACCCCAATATTATCATGGTTGGAGAAATTCGGGATGAAGAGACAGCTGAACTGTCAATTCACGCTTCTTTAACCGGCCACTTAGTTATCTCCACCCTCCATACAAATGATGCTTTAGGAGCAGTTTTTCGTTTAATGGATATGAACATTGAAAGCTTTCTTTTAGCTTCTACCTTAAGAACCGTCATTGCTCAAAGACTGGCTCGTTGCTTATGTCCGGCTTGTAAAAAGGAAGAATTGATCAGTCCCGAGTCAGCTGAATTTATGATCAAGGAATTAAGTCAATTAGACTTTAAAGTTTTGCAAACTGAAATACCAGAACTTAAATCATTAGAAGAGCTTAGGCAGTGGAAAATTTTTAAAACCAAGGGCTGTACGCGTTGTGAGAATACTGGTTATGCGGGACGAACTTCTTTAGCCGAGGCAATTGAAATTGATGAAAAGATTGAACAAATGATTGGTGAGAACGATAAAGATTTAAATATTGATTATATTAAAAAGAATCAGGACTTTATCTCTATCTTACAAGATGGTATCATTAAAGTATTAAAAGGGATTACTACTCAAGAAGAAGTCCTTAGAGTAATTGAAAACTAAACTATGCCCATCTATAATTACAAAGGGAAAAATTTAAAAAATCGGACTAAGCGCGGTCAGGTGGTTGGTCTCAATGAAAGTGATGCCTTAAATCGAGTTAGAGGTCTTGATTTATCTAATATTGAGTTGAAGGATGTTAGCACTAATTTAGAAACTAAATTGCTGCTTTTTATCAACCCGATTAAAGCTAAGGATCTCGCTATTTTTTCTCGACAGTTTTCAGTAATGATCTCTGCTAATGTAACTGTAGTTGAGTCATTAAGAATTTTAGTCGATCAAACGACCAATATTTCTCTACAAAAAATGATTGCTGATATTGCCTATGAAGTTGACAGCGGTGATTTTCTTTCTGATGCTTTAGCGAAAAGGCCCCAAGCTTTCTCTAATCTATTTGTCAATATTGTTAAAAGTGGTGAGTCCTCAGGTCGCTTAGATGAAGTTTTAGACTACTTGGCTGATGAAATTGAGAGTAATTATGACATGGTTTCTAAAATAAAAGGAGCGATGATTTACCCGGTTTTTATCTTAACTGGTTTAGTGGGCGTCGGCATTGTTTTAATGGTTTATGTAATTCCTAATTTAACCAGCACCCTAATTGAGTCCGGAGCTAAATTACCAATTGCCACTCGTATAGTTATTGCCACTTCTGATTTTCTGCAAAACTACCTCCTTTATATCCTAATTGCTGTGGCTGGCTTAGCGGTGGCAATTCGCTATTGGTTTAAAACGCCGGTGGGCAAAAGAAGTATTGATATTTTTAAATTAAACATGCCAATTTTTGGGAGACTTTTTAAATATATCTATATTATTCGCTTTACTCGCGCCCTATCCACCCTCACTAAAGGCGGGGTTAGTATTACTAAAAGTTTAGACATTACTGCCAATGTAATGAGTAATGTTATCTATCGGGAAATTATTGAAGAAACTTTAGTGGCCGTCAATGATGGTAAAGCGATTGCTTCAGTTATGGAGAAAAGCAAAGATATGCCAAAAATGGTGCCACAAATGGTCAGTGTTGGTGAAAAGACTGGTAAATTAGATGAGGTGCTTGATAAGATCAGTGATTTCTATGGCCGAGAAGTAGCTAATATGTTAGCTAACTTAAGCACCATTATTGAGCCCTTAATTATGGTAGTTATGGGCGTTGGGGTGGGCGTAATGGTAGCGGCCATCTTAATGCCGATGTATAATTTAGCTAGTCAGTTTTAAATTTAAATATATGACTAAGAGATTGAAAGGATTTACCTTAATTGAACTTTTAGTAGTCATTGCTATCATCGCTCTTTTAACTACTATCACCGTGGTTGCTTTAAACAATTCCCGAGCACGAGCCAGAGACGCCACCCGACTCTCAGATATCAAGCAAATTCAAAATGCCTTAAACCTCTATTGGCAAGCAGCTGGTGTTTATCCCGATTCAATCACCACTGGACTGCCAATTGAGTATAATGACGGTTCAGGCACTAGTACTTTTATCACCGCCGTTCCGGCACCACCCCAACCAACCACTGATGGTCCTTGTCCCCTTTACACTGATTATGTTTACGCCACTTCTAGCTCAGCGGGAAGTATGAGCTACAGCCTAACTTATTGCCTTGGGTTTAGCACTAGCGACCTGCCCAGTGGCCCAGCCACGGCCACCCCCTTTGGGATTAGGGAATAGGTCTTGCCTTAATTTTTCAAAAATGCTAATATTTTAATATATTGTAAAATAACATTATGAATAATAAAAAGAAAGAAGGTTTTACTCTCATTGAGCTTCTTGTGGTGATTGCCATTATTGGTCTTTTATCCACTCTTTCAGTCGTCGCTTTAAACAACGCTCGACAAAGAGCCCGAGACGCTCGCCGAGTAGCCGACATTAAACAAATCCAAACCGCCCTAGAACTTTATTACAACTCAGAGAATAGCTATCCGGCTGATGTTTCAACTGATGGAACTGGCTCAATTACTGCTGATAGTATCGTCTTTATGGATCCAGTCCCTAAAGCACCTACTCCAGCTGATTGTATTAGTGGTAATGAGTATGTTTATACTAGTTCAGGTTCTTCCTATACTTTAACTTATTGTCTAGGCAACGATACAGGGGGCTTAAAAAAAGGTTTAAGCACAGCTACGCCGGCGACGATTCAAGTGCAGTAATATTTATTATTTTAAAAAAAATATAATCTAAAAATATGAAAAACGATCTGAAAAAGGGTTTTACCCTAATTGAGCTCTTGGTCGTAATTGCCATCATTGGCTTACTATCAACGCTTTCAGTGGTTGCCTTAAATAATGCTCGGGCCCGGGCCAGGGACTCCAGGAGGGTAGCCGACATCAAGCAAATTCAAACCGCTTTAGAGCTGTACTTTAATGCTAATGACAAGTATCCAATTGTAGCTACAGAAAAAACTGCGTCTTCCGCTTTAACAGCGTCATTAAGTGCTTATATGTCACCAATTCCTACCAATCCTTCACCAGTTGATGGCACTTGTGGTGATTCAGATTATTTATATGAATCAGATACTGGAGCTACTTATACTTTAAAATATTGCTTAGGCAATGAAACTGGCGGAATTCCAGCTGGCAGCAGTACAGCTAGTGAAATGAGTATTCAATAGAAATAGATAATAGAAAGCAAAACACTTATTTTTAAGTGTTTTTGTTTTAAGTATAGCATTAGTGTAATTACACTTATAGATATATAAATATCACTTTAAGTCCCAAGTTTTTATATTCTAAAATATTTGCTATAATAAAGCTATGAATAGTAAATATTTACAGTCTTTAAATTGGCAAAAGATTTGTCAGGCTAGAAATCCAAAGACAATTATTTTAAGCAAAGAAGAAAATCATTTAAAGTTTTCCAGTCTTTTAATTGAAGAAAAAATTAGGTTTTTTCCTAACTCATATTACTGCCCCCGGGGCCCGATTATCAATAGTTCAGAGAGCTTAGAATTGTGGCAAGTAATCTTAAAAACTTGGGTAGAGCAGGGCAGAAAATTTAAAGCCTTTTTTATTAAACTTGATCCTAGTCTAATTAATTTAGAACTGTTTAAAAAAGCTGCTCAGTCTTTGGGGCTTAAGATAAAAAGAGTTAAGTCAAGACAACCCCAGCAAACTGTTTATTTAGATTTAAACTTAAGTGAAGAAGATCTCCTCAGACAAATGAAAGCTAAGACGAGGTATAATATCAAGGTGGCTTTAAGGCATAATTTAAGTTTAAGAGATGACAAAAATGACTTTGAAGATTTTTTTAAATTACTAAGTGCCACTAAAGATCGGGATGCCTTTCGCCTTCATCCCAAGAATCATTACCTAAATTTAATTAACAATGGAGTGCGTTTAATTAGCATTAAAAAAGACCAGACAATGCTAGCAGCCGGGCTCTTTGTTTTTTATCAGGACACCGCTACTTATCTACACGGAGCTTCTAATTATCAATATCGCTCTAAAATGGCTCCCTATCTTTTACACTGGGAGTTGATTAAAAAGGCCAAGGCTGAAAATTTAAAATATTATGACTTTTATGGAATTGATGAAAAAAATTGGCCGGGGGTAACTAGATTTAAAAGAGGTTTTGGCGGAAAGGAATTAAATTACCCTGATAGCTATGATATTATTCTTAAACAGCCTTATTACAGCTTATATAACAATCTAAAAAATATTAAAAAATCATTAAGATGGAAATAGGGGCATTAAACTTAACTAAACAAAAGATTAATCTAAAAAAATTAGAGAGATTGATAATATATCTAAGTCAGGTTTTGAAATTAAAGAAAGATATTTCTCTGGTGCTAATTGCTAAAACTAAAATGGAGAGTTTAAATTTAAGCTATCGGGGAATAGACAAGGCGACTGATATCTTGACCTTCGATTATCCCGATAGTCAATCTAGTGAAATTTTTATTAACCTAAACGACTGTCAAAAAGTTAAATATTATCAAAAAATTTTTAAGAAAGTGGTAAACAAGGAAGATGTTTTAAATAATCTTTTAATCCACGGCTGTCTTCATCTCAAGGGCTATGATGATAAGACTGAAAAAAAACGGCAAAATATGATACAATTAGGAGATAGTCTTTATGAGAAATATCTAAAAGTTAAAGAATGAAAAAGAAAATAAATACCAAACTACTTAGTCTTAGCTCAATTGGTTTTTTGTTAGCCCTTTTTCTTTTGACTACTAGCCAGGCTAAGGCCGGTCTTGACGACAACATTAGAGGTAGGGCCTACATTCCCAACTCCGATGAGTTTATCTACTTTAACTGCATTGATGAGAAAACGGGTGTCTTTCCTTTTACCTTTCCCTTTAATTTTTCAGTTGACCCTTGTTCCCTTTTTGAAGAGGGAATAGTTGGAGCTGATGGTTATGGAGTTAGCCTTGATGACAATAATGTTTTGCGGGGGCAGGCCCGAATTGCTTCAGGAGCAACTGGCTTAATTAGCTTCCAAGATGGCATTCCGGCTGGAGAAAGTCTTAATCATTTATATACCAATTGCGATGGGGTGGATGCTAGTAATTGTAATGCCGGCAATGGCTGTAGTGCCTGCTATAATACGATAAACGATCAGGTTTATGGTTGGGCAAAGGTGATAGATGATGCTAGTTTTATTAAACTAGATGCCGACTTAAACCCGACCATTATTCAAAATTACCTATCTTCTGAGCCCGGCTATTTTAAGCATTATGCCCAGCACGACAGCTGGGGTCCGATTAGTTTTAACTGTGATGATGAAAACAAGTGTCCCAGTAAAGATGATTACAAGGTTTACATTTGGGATTTAAAAGTCAGGCAATTATCGTCCCCTAATTGGAGTTTTAATGATGCCTGTAGTGGGGCCGGAGCTAAAAGAGCCGTTCTTGCTTGGCAGTTGACAAGTGGTAATCAGACCGGCTTTGAAATTAAAATGAGTGCGGCTGAGGATCTCAATAGTGCACCTAGCAGTGGAAAAATTACCAGCTTAGCTAATCAACTTGTTTGTCCGAGTGCTAATTGCCCGCTATCTTTAGACTATAAAACTTCATATTACTGGTGGCTTAAATTGTATGACGATACTATTCCGACTAGTACTGATTGGGTTCAGTTTGACCATTCTGGATCTTTGGGAGAATTAACTGATAATATTACCTTTAATCAAGCAAATAATCCAGGTGCTTATCAACGGACTTTTACCACCTACAAACATGAATTCCCTTATCCATATTTCAATTTACCGCCCACTATAATCGCCGGCACCTCAACTGAGTTTGCGGTTGACGCTAGTTCCGGTTATTATCGTGAAGAGAATCCATCAAGCTTCATCCCTTATTACAATGATGAAGGCGGAACAAGTCTTGAGTGGTCTAGTAATTCCGGAGCTATAATTGATCCAACAAATACCGCCACCACTTCCATCATCTTTACTAACATCGGTACTCAGTCAATCAGCCTAAAAATGACTGATCCTAGTTTTTATTCCTGTAGTTATAGTCAGACGATTATTACCATTAACTACAATCTTCCTTTGTGGCAGGAAGTTAAGCCAAGGTAATTATGAAATTAAATAAACAAAAATCTGCTTTTAGTTTAATTGAGGTTTTAGCGGTTTTGTTTATCGTCTCTGTTTCTTTAGTGGGGGTTTTAATATTGGCTCATCAAAGTATTAAAGCTCAAAAATTTAATGCCAATACTTTAGTGGCTTATCAATTAGCTCAAGAGGGAATTGAAATATTCAGAGTTTTAAGGGATAATAATTGGATGGGGGATGACTTAAATCTCAGCGATGTTCTGACGGCCGAGAGTTATTGTGTTGATTCATTTAACATGGGTTTAAATAGCGCAGTCGCGCCTTGTCTTTTGTATTTGTTAAATAATCGCTATCAACATAATACTAACGCTGAAGAGACCGGCTATGTGCCAACTAATTTCAGTCGTTTAATTCGGATTAATTTTTTAAATAATTTAGCTCCCGATGCAACAGTTGAGCCCAATGATAATGAGGCAATAGAGCTTTCTTCAACGGTTTACTGGGAAGAATTTGGGACTAATTTTGAATATACAGTCAGTACAGTATTATATGATTGGTATAGAGTTAAATAAAAATAAATATGAATAAAGCGGGAATAACTTTAATTGAGACCTTAACTAGTCTTTTTATCATCGCAATTTTAAGTGCTATTTTTGTCACTAACTATCGCCAGGCCGGTCGGCAAAGCGATCTACAATTAGCTACTCAACTACTGATCAGAGATATTCGCCTCGCTCAAGCCAATGCTTTAGGTTTAGTAGAGTATGCTGGGGCGATGCCGGCGGGTGGTTGGGGAATACATTTTGATGTTTCCTCTAATCAAGAGTATATTATTTTCGCTGATGAAGACTCAAACAGAAGCTATAGCGTTGGCGAAGGCGATGAGACCTTAGGTGCCCGGCTTATCACCTTACCAAGTGATATTGTGATAGATTCAGTGGGGTCATCAGATGTTTTAAATATTGTCTTTTTACCGCCTGACCCTTTAAGCTATATTAATGACTCTTTCAATGATGGTTTGATTACCTTGAAAAACTTAAAGACTAATGCCACCACGACAGTTCAAGTTAACTTCGCTGGTTTAATTGAAGATATTTAATTTATGAAAAAAGGAATTAAAAACAAAGCGGGTTTTTCTTTAATTGAAATTTTAGTATCAATGTCTATTTTTGTTATTTTAATGGTCACCTCTTTGCAAATATTTGATGCGGTTTTAAAGGGGCAAAGAAGAGCGGCTGCGACTTCTAATCTTCAAGAAAGTGTCAAATACTTTTTTGAAGTAATTGCTAAAGAGATTAGAATGGCTCAAGCCAGTCAAAGCGCCGGTGAATGTAATTTAAGTGAAGGTCAGTTATTTAATGTAGTTAATAATAATGAATTATATCTAAAAAATTATCATGATGAATGTGTTATCTATAGTTTAGTAGAAAACGGTGGAGTTGGTCGTTTTCAAGTGAGCAGAGATCTTCAGACTGCTTTTTTAAGTCCAGCTAAAATTTCAATTAGTAATTTAGAATTTACCGCTGTGCAGGGCCCACAACAACAGGCCTATATTGTTATCAGCTTGCAAGCCCAAGCCGACAGTGGACCGGAGCCAATTGAAATGCATCTACAAACCACCATCGCTTCCCGCCATTACGCTTCTCCCTAAAAATTTTTATGAAGAAAGATAAAAAAAACAAGCCCGGTAGTATTCTCCTTCTCACTCTTTTAGTCTTGAGTTTTGTGATTGTAATTGTCTTGGGAGGAGCCTCAATGGCTTTAAGCGGCATTCAAATGGCTAGTATCCAATCTCATTCTACTAAAGCCTATTACGCAGCTGAAGCGGGGGCTGAAGAATTACTATATCGAGTTAGAATTAGCCAGGAGATTGATTTGACGACCTCACTTGGTGAGGTAATTAGCGACACCATAATTAATTCTTCAGGAGCCACCTATTCCGTTAATTTCACTGAAGCTTCTCACCAAGTTGGTTTTAGTGAAAATGTTTTTACCTCTCTTGGTTCTTTTTTAAAGACAAGAAGAAGTGTTGATATTCGTTTTTAAACTATATTGTTAAAACCTTTTAAAATTGCTATAATAAAATTATGAAAATATTTAGAGATAGAAAGGAAAAATATACTTTTTTTACATTATTTTCAATAATTTCTTTTTGCTTTCTTTTTTCTCTTTTTTTTATCAATCGAAGTTATGCCCTGCCTGATAATCTTTTTTTGAGTCAATCTGCCTTACTAAGACCAATCGAGATTATTAGCCCTAAAAGAGGAGTTAAACTCAACAGTGCTGATTTAACTAAATTTAGTTTAATGGCGGTTAATGGAGAACTTTTTCCTAAATCAATTGAACTTAAAATAGGCGAGACGGTACGCTTAGACCTTAACGCTATGGATGATAATTATAATCTAATTTTAGACCAAAAGGAGCTTCATTTAAGACAAGGAGAAATTCAGGAGTACTATTTTAAAACCAAGTTTGCCGGACAAATTCATTTAAAAAATAAAGATAATAATGAAGTTAATAAATTAATA
>CAYZMF010000009.1:9339-20713 GCA_964479455.1 uncultured Gammaproteobacteria bacterium | reverse complement strand
GAAGGTACAACTCAATTAGCTGAAGGTGCCACCGAAGGTGCCACCCCTGTCTTTACTGGATTTGAGTCTATTGTTCCAAAGAATTCTAGTAAAACTTATAGAGTTGTAGCTGATACTTCATCTATAGAGACTGATGATAGATTTGGTGTATCCTTAAGTGATGTTGTTGGAACTAATAACTTAAAGTGGTTTGAAAGATTTGGCACAAGCTGGGCACCAACTTCAGAAGGATATACTAGCGAATATGTACTCACCCAACCAATTGACTTTGGTTCAATGAAATACTAGTTATTCTAAGTCTTTCCCAATTTTCCTAGAATATAAATTGGCAACAAAGAGCGGCCTTAAGGGGTCGCTCTTTTAGTTATTAAATTGTTTTTGTTTAATTAATGTTTTTAGTTTATAATTAAGTTAGAGTTAAGTTAAGCCCCTGATATTGGCTATATTGTATAGTTTAGTTATTATAAACTAACTTCAAACTTATGAAGAAAAAACAATTATTTATGAGCTTTCCAGAGCCAACTTACTTTTTAATCTGGCAGATCTCTTGGGGGCTAGAGTGCCTAATCCTTCCTGTCAAAGTTTTAAAAAGCAGGACTTAGTAATTAAAAACTTAAGAGCAAGGGAAAGAGTTCCTGTCTTTGCGGGGCGACCTCAAGTCAGGTCCCGGGGCTAGAGACATTTTAATTATTAGACTGGCTTGCTATGATAATAATAAGGATATTTATTAATTAACTTAAAAATAAATTAATGAAAAAACAAGTAGGTGTCAATTTAAATCAAAGAGAGGCTATCTTTCTTCTTAAGTTTGCCAAGGAGGCAGTTGATTTAGTGGTAGATGAAGATACTAATGTGGCCACTAAAAGAGAGATTCAAAATGCTTTCTATGCTTCAGTGGCAATTAGTTTTTCTCGTCTTAAGGAATTAAAAGATCTTAAGACTTTAGAGGAAGAAAGGGGCTTGTAAACCTAGCCTTATTAGCCCCTATTCTCCTTCAGGGGGAAGAAAAGGGGGCGGCATGGTATCTGTGAGCCTCAAAGTGGAGAAAAGGCAGTATCTGGAGCCTGGCTGATGCCTTTAGGATAATTAGAGAACTTGCCTTAGGGATTAGTAATGATTATTTAAAAATCAAAATCTAAGTCATGTTAGGATAAAGGTAGATTATAAAGGGAGCTTGTTGATATCAAGGGGAATAAAAAAACCCGTTTTTTTGAAATAAACGGGCATTGTTTTAATTTCTTTTATTTGAAGTGTAGTATAGCGTTCCATCAGCTTTACAAGCACCTTCCGGGATTATTTCTATATTGATGGTGAATTTTTCCACCTCTAATTGGGATCTCTCTCCCAGAAACGAATTTTTTTGATTAAGTATTTTTATTATAACCCCATAATCACTTAGACCAGTGGCCTCAAAACTTTTTGCAGAAATTGCCATTTTATATATTTTTAATTAAACAATAAAAATAATTGTAAGAAAAGAATATCAGCTAGGCAATTTTTTGTCAAAGCTTGTTTTCTAAGCTATAATATATAGCTCAGTCAATTATTATGATAGTTAAAGGCATCAAAACAAGAATTTTCAAGGAAGGAGAAAGGCTTCTGCCTTTTATTATTAAACATCTCAAGGGAATTAAAGAGGATAGTGTTTTAGTAATTAGCTCAAAGATTCTGGCTCTTTCTCAAGGGAGGGTAGCGACTATTAAGGATGAATCAGAAAGAGAGGCTTTAATTAAAAAGGAAAGTGATTGGGCTTTAAAAACAAAATATACCTGGCTAACGATAAAAGAGGGAATGCTCCTTAAAAGTGCTGGTCTTGATCAGTCTAATGCTGATGGTAAAACTATTCTTTTACCTCTAAATTGTTTTAAGGAAGCTAAATATTTAAGAAAAGAGCTGAAGAAAAAATTTAAAATTAATAATTTAGGAATCATTATTGTTGATAGTCGAGCTGCTTTTTTAAAAAAAGGAATTCTTGGCTTTGCCATGGCTTATGCCGGTTTTAAGCCCCTAAGGTCATATATTGCTCAGCCAGATATTTTTGGCAGGAAACTGAAATATTCTCGGGTTAATGTGGCTGATAGTTTGGCAGTGGCCGCTGTTTTTGAGATGGGCGAGGGAGCGGAAAGAAAACCTTTAGCTTTAATTGAAGATTTAAAAATTAATTTTGTTGACAAAGCTGATGAAAATGAATTATTGTTTGATATAAAGACTGATGTTTACGGAGATTTTTTTAGAAATAATTAGAATATTGTTCATTTAAAAATTTAAAGTCATGAAAAAGCTTCTTGTATTTCTTAGTTTTTTTACAATTATTGTCTTTAATTTAGAAGCTCAGCCTAGCTCTAGCGCTTATCTAATTGAGACTGTTTACTCCGATTTTATTGAAAAAAAGGGAGGAGTTTATGAAGTTGATTCCAGCTTTCTTCTTGAACTTCTTTCTTTGGCTTATCCTAATAATTGGCAAACACCAATTAAAAGAAACTTAGATCTTTATGGGTTTGAAGTTATGGGAAGTTATCGTTTCTTTTTGACTAAGGCCTATCAGGAGAATGGACTTGCCATTGGTCTTGGTCATTATTTTAATGAAGAAGGAGAGAAGCAAAATTTTTCAATTATCTTTGGCTTAGATAAAAGCCAAGAAAATTACTATTTTGTCTATTTCTGCCAGTCAGGGGAAAACCTGCCTAGCTGGGAGTTTATTGGCCCTTATCAGATAAAGTGCCTCAACGGTCAGTCTACTATGATTAAGGCTGGTCAGAGAAATAGCGATCTAAAGCCTTTCTATTGAAAAAGCCTCATATTATATGAGGCTTTCTTTTTTAAGGAAATATTTTTTTAGATACTTGCTAAAAATTAGCAAGACAATGGCCGTAATCATAAGCGGCCAAGAAAAGATTATCATTAAATCCTTAAAATAAATTTTAAAGACTTGGTTAGCGATCCCGAGGACGCTAAGGGCTAGGAGAATAAAAGCGGTCTCGTCGATCGTCGCTTCCATTCTTTGTATGATTTTAATCTTGTTGTATGGCTTTTTTGCCATTTTTAGTCTTCTTTTGACTAGATAGTAGCAGTGGGCCATGTAAAAGCCCAGGGCGCCAGCGAGAAGGCTGGCGTAAAGCATTCCAGTGATGGCATAGGCGGGGTAGATTGCCAGTATGCCGACGAATAACTTAATTGAGTTCTCGCCTATCAAATCTATAATTTTTTCTAATTTTTCGTACATCTTGATTATTTTGAGTTTAGATTTATTCCATTAACATCGCCTTTTCAAATGACTCAGGCACGAAAATAAGTCTAGTAGCCACAATTAAGGGCCAGGACAGAGCAATCATCCAGTCAAACCAATAGATTTTGAAAATCTGATTTAAAAGGAAGATAAAGCCAATTATTGTAGCCACCAAAGCATAAAGAGAAATTTTTTTATAAAAATCCTCTTTATTTTCTTGATAGGGAAGGATATACCCAAGGTGGGCGGCAATAAAAGTTCCCACTGCGAAGGGAATAGCTATCCAGAGATTAACGATAAAGCTAATTACCAGCAAGACGATTAAGGCCAGAATTGAGGCGATAAAAATCTTTTTAATGTGGCTTAAGCCATAGTTTGAGATTATCAGCAAGATAATAACAAGCAGACTAAGTGGCCAGGAGAGAGCTTCATTCCAAGCGCCTTCATTAATTTTTAGAATATAGTTAATAATTCCAAAAATATTAACGGTTGCTAGCGTATAGGCTAAAAAATAATTAAGTTTTGCAATTCTTTGATTGCTTACTTGACTGCCTTTTGTTTTGGATCTTGATATCCTAAACTCATTTACTTGTCTTAGCTTAACCTTGTGGTAATAGTGAAGGATGGCTAGGTAGAAGCTAAAACTAGTAAGCAGGAGGCTTGTGTATTTATCTACTAGACAAGTAGATATTAATAGGATCACTAAAGCTGCTAAAAATGATTTCAAGAAAATTTTAATTTTTTCCATTTCTATATATTTTTAATGAACATTAAAATATATTAGGACATTAGAGGGATTATGTCAATATGATTTTAAAAAACCGCCTCTAACTTGAGGCGGTCTGGCTTTAAAAGAGGTAGTATTTTTCGGGTAGCTCTTTTTTAAAGCTAACGATAATTGTGCCATCAATTGAGCTAAAACCCGGTGCCCCGGAACTCAATTTAATCTTTCTTTCCTTTGGATTCCTGACCTCTCTTCCGGCCAAATGGCGTAGTTTGGCTTTCCAAGCCATATTTTCCGGTTTGTTTAAGGCAAGCCAGTCTAGATAGGTGTCAGTCGCTGTTTTTCGTATTTCAGCGAGGTCAACAACATTGCTGACCAACACCAACAAGTTTTGATACTTGCTACCGGTGTAGTAAGCAATTTGTGGTTTAGCTTCTCTAAAGAAGCTGGGTAAATAAAAAACTATTATATCCATAACTATGATTTTTTGTTAATATATAAAAGAACTAAGTTAAAAACTTAGCACAAGTCTTAAAAAGAATCAATGCCTATTAATATCTTATTACAATCTGATTGGTGTTTACATCTTATCGTTTCTTTTCTTCTCTTTATCTTTTTCTTTCTTTTAGAAAAAAAATATTTAAAAAGCGAAGTTAAAGTTAAAACAATCTTTTGGCAGATTTTTTTGGCTAATTTAATTGACCTTGATCATTTGCTGTCTAGCCCTATTTACTTGGAAGGGCGCTGTAGTATTAATAATCACTTATTTCATTCCTGGTATTTTTTTCCTCTATATATAGTTGGTCTTTTTAGTCGCTACCGCTATTTCTTTAGTAGTTTGATTTTACATCTTTGTATTGATTATTTAGGCTGTCTATGAAAAAAGGAGCAGCGAGCTCCTTGGATGATTATTTTTCAACTAATTTTTTTAAACGGTAGCCATCAAATAATAGAGAGTTTTTATTACCCAATCTGATAGCTTGGTTTTTTTTAACTAGGACTAAGATATCATAGTCGCTTTTATGTCGAGTCCAGGCAATTACATTTAGACTTGAGTCAGTTATTCTCATTCCTTCAAGAAGAACGATGGCTTGTTCTCGATTTATGTTTGTTTCAAGGCTAGAAGACATTAGAGCTTTAGGTAGGCTATCTTTGAGTCGGGCTCTGAGTATTTTGCCCTGATAGCCAGATTTTTTCCAGTTTTCCCAGAGCTGATTATCGAAGGAGACCCTGACAAATAGTGATTGAGAACTTTTACTGTTTTTTAATTTCACAAAAGGCAGGACTGTTTTTTTCTCTTTATTAACTATCAAATTAGAGACTTCAATCCCTGGCTTAATTAAAGCTTCAGTATTTCTGAGTTTTACTGTAAAAACTAAATTAGACATCATTTTACCTCCTTTTTTAATGAACTAATTTTTTTATAGCAAATAATTCTTGACTTGTCAATTCTCCTTTCGTATTCTATAATAAAGCTATAATTATTTAATGAAAATATATGAAACATGTTTGGTCTATTTTATGTGAGAAATCAGCGATTGATAATGAAACTAATATTTTAAGTATTTTCTCCTGTGTCGAGGAAATTAGCTTGACTTTAGATAAGCAAAAAATGCCCGCCGATGGCAAAATGATTATCCCGGCAAATTTTCAGTTAGTTAGCTTCTGGTCAAGAGAAGCTAATCAAGCAGAAGAAGAGCTAAAAATTAAAATTGAGTTAATTGGTCCTAGTGGTCAGCTACTTAATCAATTTAATAATAGTTTTAAATTAAAGTCCGGGGTTTTGCGTTTCCGTAATCGCATTAATATTGCTGGTCTACCAATTGTCGGTGAAGGGCGTTATTACTTAAAAATTTGGCAGGAGAAGGGAGAAAATTCTAACTTAGTTTCAGAATTACCAGTTGATGTTAAGATCGCTTATAAACTACTTGATAATAAATAATTATGTTATCCGCTAAATCATTGCAAAAAATCTTGCAAATTGGGGTTTTATTATCTTTTTTGACCATCTTTTTTGTTTTTAAAACCCTTCTTTTCCCCTATATCACTTCCAAGCAAATTCCCTTAAACATTATTGTTGAACTTTTGTTGCCTATTTGGCTAATTCTTTTAATTTATTTCCCTCAATTTAGACCGAAAAAAAGATTAATTGCCTATGGCTTAATTGCTTATCTTTTGGCAATTTTAGTATCTTGCTTTATTAGCATTGACTTCCATCTGAGTTTTTGGGGTAATGCTGAGCGAATGCTGGGTTGGTTTTATCTAAGCCATTACTTCCTCCTTTATTTCTACCTAATCACCGCTTTTAGAAATAGGCGGGATTGGCGTTTAATTTTAAGTTTTTCAGTGATAATGGCAGTCACTGAGTCTTTCTCTATCTTACTAGGTCAATCGGCTGGGACGATTGGTAATACCGCCTATGTTAGTGGCTACCTAATTTTTAATATTTATTTTAGCTTAATCCTTTTTCTCCGTTATTATGATAATAAGTGGCGCTATTTTTTCTTGCTAGCCCTTATCCCCATGCTTTTAGCTTTTGCCCTAGCTAAAACCAGTGGCGCTATTTTTGGCCTTGGTTTTAGTCTCCTGGCACTTTTGTTTCTCTTGGGTATTTTTTCTCCCCAGCGTAAATTTAAAAAAATATCCTTAGGAGCGGCTACGCTTTTTTTAATCCTAATTGTGGCCTTCTTTAGCCAAGCCAATCAAGACTGGTTTCAGGCTAATTCCTTTTTAAGGGGTTTGACTTTTAATAAGCCAACTTTTCAAACGCGTTTAGTTTCTTGGGAGGCGGCCTTAAAGGAATTTCCTAAGCAACCAATTTTAGGAGTTGGTTATGGCAATTATGCTTATGTTTTTGATAAGCATTTCGATTCTCGCTTTTTATCATATTCTCGCAGTGAAACCTACTTTGATCGGGCGCATAATAATATTATTGACATCACCGCTACCACTGGCTTGCTGGGTCTTTTTAGCTACTTAAGTATTTTTGTTTTTGTTTTATATTATTTAATAAAACTCTTTAAAAAAGATAAGGCCTTAAGAAAGGAGATTTTAATTTTAATTGCCCT
The DNA here is from genome assembly GCA_964479455.1 of uncultured Gammaproteobacteria bacterium. Classification (GTDB taxonomy): domain Bacteria; phylum Patescibacteriota; class Patescibacteriia; order Patescibacteriales; family UBA12465; genus PWHG01. The sequence goes on along the minus strand of CAYZMF010000009.1, from coordinate 13,695 downwards.
TCTAATTGCCTATTTCGTGCAAAATTTAGCAGTTTTTGATAGTCAAACTACTTATCTAAGTCTAATGATCCTGCTTGCCTACATTAGCTACCTCTCCGAAAGACAGGAAATTGAAGGTGAGTTTCAAGGGACTATTAAACTTAGTCGCTCTAAAATTGGCATCATTGTTTTAATTATTAGCAGTCTTACTTCTTTGTATTTAGTCTTGAGTGTTAATTATCGCTCCTATCTTAATTTAAAAAATTCACTAGCTGCTTATGTTGAAATCATGCAAAAAAAAGGTTACAGCGCTTTCTTAAACCATCAAAGCTCGCTAGCGATACCGAGTATTTTAGATAAGGATGCCCGGGGCATCTTAGTTAATCTTTACGCTAGCAATCCTGGAATTATTGATAATTTAAAGGAAACTGAGCAAGACAAAGCGATTGAGTATATAATATCTTTAGCGGAAAAAAATGTCAGTGATAATCGGGAAGATACCCTGCGAAATTTACAACTGACCCGGGTTTTAGAAACAGCTGTTCGTCATTATCGTCTTGATAAAGATAAAGCAGATATCTATTACCAGCAAGCTCTTGACTCTATTTCGCGAGCGATTGACTCCAGCCCCGAAAGAGCCCCCCTCTACCTCAGCCAAGCCCAGCTTTATCTTTTAAGTTCTAATATTGATCTAGCTAAGGAAAGTATTAACAAGGCGATTTCTTTTAATAGAAATTTTCCTGATGGCTATTGTCAATTAGCTCAAATAGAGTTTGTTGAAGAGGAGAAGGAGGCAGCAATAGAAAATTTGGAGAGCTGTCTTTTAAAGGGCGGTGTCAATGTCTTGAATTTACAAAATTTAATTATCTTTGGCATTGAGCATTATCAAGAGAAGGAGGATATACAAATGGCCGTTTACTTACTAGAAAGATTAGCCTATCTACGGCCAAAGGATCCTAATGTCTTCGTAGCTTTAGGCCGCTATAATTTAGAATTAGGGCGAACAGATCGGGCAATTGCCGCGGCTCAAGCGGCCGCTAGCCTAGATCCCAGCCTAGAAGAATATCTGCGGGAATTTATTGAAGAAATTAATAAATAATTTTTTTATCATAATTTAGCCCTTTCTTTAAACTAACCCTGCTAGACTGCAGGGGTATGTTTTATTTCCCAAAACTATTTAAAAAGCAGAAATTAAAATTAATTGTAATTTCTTCAATTAGTCTTTTTTTAATTATATTATTTATACTCCTTAAGGGAATTCTTTTTAAAGACTGGCTAGACTATCCCAGCGAGCTTAGGGCTAAAATTGCTTTCTCTAAATGGCAGGCTTCTTTTAATGATGATTGTTATGGTCAATGTTTAATAGATCGTCAAGTTTTAAGGGAGATCTTCCTTGATTTCTATAAATCAGATAAAGAGATGGTGCTTGAAATTTTGAAAAATGATTTTTTAGAAAGCGTCAATGATGACTATAGTTTAGCAATCATTAAAACTCTAAAAGATTTAAATTATAGTCTAAGCAATAAATGGCGACAATTAGAGGAACTTAATATCTCCTTAAAGGCTAAGCAATTTTTAGTTAAGCATTATCCGGCTGATTTTAAAGATAACTTAGATTTAAAAGAGAAGCTAGAAAAAAAGATTGATGATAATTTAGTTAAATTGGAAGACAAGCTAATTAGTCTAGCTATCTTAAGTATTTATGATTCTAATGATGTATATATCGCCATTATTCTCGGTAATTATCCCTTGTCTTTAAAAAAAACAGCTCTAAAAAATATTAGTGATTTAAGTGAGCAAGAATTAAATATTTTAGCTGAAGCGCTGATTAATAATAATTTTGACCTATCTTTAAGTTCTAATTTAGTCTGGCTAATATCGGATTATTATCAAAAGCATCCTCAATTAGTCAGCCAGTATTTAAGTCAGGTTTATCAGAGCAAGACTCTTGATGTCTTTGCGCGGGGCTACGCGGCTTTAGCTTTAAATGAGCTTCTTAAGGCTAATTTAAGACTGCCTAAGGTTGAAAGTTTAGAGTGGCAGGAATATTATCGCTATTATTAATTTTTAAAATATGAGATACTTAGTTTTTTTAATAAGTTTAATCTTGTTAAGCCTTCCTTTAAATGGGAATGCCCTTGAGCCCGGCACTTTGCTTTACCGAACTTCTTCGGAGGGCAAAATTTATGGCAAGAATGCTGATTATTTAATGGAAAGCTCATATGGGGTGGCTAACAAGGTGAATTCAGGACATGTTGGAATTTATGTCGGCAAAATTGATGGTCTTGACTATGTGGTTGAAGCTTTAGGCGATGGGATTGTAAAAACCCCAGCGGCTTTTTTTGTTAATTTAGAGGAAGGCGAAGAATTTTTAGGAGCGAAAATTCCTTACTTAGCCAGTCCTTGGCAAAGAGCCAAGGCGGTCTCAATTGCTAAAAGCTTAGCGGAGCGAGATTTAGCTTATGATATAAATTTCAGGGAACAGAAAGGGCCACTAAGCGGGCAGTGGACCTGTGTCGGCTTAGCCGAAAAGATTTACGAAAGCGCTAATGCTCTTTATCCAGAAAGATTGAGCGCTCTGGAGTATGATCAGGAAAAGTACGCAGTTGATATCACTAAAGATGCTTTTGATAATTTCAGTGTTTATAACAGCCAAGGCGATGTTTTCTCCACTATTTTTGAATTTTCCAAAATTAATCGCCAAAAAAATACTATTTTACCTGCCCCAGAATTAATTGGCTATAATGCTGGCAAGGAAGTGGCTGGGGAGCGCTATATCTTCCTCCCCTATACCCAATTTTTACAAAACAGCCTCAAAGAACAAAAGCTTGATATTGAGCTTAGTAGCTATTTCAAAGCTAGTGATATTAGGGGCAAGAGTTCCAATTTTAAAACAGCAGTGGCTTGGTCTTTAATTAATAATCCTGTCTCTAGTCTCAAGATAATTATTAACAATATTAGCTCATTATTTAAAGGAAAGACGACTGAGGAGAAAGTAGCAGAAATTGATAAGCGAGATTTAGAGAGGCAAGAAATTGTTTTAGAGCAATATGAAGAGAATTTAGACGAGGAGGAAGCAGAGATTAAAGAGCTAGAAAACGAGGCTGAATTAGTTGAAGAACTTAGTTTACTTATCTCTAAAATATCAGCTGAGGGTTTAGATGATTATTTGGAAATCTATAATTATGGCTCAAAGGATATTAATTTAGGCCAAGAAAATATCAGATTACATAAAGCCTATCAAAGCGCTAATTTCCCCATAATTTTGCGTTTTAATAATGAAGCTGACTATCATTTAAAAACTGATTTAATCATTAAGGCTCAGTCAAGTTTTCTAATTGTCAGAGACAAGGCCAGTCCCAAACTTAAAGAAAAGGCTGATCTAATTGCTTTGCGCTCAGCCTTTAGCTGGACCGGTAATGGCTACAGCTTGTATTTAGCTTCAGGCCCAGTTAGCAATGATAGTGACGAGGATATTATTGACCAAGTCGGCTTTGGGACCGCTAAATATTACCAGCAAAAACCCGCTCTAGAAATTCTTGACAATCATATATTAGTGAGAAAAACAATGGAGGGGAGGAGTAAGGATAATTTTGATGACTTTAAATTACTGAGGATTAAAGAAGAGGAAATAATTGAAGAAGAGCTAATTATTAAGGAAGAAGAGAAAGAAGAGAAGCTTATAGAAAACAAAATTCAAGAAGTGCTCAGAGTTGATAAGGAAATTAATACGGTTCATCTGCTGCCTGAGAGTAAAGAAGAAGAGGAGGAGGAAGATGTAGAAGAAATAATTAGCGAAAGTGAAAAGGAATTAAGTCTTTTAATTGAAGAAATCTCTGCTCAAGATTTAGATGACTACCTAATATTATACAACTACGGCGATCTTGACATTGACTTAGTTGAGGAAAAAATTAGACTGCATAAGGCTTACCAAAGCGCTAATTTTCCGATAATAATTCGTTTTGACAATCAATCTGATGTTCTTTTCCAGACTGATACTAGCATAAAAGCCAAGTCAAGCTATCTAATTGCCCGTCAAAAAGCTAGCCCTGAGATTAAAGACAGGGCTGATGCGATTGCTCTTCGCTCCAGCTTTAATTGGACTAAGAGTGGCTACAGTTTGTATTTAGCTTCCGGTCCAGTTAGCAGTGATAGCGATGAAGATATTATTGATCAAGTCGGCTTTGGGACGGCTAAATATTACCAAGAAAAACCCGCTTTAGAGATTCTTGATAATCATATTTTAGTCAGGAAAAGTAGCCTGGGCAGAAGTTTTAATAATTTTACTGACTTTAAATTACTGAGAGTTAGAGAGGAAGAGATTATTGAAGATGATGAAGATGAAGAAGAGGAAGAAGAAATAATTGAGGATGAGGA
>CAYZMF010000009.1:0-9239 GCA_964479455.1 uncultured Gammaproteobacteria bacterium | reverse complement strand
GATGAGGATGAAGAAGAGGAAGAAGAGATTATTGAGGAAGAGGAAGAAGAGATTGTTGAGGAAGATGAAGAGGAGGAGCTAGTCGACTTAACTTTATTAATCAGCCGGGTTTCAGCTGAAGGCAAAAATGATTTTGTGGAGATTTTTAATTATGGCGATAAGGACATTGACTTAGAAGAGCAGGCGATAAGGCTTCATAAGGTTTACCAAAGTGAAAATTATCCAATTTTGATTCGTTTTGATAAGAATGAAGATGCTCTTTATCCTAGTGGTCGCCTTATTAAAGCCCAGTCGCCATACTTAATTGTTAGAAATATGGCTGATGATAAGTGGCTCAGTCAAGCTGATGCCATTGCTTTGCGCAGTGAATTTACTTGGAGTGGCAGTGGCTACACTCTGTATCTTGCTTCAAACACGGTTAGCAGTGATGAGGATGAAGATATTATTGATAAAATTGGCTTTGGTGAGGCTCAATATTATTACAATCAAGCTGCTCCGGAGATTTTAGAGGGTCAAGCTTTGCGGCGCAAAGCTCTGGCTACCACTAGTTTAGAAGACATTATTGCTGGCGGGCAACATGAAAAATTATTAACGATTTATGATAGTAAAAATAATTTCTTTGATTTTCTTTTGTGGCCATTAACTAATGTTTTACCAGTTAATTATCAAAGTGTTTTAGTGCCTGATTATTCTCCACCTGGTTTTGCTCCCTATAGTGCAGCTGAGAGCTTGGAGATAGCCGATATTGCTCATTTGTGGCATTTTGATGATTGTCACGGCAATTTAGCGATTGATGAATTGAGTCGCTTTACGCCCAATCCCTTGTATATTACTAGTAATGGACCTTGGTTAAGTAATTTTTGGGGCTGTTCGCGTCATTTAGACGGTGATTTAGAAGCTTTTAGCTTTGAATTACCAGAAATAATTGATGGCAATCAGTTTGCCCTGTCTTTTATGTATAAAGCAAAGGATGATTACTCAAGAATAACGACTCGTTTTTTTGGCAATGAAGAAGAGCGGGAATTAAATGTTCGTTTCTTTAGTCATCAGACAGAGTTTAATAGTGGCTTCCCAGGAGTTACCGGAAGAATTAGACATGACCCTTACTTAGTAAACGAAAATTGGCAGAGAATGCTCATTAGTTTTAATAAGTTGGCAGAGGATAGTCATGCTTGGTATCTAGAGGTCAATGGCAATCAAGTTTTTTCGCATATTTTCAATGGCCTCTTACCCTCCTATAGTAATTTTCAGCTATTGGCTGATAGTGGGCGGGTTGATTTTGACGAAGTGGCTTTATGGCATCGTGGTTTAACAAGCGAAGAAAGAGGTGCTTTAGCTGAGTTTAAACCCCTATCACCAGCTACTTACTTTGAGGCACAAAATCAGCCGGCTTTAAAATATGCCTGGCTCTTTGATCAAGCTCAGGGGACGACTAGCTCAGCTAGTGTCGGTAATTTAGACTTAGAGATTGACTTTAATGCTTTAGTAGTTGATGGTAAAAGAGAAAATGCCCTGCGGTCTAGTCAGTTTTATAGCCATGTAATAGAAGACTTAAATCCAACAATTAAGGGCGGGGAAATGTCTTTATCTTTTTGGTGGAAAAATAGTTCCTATCCCGATAATTCTTTTACATATTTAATTTTATCTGAGGACGAGGCTGATCATTTTGGCTTAAGAATAGAGGGCTCTTCAGTTGCCTATATTTTTCAACAAAAAGAAGGCGCTCTTTGTTCCTATGATTTTGCGGACACTTGGCATCACTTAGCTTTAAGTTATGATAAATATCTACATACTCTTAGCTTCTATATCAATGGTGAGCCTTGTTTTTCTCAGCAATTTATCCCTTATCTGGCCCCTGAGCCGGAGTTAAATAAGTTAAAGATTTTTAGCTCAATAGGACAATCTGATTTTGATGAGTTAAAAATATGGGAGGGGTCTTTGCAAGCCGACCAGGTTGCTTTTGAGCACAGTTTAAGCGAATGACAATTTGTTTTGTAATGGTATAAAAATTATAGCATTTCTCAATATTATTGCCGGACAAGAGCCTTGCTCTAACAGTCTTGATTTTTTAGCTAATCTTTGGTATGATAAAGCTAATTATTAGCCTAGGTAGGCGGTCGCTTTAAGAGTTTCTCTTAAAGAGGAAAGTCCGGACTTTAATAAAAGAGTGGTGGTTAATTGCCACCGGGAGTAATCCTAGGGAAAGTGCCACAGAGACAATACTACTTAGCTTTTTTAGTTAAGGAAAGGTGAAAAGTCGCCTGTTACAGGCGGTGCTCGCTGGCGACAGCGATGTCAGGGTAAACCCCACTTAAAGCAAGAGCAAAGCCAATTTATTGGTTAAAAGTAGCTCGCTTGACTTAATTGGCAACAATTAAGCTAGATAAATGGCCGTCCACGACAGAATCCGGCTTATCGCCTAGACTAATAATTATTTTTAATATTTTCTATGAAACAATCAAAAGATCTATTTTTTGGTTTTTTGTTATTACCCCTTGATTATTTAATGTTAATTTTAGCTGGACTGAGCGCCTATTACCTTCGTTTTAGTGCTTTTTATGTAGACATTAGGCCGGTTATATTCGATCTGCCTTTAAATGAATATTTCCGAGTCCTGCTTTTTGTCGCTTTTATCTATCTACTTGTTTTTGCTTTCTCGGGGCTTTATTCCTTTACTGGTTTTAGACGATTAGCCAAAGAGTTGGCTAGAATTTTCTTAGCTTGTTTTAGCGCTCTGGCAGTGGTGGCAATCATAATATTTTTTCAACGAGAATTATTTGATTCTCGTTTCATTGTTTTAGTGGGCACTGTTTTGGCGATTGTTTTCGTTTCCTTAACCAGGATTTTTATCAGATGGCTTAAAAAACAGCTATATAAATACGGTTATGGCCTTTCTTATGTAGTTTTAATTGGCTCTAGCTTGAGTGTTGAGAAATTAATGGCAGAGTTTTCTAGAAATAATAAGTCAGGCTTTAAGGTGGTCAAAAAATTACGCGATTTTTCTATTGCCAGTGCCAAGGATTTACTTGAATTTATGGAAAATAATCGCTTAGATGAAGTTATCCAAAGTGATCCTAATTTGAGCAAGGCTGAGACACTCCGTTTGTTTGACTTTGCTTCAGAAAACCATCTGGGCTTTCGTTATGTTGCTGATTTATTGGAGATAAAAGTTTTAAGAAGCGAGGTGGCAGAAATTGCTGGCATTCCGGTAGTGGAAGTGAAAAGAACAACGCTAGAAGGTTGGGGTAGGATTGCTAAGAGAATTTTTGATATTATTGTTTCAAGTCTTTTAATCATTATTTTATCTCCAATTCTAATTTTAACTGCTTTAATTATTAAAATTGACTCAAAAGGGCCAATCTTTTTCTCCTATCGCGACGATGGCTCGCCCTTAACCCGAATTGGCGAGGGAGGGAAGGCTTTCCGCTATTTTAAGTTTCGCTCAATGATTCCAGGGGCTGATAGTTTACGCTACAAGGAATTAGCTAAGGATAATTTAAGAGCGGACGGACCTTTAGTGAAAATTAAAGATGATCCGCGCATAACTCGTTTTGGTAAATTTATTCGTCGTTTTTCAATTGATGAATTGCCTGAACTATTTCTAGTCTTTAGAGGCAAAATGAGTCTGGTTGGTCCCCGGCCGCATTTACCTGAAGAAGTGGCAAAATATGAAAATCATCATAAGAAAACTCTCAGCATCAAACCGGGTATTACTGGTCTAGCTCAGATTTCTGGCCGTAGCGATCTTCTTTTTGAAGAAGAGGTTAAATTAGATGTTTATTACATTGAAAATTGGTCATTACTCCTAGATTTTTCCATTCTTTTAAGAACTCCTTTAGCAGTTTTAAAAAATAGGCAAACAGAATAATTATGAAAGTCGCTTTAATCCACGATCATTTAGCCCAAGATGGCGGAGCCGAAAAGCTTCTTCAGGTTTTGACGGAAATTTTTCCGCAAGCTGTTATTTATACCTTGCTTTATGAGAAAAAAAATGTACAAAAAAATTTCAGTCAACATAAGATAGAAACATCAATCATTCAAAAACTTCCCTTTGGGGTTAAGTACTATAAATGGTATTTGCGACTGATGCCACTAGCAGTGGAGTTTTTTGATTTAAGAGAATTTGATTTAGTAATTTCTGATACTAGCTCATTTGCTAAAGGGGTAATTACTAGTCCCGATATTCCTCATATCTGCTATTGCCACACCCCAACTCGCTATCTGTGGAGCGATACCCACCAATATATCAATGAGTTGAGGTATAATAAGGTATTAAAAAAGATTATCTCTCTCTCACTGAGCCGTTTAAGATTGTGGGATTTAAGTGCTGCCTCCCGAGTTGATTACTTCATTGCTAACTCAAAAGCGGTTCAAAAACGAATTATGAAGTATTATAAAAGAGAGTCCTTTGTTATTTACCCCCCGGTAGAAACCGATAAATTCCAGATCAGTGACTTTCTTGATAAGGACAGCTACTTTCTAGCTGGTTGTCGCCTGGCTCCTTACAAAAGAATTGATTTAATTATTGAGGCTTTTTTAGAGTTAAAAGACAAGAAGCTTAAGATCTTTGGTGATGGAATTGACTTAAAGCGTTTAAAGAAACTAGCCAAGGGAGCCAGTAATATTGAGTTTTTAGGTCGAGTCAGTCAAAAAGAATTAGCTGATTTATATAGCCATTCTCTAGCTTACATTAACCCCCAAGAGGAAGATTTTGGCATAACGGCGGTTGAGGCAATGGCCTCCGGTCGTCCAGTCATTGCTTATCAAAAAGGGGGCGCTCTAGAAACTGTTATCAATGAAAAAACGGGTTTGTTTTTTAAGGAGCAATCAGTGGCCTCGCTTAAAAAAGCAATACTTAAGTTTTCCAATTACAGCTGGCAGAGTTCTTTGATCAGAGAACAAGCTCTTTTATTTAACAAAGAAAATTTTATCAAACAAATGAAGGATTTTATAAAAAACAAAACAAATTTAAAGCTATGAGAATTGGAGTTGATGTCCGAGTCTTAATGGATAAAGAATATAGTGGTGTTTCAGAATATACAGCCTGTCTTTTGGAGGAAATCCTAAAACAAGATAAAGTTAATCAATATTTTCTTTTCTATAACTCCTTTGCTAACATTTCAGAGCGGATGAGTTATTTAAAAAGAGACAATACTACTTTAGTGAGAACTAGATGGCCTAATAAAGTATTTAATTATCTTTTACAAAAAACTTTTCATTACCCTAAGCTGGATAAATTACTAACTGCTTTAGATATATTTTGGACGCCACATTTTAACTTTAGTTCCTTTAGTAGTCAAGTAAAGCAAGTTTTAACGATTCACGATCTTTCCTTTATTAGATATCCCGATTTTTTTACTACTCGAAAAAATTGCTGGCATCAAGCCTTAAATATCAAAAAGCAGATAAAAAGAGCCGATGCCTTAGTGGCTGTCTCTAAACATAGCTTAAGAGATTTAAAAGATTTGTATAATTTGAAAGACAAACTAGCAATTAATATCTATTCTGGCGTTAAGGAAAAAAATGTTGATTTTAGTTCTCAGGAAGAAAATAGTTATTTACAAGAAAATAACTTAAAAAAGAATTTCATCTTCTATATTGGCAATATTGAACCTCGTAAGAATTTAGCGGGTTTAATTTTCGCCTATAATCTTCTTCGTGATAATAATATCAGTCTAGTTGATACTCAGCTAGTTTTGGCTGGTTCAGCTGGCTGGAAAAACAAGGAGGTTTATCAAGCGCAGGAAAATTCACCATATCAAAGTGATATCAAATTTCTAGGTTATGTTAGTGAAAAAAACAAGGAGATACTTTTTAAAAATGCCATTGTTTTATGCTATCCTTCATACTATGAAGGATTTGGTTTTCCCCCTCTTGAAGCCATGAAAAGAGGAGTGCCAGTAATTACTAGCAATATTTCTAGCTTACCGGAGGTCGTACAGAAAGCCGCCCTTACTATCAATCCTTTTGATATAAATGATATGGCCAGGGCGATGGAGATGATAATCTTTGAAGATGACTTAAGAGAGAGTTTAATTAAGAGAGGCTATAGACAGGCGAGTAAATTTGCTTGGGCAAAGACGGCTCAAGAGTATTTACAATTATTTAATAAATTATGCTAAAGAAGAAAATATTAGTAGCCATGTCAGGGGGGGTTGATTCATCAGTAGCCGCCTATTTACTCAAAAAACAAGGACATCAGGTAGCGGGAGTTTTTTTAAAATTTTGGAAGGAGGAGGGGCAAAGAGAGAATTCCTGTTGTTCGCTGGAGTCTTTCAGTGAGGCCCAAAAGGTAGCTAATCGTTTAAAAATTCCCATTTTTTCCTTTAATTTTAAGGATATTTTCAAAAAGGAAGTAGTTGATTATTTCCTAGAAAGCTATCAAAAAGGTCATACTCCCAACCCTTGTGTAGTTTGTAATAAAAAAATAAAATTAGGTCTGCTTTTGAAAAAGGCGAAGGCCTTAGGCTATGACTATCTAGCTAGTGGGCACTATTCTAAAGTAATAAATAATAGACTGTATCGGGCTAAAGACGATACGAAGGATCAGTCATATTTCTTGTATACTTTAAGTGAACAAGAGCTTAGCAAGATGCTTTTTCCTTTAGCTAATTATCTAAAGAGTGATGCTAGAAAAATTGCTCAGCAGGCTAATTTAGTTAATTATAATAAATCAGATAGTCAAGATATTTGTTTTGTCAGTGGTTCTCATAATGACTTTTTAAAAAGACATTTAGAGCTTAGGGAAGGACCCATTAAAAATCAAGCAACTAAAAAAGAAATTGGCCGGCACAAGGGCCTGCCCCTTTACACTATTGGGCAAAGAAAAGGTCTGGAAATAGGTGGATCTGGCCCCTACTATGTCTATAATTTGGATTACAAAAATAATACCTTATGGGTTTTAAATAATTGGAATGATGCTTTGCTTTATAGAAAAAGTTTTAAACTAAAAAATCTTCATCTAATTAATTCTGATATTCATTTTCCCTTTAAGTGCTCAGTTGTCATTCGCTATGGACATCAGGGAATTAAAGCAGAGCTTTCTGAAAATAGGGAAGTGAAGTTAAATCAGCCAACTAGGGCAATTACCAGCGGGCAAAGCGCGGTTTTTTATAAAAACCGGCGAGTGCTTGGTGGCGGGGTGATTGCTTAGATATTATTACAAAATGACGAGTCGGTCCTTAATAGTGAAGTCAATAATTTCACCCACTCATTAATTAAAAAGAGAAATAATGTGCCGCGAGAGGGGGTCGAACCCTCATGAGATTGCTCCCACACGAGTTTGAGTCGTGCGCGTCTACCAGTTCCGCCATCGCGGCCATCGCCCTTATTATAATCCATCTTTGCCCTAGTTGTCAAAGGAACTTAAATTGAGTATAATAATTTTATATGGCTAAAATTATCTCGATTATCAATCAAAAGGGAGGCGTGGGCAAAACTACCACCGCTATTAATTTAAGCGCTTATTTAGCCGATTTTTCTCAAGCCACCCTCTTAGTTGACCTAGACCCGCAAGCCAATGCTAGTTCTGGTCTAGGCTTCTCGCCTGATACCAATGAGCAATGCCTTTATGAGGCTCTAGTTTCCACAGTCGGGCTTAGAGAGATAATTAAACGAACGAAGAGTCCTAATTTACATCTGGCCCCTAGTAATTCAAATTTAGCCGGAGCCAGTGTTGAGCTAGTTAATGCGGATAATCGAGAATACCGCCTAAAAGAAGTTTTAGATCCTTTGCGAAATGACTATAATTATATAATAATTGATAGCCCGCCTTCTTTAGGGCTCTTGACCGTTAATTCACTGGTCGCCTCTGACTATGTCTTAATCCCCATTCAAAGTGAATATTACGCTTTAGAGGGGCTTGGCCAACTACTAGAGACCATCAATTTAGTTCAAGAGCATTTACAACCTAAATTAGATATTTTAGGGGCAGTTATTACCATGTACGACCGGAGAAACAAATTGTCAAAAGCAGTTATGGAGGAGATTTATAAGTATTTTCCCTATCAAATATTTCGCTCTCTAATTTATCGCTCAGTTAAATTAGCGGAAGCGCCCAGCCACGGACTATCAATTTTAGATTATCAGCCCAAAAGCAAAAGTGCCTTGGCTTATCAAAATTTAGCCAAGGAAATAATTCAATTAAACAGCAATATATGAGTGATGTCTTAGGTCGGGGCCTTAGCTCCTTAATTCCCAAAAAAACGCTTAGAGTAAATAATGAAACAGAGCTTTCTATTATCAAAGACAATGATCGAGTTCTTAATGTTTCTCCGACTCTAATTAAAGCCAACCCTTATCAACCACGAACTAGTTTTTTAGAAAAAAATCTAGAGGAGTTGAAAAACTCAATTAAAGAACATGGCATCCTCCAACCCTTAGTAGTTACTAAGTCCTCCAGTGGCTTTGAGCTAATTGCCGGAGAAAGGCGCCTCCGGGCGGCGATTGATTTACACCTAGAAACGGTGCCAGTAATTGTCAAAGAAGTCAACAATCAAAAAAAATTAGAATTGGCCTTAATTGAAAACCTCCAAAGAGAAGATTTAAATCCCCTAGAAAATGCCTTAGCCTTTAAAAGATTAATTGAAGACTTCAATTTAAGCCAAGAAGAAGTCGCTCAAAAAGTCGGTAAAGCCCGTTCTAGCCTGGCTAACTCACTGCGTCTTTTAAATTTATCAAGCGAGATACAGCAGGCCTTAGCTAGTCAAAAAATCTCTGAGGCCCACGCTAAGCTTCTTTTAAGTCTGGATGATAAGGAGCAGAGGAATAATGTTTTTAAAAAGATAATTAGACATAATCTTAGTGTAAAAGATACTTCCTTAGAAATTAAAGTCCTTAAAGTTCGCCCAAAAAAGAAGTCTTTAAAAGATGATCTAGACTTGGCTTTAAGTCAGAACTTAGAGAAGAAATTAGGAACAAGGGTAAAGATTAAAAGAACCGCCCGGGGAGGGAAACTGGAAATTGACTTCTACTCCGAGGAAGATTTACAAAGTATTGTTAAAAAGATTAAATAATCAGCCCGACTATTTGATAGTCTAATATACAATAGCCTTATCTTTCCTATAATCTAGTGTAAAATAGTCGTATGATAGAAAGAAGCCAAAAAACTCAAATTATTAAAGATGAATTCAAAGAAAATAATAAAGTGTCTCTAGATTCATATAATATTAAACTAAACTATGAAGCTGTTTCAGCCGAAGATGAAGAAATGGTAAGCTGAATCATTGAATGATTTATCC
>CAYZMF010000008.1:19138-21812 GCA_964479455.1 uncultured Gammaproteobacteria bacterium | reverse complement strand
TGTTAAAATTTTAAAAAGATAAAATTATGAAAAGAAAGAAAGTAATAAAAGCAGTTTGGCTTATTATCTCAATAATGGTAATAGTTTCAATGGTTTTTTTCTCAGTCGCCATTGCTTTACTTTAAATTATGAAAAAATATAATTGGCAAATTGCTGACTTAGCTCCAATAAAAGACAAGTCCTCTATTTCCCAAATTCTTCAGCAATTATTATATAATCGAGGAATTAGCGAAATTTCACAGATGGAAGCTTTTTTGAGTAAAAAATTAATTAAAGCTAATTGGCAGTTGACAAAAAATAGTTTTTTAAATTTTGATCCTTTTTTATTTAAAGACATGAAAGGTGCAGTTGATTTAATCATCTCTCATATTAAAAAGAAAAATAAGATACTGGTTTATGGTGATTATGATGCCGATGGAGTAACCGCCAGTGCTTTATTAGTCAAGACCTTAAAAGAACTCAAGGCTCAAGTGGGCGTCTATCTACCTGACCGGGTCAGTGAAGGCTATGGTTTAAATAATGGGGCTATTTTAAAAAACAAGGAAGCTGGCTTTTCACTGATAATTACCGTTGATAATGGGATTAGAAATTATCAGGAAGTAAGGTACGCTAAAAGTTTAGGCTTAGACATTATTATCACCGATCACCATGTCTTACCGGATAATCCTCAAGAAATGCCCAAGTGTCTAATTATTGACCCGGCTGATAAAGAAAGTAATTATCCCTGTTCTTTTTTGGCAGGGGTGGGCGTGGCTTTTAAATTAGCTTTAGCCCTATTATCACAAGCAACTCTAAAAGATGAGCAAAAAGAATTAATTGTTGAAAATAATTTAGACTTACTGGCCCTAGGGACGGTGGCTGATCTGGTCCCTCTAGTTAGTGAAAATCGTGTTTTTACCTTTCACGGGCTTAAAACTCTTAACTTGAAAAATAGAACTGGCTTGCGAGCTCTGTATAAAACAATTAGGTCTAGTGATGAAATCAAGTCTGATCAAATTGCTTGGCAAATCGCTCCTCGCTTAAATGCCGCTAGTCGAATTGCTCATGCCAATAGTGCTTATCAACTGTTAACTACTAATGACGAAAAAGAAGCTTTTGACTTGGCTTTGCAGTTAAATGAAAGAAATACTTTAAGGCAGGAAATAACTAAGGAAATAATTGAGCAAGTTGAACAAAGTATTGATCCTGATAATTTACCCAACATCATCATTGGTCTCGCTAAAGAAGAAGAAATTTGGAATGAAGGCGTAATTGGTTTAGTGGCTGGGAAAATTAGCGAGAAATATTACCGACCGACCTTAATTATTAGTCGCCTTACTAAAGAAGCTCAATTAGATCAGGAAACAAATAGTTTAAAAGCACTCGATTTAGTTTTTAAAGCCTCCGGCCGATCAGTGCCGGGTTATAATCTGATTGTAGCAATTGAATCTTTGGCTCAGTATTTAGATAAGTACGGAGGCCACCCGATGGCCTGTGGTTTTTCTATCAATAGCCAAGCTAATTTAGATAAGTTTTTAAAAAAAATAGAAGCCAAAGCTAAAGAAATAGATCCAAAAAGCTTAATTCCTAGCTTAGAGCTAGATTGCCGTTTGGAATTAGCTGCGATCAATGAAGATTTTATTAATCAATTAGAGCATCTGGCTCCGTATGGTCAAAACAATCCAATTCCTAAATTTGTCAGTTTACAAGTTAAACTAGAAGATTATAGTTTTGTCGGTAGTGATAACTCTCATGTAAAATTAACTTTCAGTCAAAATGATAAATACATAGAAGCAATTTTCTTTAGAGGGGCTCCTTGTTGTCAAGACTTAATTATTCAAAATTATTATGATATTGCCTATTTCTTAGAAATGAATCATTTCAATGGGCAAAGCAAGCCGCAACTGAAATTAATTGATTTAAAGCCAAGTCTATGATGATTAAAATTTACAGTGATGGTGGAGCCCGAGGCAATCCTGGCAAAGCCGGAATTGGCGCTATCTTATACAATGAAAAAGATGAAGTCTTAGCCACAATTTCCCAGTTTATTGGCCAAGCGACTAACAATCAAGCGGAGTACAAGGCAATTATTGCTGGTCTAAAGAAAGCTAAAGAGTTAAAAGCCAGTGAAGTAATTGCTTATTTAGACAGCGAATTGATAGTTAAGCAAGTTAGGGGGGAGTACAAGGTAAAAAACAAGGATTTAGCTCCCTTGTTTTTAGAGCTCTATAAGCTTAAATTAGCCTTTAAAAAAAGTCATTTTATTCATATCCCGAGGGAAAGGAATAAGGAGGCTGATAAACTAGCCAATCAAGCGATGGATAGAGGGTCTAAAAATTAGCTTTAATTTTGAGCTGATTTGATGAATAGATGACCGCCATTATATTTATTAGCCGCCTTAATTATATGCTTCATTTTGTAAACACCAATTGCATTATTAATTGAAAAGATGCCGCCGCTGTGAGCATCATAAAAAGCTCCATCACCAACATGGATATAGACATGCCCGCTTTGGCCATTTCTCGCCTCTGGAGGCCAACCGATTAAATCACCTAGTTTAAATTCGGTTTGCTCTTGATTAAGGGCTATTTTGTCTTGGAAAATATCTCCAGTAAACATTGGGAGGGATTCATTAATTCCAGCACATTTTAATAGAAAATAGGCATAGCTTGAACAATCAAAATAGATAGTAAAA
>CAYZMF010000008.1:17731-19038 GCA_964479455.1 uncultured Gammaproteobacteria bacterium | reverse complement strand
CTTAGTTTTTTTAGCAACTTTTTCTAAACTATCAAAATCTGACTCATCAAAGATTTTACATTTTATACCAAAGTATTTAGCCAGTCTAGCAACATCAATTTCGGAGGAAATGGCATTACTATCTCCTTCCATTCTTTCGACCATCCCCATCTTAATAAATTTAAATTCAACCAAATTGGGATTTATTTCATATAAGACTAAGTAAGAGGTGAGCAATATCATTAAGCCAATTAAGCTTCCAGAAATAAAGGATTTGGCCTTACCAATTCTATCGACATTTCCAGCCGAGACTAACCAGATTAGACCTCCTCCCATTAAAACAATAGCCGCTAAAATGCCGGCCACGCTAATAGCGTATTTATAGATACCTTTAATGTATTGAGCAATCCATGGAATCTCGCAACTAGTTTTACCGTCGTCAGAAACAGTGCAATGAATATCACTAAATTCAACCCCCTCTATTTTAATTTGTAATTCAGGAATTTTATAAAGAGGTTCATTTTGAGCCCGGGCTAAGTTGAAAGAAAAAAAAATTAAAAACAATCCGATTGATAAAAAAGAAAATAATAAGATATTACTTTTTTTTATCATATTAAATATTTCTTTAAATTATAATCAGCGATACCTTGAACTGTTTTAATATCAGCTTTTTTAAGGTGTTTGAAGCGCCCTTGAATTTTTAGATACTCTTCTACTTTTAATTTTTTAAAACTTTTGTTAATACTAGAGCTAGTCAAGATTCCATTTTCATATTCAAGGAGAGGATAAAGGGCGGTTTTAACGGCTAATTTTCCCGCTAAAGCAGCACTATCACTTCTCATCTTCCAGCCAGGAATACAAGGGCTTAAAATTTGCAGATAGCTTGACCCTTCAGTTAATAAAGCCTTCTTTACTTTTTTTTCAATGTCGTCAGTAAAGCCACAGGCACTTTGAGCTACGAATTTTAAACCGTGAGCTAAGGCAATGGCTAACATATCCTTCTTTCCTTGCTTGGCCCCACTACTAATTAAGCCTGAAGGAGTGGTCGTCGTGCTAGCCTTCAAAGGAGTTGCCCCAGAAGCCTGCATGCCAGTGTTAGAATAGGCTTCTGTGTCGTAGCAGATGTATAAGACTTGATCATTTCTCTCCCACATTCCACTAATTTGTCCCATCCCGATATCATAAGTACCCCCGTCCCCGGCTTGAACAACTACTTTTGTTTTCTGGCCACCAACTTTTAAGGCACTATAGACGCCACTGGCAATAGAAGCTGAATTGGCAAACAGGGAATGTATCCAAGGTAGGCCCCAAGCACTTTGAGGGAAGGC
>CAYZMF010000008.1:0-17631 GCA_964479455.1 uncultured Gammaproteobacteria bacterium | reverse complement strand
GATCGATGTTTTTAATATCAGGAATCCTCAAATTCACCAAATTAGGATTAATAGTTTTTAAAATAGTATGGGCGCCTATGAGGAGAAACATTCCAATTAAACTGCCAAAGATAATATTTTTTGCCTTACCTACCTTTTCTTGATTACCGCCTGAGCTTAGCCAGACAAGTCCTCCGGCCATGAGCATAATAGCAGCCAGGATAGCAACGACACTAACCCCATATTCATAGATTGCTTGGACAAACTTGGCGATATAATATGTCCCTGAATCACCTTTAAAAGTAACAGTGGTATTAAACTCTGTATTAGGAATCCCCACCTGAGGAACAAAGTTTATTTCAGTCGCTTGACTAATGCTAACACAAAGAAAGAAGAGAAAGAAATTAAGAGTGATGATTTTAAAGATTCTTTTTTTGTTTTTAAGTTTCATAATTAAAAAAAAGTTAGGCCTTGATGTTTTTTAGTTTTTAAAATATGATCAATGATTTCTTCGCTGACATCTTTACCGCCGAGGCCAAGTAGGTAGTTATAGATATTATCTTGCTTTAAAGCAGATTTAATGTCTAGAAAAAGAGGTCCGCCTAAGGCGCCCGGTGAAATAGCTCGGTCTATTACGACAATCTCCTTGGCATTTTGACAAAGCTTCTCTATCTCTTCACCAGGAAAAGGGCGATATGATTGAAGGCTAATTAAGGCACTGTCTTTGTGTTTTTTAAGGACTTCTTTGATGGTGCCGGTAATAGAGCCCAGGGCAATGATGATTTTTTTAGCTTTTTTTGCTCCGTGATATTCTAGTATACCATTGCTATTATGATTGTGGTTTTTAAATATTTTTGACCACTCTTGGTGAGCCTTTTTAATTTCTAACTTGGCAGAAAGAATGTCCTCGTGAAGTTTTTTTCGCTCTAACCAAAAGTCATCAGGGCTAAAGAAGGCACCAATCGTAATTGGATTTTTAGGGTCAAGGTAAGTATTTTTTTCCGGGCTATATTTTTTCAGGAATTTTTTAATTAGACTTTTTTCTGGAATGACAACACTGTCATAGGAATGAGTGAGGATGAAGCCATCAACATTGACTAAGACGGGTAAGCGTAATTTCTCAGCTATTTTGTAGGCGATGATATGTAAATTAACGGCTTCTTGGTGGTTGCTGGCAAACAAGATAATCGCTCCGCAGTCGCGCATGGCCATGATGTCGCTGTGATCATTCCAGATGCTAATTGGAGCACCAACGGCCCGGTTGGCAATGGTCATCACTACGGGCATTCTTAGGCCCGAGATATTAAAAAGAACTTCAGCCATTAGCAGTAGTCCTTGCGAGCTAGTAGCGCTATAGACCCGGGCACCGGTCGCACTGGCGCCTAGTATTATAGAGGCAGCTGCAAATTCACTTTCCGCTAAAATGTAGTCATACTTCGCTTTACCGTCAGCTTTAAATTGGGCCAAGTCTTCAACGATATGGGTTTGAGGGGTGATGGGGTAAGCGGCAATTACTTGAGGTTCAAGATTATTAATTGTTAGCGCAATTGCCCGGCTCGCTTCCAATAATTGTTTTTTTTTCTTAGGCATAATAATTATTTAAAATCATCGACCATTTTAATGGCCTTAACTGGGCATTCTTTAGCACAAAGTCCACAGCCTTTACAGTAGTTGTAGTCAATAACGGCCTTTGGATTATCTTTTATTTTCTTCATAAGCATACAGTTTTCCGGGCAAAGCTTAACGCATCTTTGACAGCCAATACATTTATTATAATCAACCATTGGTCTTTGGCTACGCCAAGAACCGGTCCTGTTTTCAAGGGAGCCACCAGCTTTGGCGTAGGGTTTTTTAACGGGCATATTCATAGGCTAATTTAATGGCATTTTGATTTAATTTGACTATTTTTCTGCCCTTATCTTTAAATTTAAATTCAACTGTCTTTTGAAGTGAGTTGAGAGAAATTAATTTACTTACTTTAACAAAAAGACCTAAAGTAACAGTGTTAACAATGTTCTTGCCAATTATTTTTTTAGCAATCTCACTGGCCGGAGCAGAATAAACTTTTTTAAACCCCTTTATTTTCACTTCTTTACTTGAATTAATGATTATGCTTGTTTTTGGACTAGCTCCTAAGAGTGTGTTTTTTTCACTAAGCAAACTTGGATCTAAAATGATGATAATGTCGGGCTTTGTAATTTGGGCTTTGCTCAAAATTTCTTTTTTATCCAGCCTGACAAAGGATTGAATAGGGGCTCCAGTTCGCTCTACACCAAAAGCCGGAAAGGCTTGGGCTTGCCAATTTTCTGAGAAAGCAGCAAGGGCAATGATTTCTGCTGCCGTCACTACTCCCTGACCGCCACGGCCATGAATTCTAATTCTTATCATATTAAAGAGGGTTTTTTAATAGATCGTCTATTAAAATTAAAAAGTGATCGCGTGAAAGATAGCCGGTAAAGGACTGGTTATTGAAAAACCAAGTAGGGGTTCCCTTTAGACCTAGGGATTCGGCATCCTCAAAGTCGTTGGCAATTAAAGACAGGTGCTTTTGTTCTAAGAGACACTGAGAAAATTTTTCGGAATTAAGATTTAAATCAGAAGCTAAGTTGTTTAATTCAATAAACAAGATTTCTTTGTCTAAATTAGCCAGCTTGGTTTGATTGTTCATTAGTAGTTCATGCATTTGCCAAAAATTTTGCTGGTCACCAGCGCAATGAGCGGCTTGACTTAAGTCTAGCGAGTTTTCCTGCAAAGGATAGTCGCGGTAGATAAAGTGAACTTCTTGGGAAAAATTTTCTTCAATGGCGTCAATTGTTTCCTTGGCATCAGCACAAACTGGACAAGTAAAATCGGAAAACATCACGATTGTTAGGGGGGCATCGCTAGGGCCAAAAGATTGATTATAGATATCACCCTCTACTTTTTGCTGGTAGCTAAATTGAGCTTGTTCTATTTGGGCATTTATCATTTCGTCGTGATACATTTTAGTTTGTTTTACTACATAGGCAGCCGAAGCAATAATTAGGGCAAGTAAAATGGTTAGTAGCACTAAAACAATAACTCCCCAAGGCTTTAAATACCAAGGACGAAGTTCTTTGCTATGCCGAGCTTTCATTTTGGCATATTTGAGCCTTTCCTTTAGATCCATATGATTGAATAATATATGTTTTTAAATTATACTGATATTATAACACAAAAAATAATTTTTGTTAATATGAAGATAATCTCTTGGAATGTAAATGGTCTACGGGCAGTTTTAAAAAAAGGCTTTCTTGATTTTCTAAATCAATCCTCAGTCGATGTTTTAGGTTTACAAGAAATTAAGATAGGGAAGGAGGCGAGTGATAAGTTAAATTTAGATTTTCCTGGCTATCATCTATACCTCAACGGAGCGAAGCGACCGGGCTATAGTGGAACTGGTTTTTTAATTAAAAAAGACTTAGCTAAAAAGTTTAAATATAGCAGTGGTCTTGGCCTGAAAGAGTTTGATGATGAGGGCCGGGTTCAAATATTAGAATTTCCTAAGTTCTACCTTTTTAATATCTATTTTCCCAATGCTAATGCCCACTTGTCTCGTCTGGACTATAAGGAGCGTTTTAATGAAGCTTTACTGCAATATGTTTTAAAATTAAAAAAGCCTGTTATTTTATCTGGTGATTTTAATGTTGCTCATTTTCCTTTAGATCTAGCTCGACCGAAAGCCAATGAAGGGGTGGCCGGCTATACTTTAGAGGAAAGAGCCTGGCTTGATAAATTAGCGGGCTTAAATTTTCACGACTCATATCGTTTAAAAAATGACAACAAGGTAAAATATTCTTGGTGGAGCTATCGGGCTTTAGCTAGGCAAAGAAATGTTGGTTGGCGGATTGACTATTTTTGGCTGAGTGATAAATTAAAAAAACAAATTAAAGAAGCGGATATTTTAACGGATGTTTATGGTTCTGACCATGCACCTGTTTATCTTCAATTATATGACTTTTAATCACCAAACAATCGAAAAAAAATGGCAAGATTTTTGGCAAAAAAATAATGTCTATAAAACACAGGAAGATTTTAAAAAGAAGAAGTATTATGTTTTAGATATGTTTCCCTATCCTTCTGGAGTTGGTCTTCATGTTGGTCACCCCAAGGGTTATATTGCCACCGATATCGTGGCCAGACTCAAGATGATGCAGGGCTTTAATGTTCTTCACCCGATGGGTTTTGATTCTTTTGGCTTGCCGACGGAAAATTATGCTATAAAGCATAAAATTAATCCTAGAGTGGCGACGGCTGAAAATATTACAACCTACAAAAAACAGTTAAAAAAATTAGGCTTTAGTTATGATTGGTCAAGGGAGATTATAACCTCAGATCTGAGCTACTATAAATGGACGCAGTGGATTTTTTTAGAGATGTATAAGCGGGGGCTAGCTTATCAATCAAGCGAGCCGATAAATTGGTGCCCAAGTTGTCAGACGGGTTTGGCTAATGAAGACTTAGAAGCAGGGCTATGTGAGAGATGTGGCAGTCAAGTTGAAAAAAAACCGATTAGACAGTGGGTTCTTAAAATCACTGATTATGCCGAGCGACTCTTAGATGATTTAGAATTACTAGAAGACTGGGAGCCTTCAATTAAGGACATGCAAAGGCATTGGATAGGTAGAAGCGAGGGAGCTCAAGTTAATTTTAAATTAGCTGATTCAAATTTAGGACTAGACATCTTTACTACCCGCTTAGACACTATCTTTGCCTGCACCTATCTAGTATTATCTCCAGAGCATGATTTAATCGATAAATTAAAAGATAAAATTAAAAATTTTCCTGAAGTTAAAAAATACCAAGAAATTTGTAAGAATAAAAGTGAACTAGAGAGAACCGATTTAAATAAAGAAAAGAGTGGTCAAATTTTAGAAGGCATATTGGCTTTACACCCTTTTACTCAAGAGAAACTACCTGTCTATATTGCTGATTATGTCTTAAAAGATTATGGAACGGGAGCGATTATGGCCGTGCCGGCCCATGATTTAAGAGATTATCATTTTGCTAAGAAATATAATTTAGAGATTAAAGAGATAATAGAGAATTATAACAAAGAAGAGATTTACACGGGGGAAGGAGTTTTAATTAATTCCGGTAAATATAATGGCCTAAAGTCTAGTCAGGCCAGAGAAAAGATGCTGATTGATTTAAAGGGAGACAGGAAAATAAATTACAAATTAAAGGATTGGGTTTTTTCTAGGCAAAGATATTGGGGAGAGCCAATTCCGTTAATTCACTGCTTAAAATGCAAAGTTGTCCCGGTCCCAGAAAATCAATTGCCGGTAGCTTTACCAGAGATAGACAAGTATCAACCCAGTGGTACCGGCCAATCGCCTTTGGTTAATATAGAAGAATGGGTAAATGTAAAATGTCCCACTTGTGGCGGTCCGGCTAAAAGGGAGACCAACACCATGCCGCAGTGGGCTGGTTCTTGTTGGTACTATTTACGCTTTATTGACCCCTTCAATCAAGTTGAACTTATTGATAGACAAAAAGAAAAATACTTCATGCCGGTTGATCTTTATGTTGGTGGAGCTGAACATGCCACTCGTCATTTAATTTATGCCCGCTTTTGGCATAAATTTCTCTATGATATTAATTTAGTCAACAGCAAGGAGCCCTTTAAAAAACTCCTGTCAGTTGGTTTAATTATGGGTGAAGATGGTCGTAAAATGAGTAAACGCTGGGGCAATGTTATTAACCCTGATGATTTAGTTTTAGAATACGGAGCCGATGCGATGCGTGTCTACTCTATGTTTATGGGTCCTTTTGAGCAAGCTAATAATTGGAATAGCCGCAGTTTAAATGGTTCTCGAAAATTTTTAGATAAAGTCTATCAACTATATAAAGAAAAAAAAGAAGGAAAGCTTGATCAAGAGATTCTATCTTTGCTTCATAGGACTATTTTAAAGGTAGAAACTGATATTATTAATTTTAAATTTAACACAGCTATTTCTGCCTTAATGATTTTAATCAACAAGCTTAGTGATTTTATAGAGAGAAACAAGGCTTGGCCAATAGGGAAAGAAGAAAAAAAATATCTTTTGCAGATTATTGCTCCCTTTGCCCCTCATTTAATGGAGGAGCTATGGCATTCCTTGGGAGAAAAAACTAGCATCTTTTTAAGTTGCTGGCCAGAGTATAATAAGGAAATGTTAGTTAATAAGAAAGTTAATATTGTTATTCAAATTAATGGCAAAGTCCGCTCAAGTATTTTAGTAGAAAGCAAAATCAGTGAAACTGATTTAATTGTTTTAGCTAAAGCAGATAAGAAAACTAGTAAGTGGCTTGAAAGCAAGGAAATTATTAAAACTATTTATGTTAAAAATAGATTGTTAAACATAGTTGTTAAATAAATGTCATCACTTCTTAAAAGTACTCAGGAAATTTGTCGTTTGTATAAGATTAAACCCCAGTCTAATTTAGGGCAGAATTTTCTAATTAATCCCCTAGTATATGAGAAAATAATTAAAGCGGCTGACATTAAAGACAAAGAAGTTTTAGAGGTTGGTCCGGGGCTGGGCTTTTTAACAGCCCGCTTAGTTAAAGAGGCTAAAAAAGTAGTGGCAGTTGAGCTTGATGCTGGGATTATAGAATATTTAAAAATTGCTCTATTAAGTACGAATTTAAATAACTTAAGACTTGTTGAGCAAAATATTTTAAAATTTAATCCGAGGGAGTATTTTAAAAGTGATTATCAAGTAGTAGCTAATTTGCCCTATAACATCAGTTCTATATTTTTAAGGACTTTTCTCAGTCAGCTTTACCCCCCTCAAAGTTTAACTCTAATGCTCCAAAAAGAAGTGGCTGAAAGGATAGTCGCTAAAGAGCCCAGCAATAATCTCTTAGCCCTATCAGTTAAGTATTTTGGTCAAGCGGAAATAATTGATTTTGTCTTTGCTGATAATTTTTGGCCTAAGCCAAAAGTTGATAGTGCGATTATAAAGATAATTTGTAATCAAAAAAAGAATGATAAAAAACTTTTTCAAATTATGAAAGCTGGCTTTAGCGCAAAAAGAAAGATGCTGAAAAATAATTTAAAGAATATCTTAAAAATTCCAATCAGCGATAGTGAAAATATATTAAGGAAGCTTAAATTAAATCCCTTAGCTCGAGCCGAGAATTTAAGCCTAGAGAATTGGCAGGAATTAAAGAAGAATTTATATGATTAATTTTGGCTTATCTACCAAAAAAGACGGCTCAATGAGGGGAAATTTCTTAAAACAGAAAAATTATCTCAATAGTTTAATAAGAGAAAAGAAAATAATTGTTTCCGCTAATTTAGTCCATGGCACTAGAGTAGTCAGAGTTGATGATATTTGTAGTGAGCAAACTATTTCTAATTGTGATGCTTTAATTACCAATGACAAGCGCAAGATTCTTTGTTTAACGGTGGCTGATTGTCTACCCTTATATCTCTATGATCAAAAGCAAGAAATTATCGCCTTAGTCCACGGAGGCTGGCGGGGAATTGAAGCGGGAATAATTAAAGAAGTGATTAATTCATTTAAACAGAATTACCAGTCAAGACCCGAGGATATTAAGGTTCAAATTGGTCCTCATATTAAAGCTTGTCATTTTGAAGTACAAACTGATGTAGCCCTGAAGTTTAAAAATAATGGCATTATTAAAAGAGATTCTAAAAGTTATTTAGATTTAGCAGTGGTGGCAATTGCTCAATTAATTGAAAGCGGGGTTTTGTTAAAAAATATTATAATCAGTGAAGAATGTACTTTTTGCTCTCAAGATAAATATTTTTCCTATCGCCGTGATAAGCCAGCAAAATTAGAAACGATGTTGGCTTATTTAAATTTTAAATGATTTGCTAAAAGACTTTTTTATGATATAATTTTTATAGTTATCAAAAATATGAATAAGCAGTCTGAATATGTTTCTTTATCTAAAATGACAAAGGCCCAAAAACTTGGTGTCTATTTTCTTAGTGCCTTAGGGATTGGGGTGCTTGTTCTTTGGGTTTGGCAATTTAATAGCCGCGTCTATAGTCCCTTCAAATCAAATTCTGAAAGTTTAGGCCTAGCCAATGAAAAGTTTTTCACTACTGATTTTAATAAAAAGAATAATTTAGATTATTTAAAATACATTGATACTGATGGTGATGGCATCAGCGACTATGATGAAATAAATATTCACGATACATCTCCTTACTTAGAAGATAGCGATGGCGACGGGATTAGTGATTATGATGAAATTTTTATTAAAAAGTCTGATCCGCTCTGCCCTGAAGGTCAGGATTGTTTTAGTTCTGACTTAGTCCTACCAGAAAAAGATCCAGATTCAATTTTAGGACCAGACTCCTTATTTAATCAAGAAGACTTAGAGAATCCTTTAGGTTTAGATGAATATCAACAAGATTTAAATAAAGTAATGGCTGGGGTAGCTGACTCCGGGACTTTGAGGGAAATGCTTAAAACAACCGATATTGACCCACTTGTTTTAGATAATTTAAGTGATGACGATTTAATGATTATTTACCAAGAAATGCTTTTGGGTATAGAGGAATAATCTATGTTTAAATTAAAACTTAAAACTTTTTTCTTAATTACAATCATAGTTTTTTGTTTTGGTTTTGTTAATTTTAAACCTGCTTCAGCTCAATTTATTACTTCTGACATCCCTTCTGCCACTTTTACTGCTTTAACAAAAATATGGGATGCTTTGAAAGCTGCCTATAAAAAATCTGGTTCAGTCATCTTTCAGCAGACATTAAGCAAGGCTTTAAATAAGATAGCGATTGACTCGGCCACCTGGATTGCTTCTGGTGATGCCGGACAAACCCCTTTAGTTAATTTGAAGGAATTTGGCACTTATCTGGGAGACATTGCCGATGAGGCGGCTGGTGAGTTTGTTGAACGCTCGGTTAATGCCTGGAGCCAAGCTTATGTGGATGAACAAAATGCCGTCTTAGCGGGTTGTGATGGAGAATTAATTGAGTGCCAAGAAAGTTGTGCTTGGTTATATTTTATTCCTAAAAGTGAAAAATTATATAATTGTGAAGATAAATGTTTTAAAACAATTTCTAAGTGTGTAGACAGATGTAAAGGTGATAAGGAATGCGAAAAAATTTGTGATGATACTGGCAGTCTTTGTGTAGATAATTGCTATTTAACTTATAGGTTTAGGGATGTAGAGATACCTAATGAGGCAAATGAATGCCTCAATGAATGTAGTCAACTCCAATTAAAATGTGTTCAAGAAACCAGTGAATCTGGAGGGGGTAAAATTAAGCGTCAGATTAATATTTGTCAACCTTCATCACCAATGGGCTTTCAAGTTAAATTACAGATAAGTTTGGGTTTAGTTGAGCATGTTAGACCGCGCGCCCCCAATTGTACCGCTTCTGATATGTTAAGGAGCTGGCATGAGGCTGGGAAAAAACTTGATTTTACAAACTTTGATGATAAGGAGTGGTCAAGAAATTTAACTAGAATATTTCATCCCACTAATAATGAATTGGGAATAGCCATTATTAGTTCCAGTGATATGACTGATGTGATGGATAAAAAAACTGACATTGCTAAGTTAAATATTGATCAGGATGGGCGCTGGCTTGATGTCAGAAATATTGCTGGGGGTGTTAAAAAAACAGCTGAGCAAACTAAAGGCGAAAAAGAGGCCTCTGAAAAAATGCTTCATGAAAATATTGGTAAAATGACTACGGAGCCTTTTATTGACGCTGCTAATGTTTTCTTAAATACTTTGGCTTTAAAATATTATCAACGGGCGATGCAAAATTTGCCTAAATTATTCAGCGGAGGACAAGATAAAGGCTCAGCTGGCTCTGGTTCTGGTTCAGATATTTTAACCAATCCTGATGCCGATCCGGGTCTAGTCTTTACTAACATAGATTATGGAGAAGGGGATAGTTTAAGAGAAAGAATTGCTAAAATCATTAGTCCTCAGTACTCCAGTTTAGATGACTATAATATTTTAAGTAAATTAGTAGTTTGCCCTGACCCTAATAATCCCGGGCCAACTGATTGTGTAATTGATGAGTCTTTAATGGGAGCAATTTTAGCTAAAAAAACGGTTATAGAGGCGGTCAGCGACGGGGATTTAAAGGGAAATTGGACTTTTACTCTTGATGATAGTAAAAAAAGTGCTTATAAGCTAAGAAGCTTAATGATTCTCCGGCAAAACAGAATTTTACCTTTGGCTTGGGAGGTAGCGGCTAAAAGGATGGCTGAGGATGGTCATCAAGCCACTTTGATGGATTTAATTTCTTGTTTTAGTGGTGAGGATGATTACAAGACATATTCTCAGGGCTTTAAGGCTAATAATGTCGCTTGGTGTCGTGGTTTAATTGACCCCCATTGGGTCTTAAAAGCTCCTTTGTCATATTGTAGTAAGCAAGGTATCGGTAGTTATATATTAGATAAAACAATAGTGCCTGGTCAGTCAGCGATTGGCAATACACCGGCAGTTCCTAGCAGTTTAGAGATTACTAGAGATAATAACTATTGTGCCGATTACAAGACATGTTTAAAAAAAGGAGCTGATGGAGATTGTCTTTTCTATGGTTATTGTAATGAAGAAAAAAGAATTTGGACATTTGGAGAGGCTTCTTGTGAACCAGTCTACAATACTTGCCAATCTTTTACTGCGCCCAATGGGACTCGTCTTAATTATTTGACCAATACTCTAGACTTTAGCTGTAATCAAGAAGATGTTGGCTGTTTTGCCTATTTACTCCGAGGTGAATTAATTAATAGTCGCATTAACTGGGACGAAGATTTTGTTTACCATTTTAATAATAATTTAAGTAATTGCTCTTCAAACGCTGAGGGCTGTGATGAGTTAATTAGGGTTCAAGCGGGTTGGGGCGCTAATTTAATTAAAGTATCTGATTTATCTGCTTATGACGATAATTATGATTTAATGGCAATTAGCTCTGACTTTGCTGTTTATACTACTAATGCTGGTACTACCAAAAAAGCAGAGATAATAACAGTCGATGATGAGAAGCTTATAAACTTAGTGGCCGGAGAAAATGGAGCGACTAGTAGTATTAGCCTATTTTCCAATAATGCTAGACCTTTAACGCCCGGCCCAGTTCCGATTATAGAGGGGTTTGCCTACACTTTTAGTGCTGATGTTTATATAAACAGTGATGACACTAAAGTCCAATTAGTACTTGGCCCTTGGGCGAATAATTATTCAGAAACGAGAAAAAAAGCAAGTTGGCAAAAACTATCCAGAACCTTTTATATTGACGAAACTCAAGCTGAGACTATTAATGATTTAAGCTTTCAAGTGGTGGGCATTGGGACAAGCACTGAGGCAGTTGTTAATTTCAATCTTAAAAATTTAAAACTAGAAGTTGCTAGTTGGGATACTAATTTTTCAATTTATGGTGTTAATAAGACTTATCAAAAACTAATTCCTCCATATTTAGCCAATGCTTGTTATGAAGACGCTTTTTCTGGCACTAAAGATTATCGTTTAAAGAGTGATGCTCCAGCTATTTGCTATAACTTCACCCGTCAGTGCAATAAAGATGAAGTTGGCTGTCAGCTTTTTAGGAGCCAAGACGATGGTTTCTCTGTAGCCGCTAAAGTAGCCACGACCGATTATTGCTGGGGAGAGTGCCAGGGTTATGATATGTATGTTGCTCAAGCTAGTCAGTTTCATGATGCCAGTGTTGAAAATATTATTCCTAATAATTCAGTATTTTGCCAGTCAAGTGAAGTTGGTTGTACTGAGTTTACTAATCTAGAAAATATTAGAGCGGGAGGCGAACAAAAAGAATATTTTAGTAAACTAAGAAGATGTATTAAGGAGAATTCTGATTGTGCTGATTTCTATACCTGGGAAGGTAGCGATGAGAGTGGTTACCAATTAAAAGCCTTGCGTTTAAAAAAGGATGGTGAAAATCCAGCTTTAATTGGCAGTGATTTAACTTGTTCTGAAGAAATATATTTTAAATTGCCTAATGACCCAGAATATAATCCTGATTGTCGCCAGGTTTATAATAAAGCCGGCAAAATCTCCTATGTTTCTCTTTTTAACACCATTGTCTGTTCTGATAATTGTCAAACCTATCGAATGTCGGAGAGAAATATAGACACTAATATTAATGAGATTGATTGTATAAGCGCTACTAACAATTTACATTGGGACAGTGATTTAAAACTCTGTTATTCTTGTAAAAATGGCGGCCTGTGGAGCGACGAACAAAATGCCTGTATTTATCAGGGCTTGCCTAGTGAAAGTGTTTTTTGTTCAGCTAGTGCTAATGGCTGTCGCGAATATAATGGTAAATTAGGTAGTAATGTTCGTTTAATAATGGCCTCTGACTTTAGCAATGGAGTCGACAGCTGGGAAATCGGCCAATGTAATGGTAAGGCTCATATTGCTACAACTAGCCTTGAGTCAACAACTAATAATGGTCAGTCTTTAAAATATGAGCTTAGTATGATACAAGATTGCCCAGCAACGACGGCGATGAATTGGTCGCCAGTTAAAAAGGCTTTAGCCGCTCAAGAAGGCAATGGCATCAAACTGCCCTTAAGTTATAGTTTACAAAATAATAAGGCCTATTCCCTGCGTATTTTAGCTAAAGCAGGCCCCGAAGATGTGCTGGTTAGTTTTTCTATTGAAAGCAGTAGCAGCACAAAGACCTTATTCAATCCTGAAGAACTTAATATTAAGTATGATGGCCAGTGGCATATTTATGATCTTTATTTACCTTTCTTAGAGCATGAAGTAGATGAAAATACGGCTTTGGTAATTAGGGCTGATCATGCTTTTTATATTGATAGTCTAATTTTAAACGAAGTCAATGATAAATATCATTTAATTAGAAATAGTAGTGTTATTCCGGACATTTGTTATTACGATGTTTTAGATAATTATCGGGGAGCTGATTATAATTTAGGTTGCTCAGCTTGGACAGGTCAAGCTAATACTACTCATTATTTAAGACAATTTAGCTCTCTTTGCAATGAAAGTTCAGCTGGTTGTCAATTAATGATTGATACTCATAATTATTCTAATTGGGATTCTTTAAAAATAGAAGATGATGAGGGTAATCTAATTATTTCTACTCCGGCTGATTCCTTTATTTATGCTGTTTATAACCCTGATAAGGCCTGTTCAGCGACTAATAAGGGTTGTAGCAGGATGGCTCAAATAAGTGGTCAGGGAGTTAATCGTTCATTAGCAGAGGTCTTTAAAAACAATAATCCAGATAATTATAATGAGGCTATTTGTTCAGCTGAAGCCGTTGGTTGTCAACAATTTAATTCAGGAGCTGCTTCCTATTATTTCAAAGACCCCGGTTTTAATACTTGTGTTTATCGTCATCCCAATGACCCAGAAGACACTAGCGGGCGAAATTGGTATAAGTCAGAAGTTAAAAGATGTGATTTAAACAAAGATGCTGTAATTGATGGAGCAGAACGCTTTGGTCGAGTTTGTCTTAGTGACAATGACTGTGCTGAGGAAATTACTTGCATTGCTGATAAGAATGATTACCCCTGTTCAGTTTCTTATTTAAAAACAATTGGTTTAGGCGATCGGGTGCCCACTCCAGATATATCAGTTGGCCTTTGTGAAACTAAAGCAGCCGGCTGTACTGAATATATTGACCCTTATAGCCAACATGTTTCTAATTTAGTTTTTAACCCCAGCTACTTAAATGACGGGGAGGGTTGGAGTAATGATGGAAAACAAGATGTGATTATTTTACCAAATACTCTGTACCAATTTAGTTCAGACTTCTCTGGGCCAGTCTTGTCAGCTAATTCCAGTTTAGATGTATTACAAGATTACGACGCTTTAGAAGATTTTAACTCTTTTAAAACTATTAATACAGATTTAGAAATATCAACCGATACGCAAGTAATAATTTTTAATTCGCGTGCTAATCTTAGCGTTGAGATTGATAATAAGGAGACAGACTCCTATATCACCCTAAAGCCGGTTATTTTAGACTATCAATTGAAGCAAAATTTAGATAAATCAACTTGTAATGGGATTGTTAATACAAATAATGGTTGTGTTTTATTTAACGAAAGAGATATATTAGGAAAAAATTATAATTCTTTTTCTGTCAATCCTTTTGATAGTCAGAAAAACAAAGCACCTAGTAATTGTCAAAATGGAGATCTAAATTGTTTAGCTAACACTCTAATTAAAGTTCAGCCTGATAGAACTTGTGCTCGCTGGCTTGATTGCCTTTCATATGTAGATGACCCAGAAACTGGAGAGCGTATTTGTTATGACTTAGGTGAGTGTACTAGTTTAGATGAATATGGAAATTGTTCCAATTTTATCTCCTTTGTTGATAAAAACAAAGATCCTTTAATTAGTAATGCTGATTTTGGCATTAATCCTAATGCCAGTGGCTACAGTACAGCTGATCGCTATTACATCGGAGAAATGAAGGAGGTGGGAGTTAATACCAATGTTCATTTTGATTTTGAGACCAGCTTATCATTGTCCTGTTTTCGAAATTGCCAATTTGATAAAAATATCATAGAAGATAGCATTGTTGATAGTCCAGAAAAAAGTGAAGTTGATTATCCGGCCCAAGGTAAAAAATTCTTAAAACTAGATACTAAAAAAATAATTAGACCGCATTCAGCCAATATGACTTTTAAATTAATTAAAGACCAAGACTATTATCTTCACTTTCTTTTAAATACCAGCCAGTCTGGACAAAGTGCTAAGATTGAAATTAAAAATTCTGATGATAGCGAAAAGATTACTTTATTGGCTCAAGCAAATGAGGGCTGGACGAGAGTGGTTCGCCGTTTCGAAGTTTCAACTAGTGATGAATATCAAATGTATTTAAGCAGTGAAGACCAGGGCTCATATATCTACTTTGACGACATTCATATTGAGCCAGTATTGCAAGTAGGGCCAAGTGAATACATCGCTAAAGATTGTCGATTATTCCCAGAAACCAGTAGTTTTGCTTGTCGTAGTGCTCAAGATAATGTAATTAAAAACGGCTTAGAAGGCTATTGTTTAGAGAGGGACCCGCTTAATAATGTTTGTTTAATGTGGTACCCAGTTGATCAAATTAGTTCTTCTCAATTAAGTTACGGAAAAAGCCTAGGCTATCAAGGTAAGGCTCCTTTATATTACTGCAGTGAAGCCAATGCTAATTTTCTCTTAATGGAGAAAAGGAAGTCGACTTTTAAAAAGAGTTACGAAATGGGAGAAGCTGCTCCTACTGATGATTGTAGTTTATCATATTACTGTGACGGTCATGAAGCGGGATATAATTATATAACCGTAAGAGAGGTGAAGAAGGATAGTAAGGTAGTTAATGAGTTTTGTGTTCCAAGGCTAGAAACTGTTATTAAGCCTGATACTCATTATTTAATTGCTGATAACTTTTCCTTCCCTAATTCACATGGAGTCTGCTCTAAATTGACTTCTGAACAAATAGGGAATTTAGACTATTCTGGCAATAATGTTCTAAGGGGAGAAGACATAGAACCAGGATTCTATAATCTTTGGATTGAAACGGATGGCCTAGCTTATGTTGGTGGAGCCGATCTTCAATCTGGTGGCGAAGCCTTAAATGAGTATAAGTTTCATGATCCACCAATTGCGGTTTATGATTTAGATAATCCACCACAAAGTGAATTATCCTTGAAGTTTATTGACCACCCAGAAGAATCAAAAATTTATGACTTGACCTGTAATTCCTTTGTAGAATTAGTTGATTCCTTTGGTGAAAATAAGGCCTGGGTTAATCGAGTTAGTAGTTTAGCTGAAGCTTACAAAACCCCGCAATACATGGAAGATAAAGTAGCTTCTTCTAATTTTTATAAAACACTGCCGGAACTAGGTAATTGTAAGAATAAAATTACAAGTACACCAAATTGTAGTTTGTATCAGGATTATCTTTGTAATAGTGATCCTTCTTGTTATTATTGTGGTGAGAATAAATGGTTTAAAGATTGTGCTTTAGAGACACCCTGCGATCCTGAAATTTGTGCAGAAAAGAAAGACGATGGTTGTCGGCCTTTGAATGCTGCTAACCCTATTCCACCTGGTTGTGTATCAGATAGTAATGCCTATTGTCATTATGACTCATCAGCTATTACTAAATGTAGTAATTATAATAACAATAAAGTCGCTTGCGAGGGTGAGGCTGAATGTGAGTGGGATATTTTTAATATAAATCTTGAAACCTTTGATCGCTATGGGCGTTTAAGGGAAGATGTTCCTTATGGAGCAGCTATTTTACCAGATAATTTCAACTTCTATTCCTCCAACATTATTCCTTTTAGAAATCAGTATTCAAAGAGAAATAATGTAGAAGTATTGGCCGGTCGGCCTTACGGCTGCCAAGGGGAAGGTTGTGGCAATATTGGCCAGTGTAGTTTAAATCCTAATGTATTTTGTATTTATTATGATAGTGATGACTATAATTTCAATAAGTATAAGCT
Source organism: uncultured Gammaproteobacteria bacterium (assembly GCA_964479455.1). GTDB lineage: Bacteria > Patescibacteriota > Patescibacteriia > Patescibacteriales > UBA12465 > PWHG01. Next base: position 1,204 of record CAYZMF010000008.1, on the reverse strand, counting down.
GGAGACCTATAACTACATCAATGCTAGCTCCTGTGCCAAGGGTGGCTACGGCGTCTGCACACCTTTGTGGTATGGACATTATAATCAGTTAAATGCTGACTCTGATTCATTCTTTGTTAATCCCCTATCATCTATTTTCCTTAAATCATACGGTGCCTTAATCTATGATCCAAATAATCGGGCTTATAAGGAGACTGATGTTCCAGAATATAGTTTTATGCCAAATATAGACTTAAGCGTTGAAGGATCGGGCGGTTTGGCAACTTGTACTCCAAACTTTAGAAAAGATAGTCCAAATGCTTGGTGTGCCGTTTATCCTCAACTGGAAAATCTCCGTCTAGAAGATTTAGCAGGCACTGAAGTGACGCTTACTAACGGAAACTTCACTATCAACGAAGCCGGTATTTATCTTTTAAGTTTTACCAGTCAAATAGATGAGGAGCAACAACCGCTTAGAAACATTGAGATTAACTGGGGAGATGGCTATTTACAAAATGTCTATAATCAAGATAGTCGCCCCTTAGCTAGCCGTCCCCATCAATTTTATCATTATTTTAACGAAAGAAATTATAGTCTTAAACTTAAAATTGTTGACAATTGGGGCTATTATGATATAATTCCTTAAGGAGTATATAATTAATTAATATAATAGTTCATTTAAAATCTAAAAATAGGAGGCTATCATGAAAAAGTTTTTGTTTTTGTTTTTATTGCCATTTGTTTTTTTAATTGCTTGCGACAAAGGGGATCCAGTTAAGCCTGGTCCACCTAAGCCCAAGCCTGATACGCTGCTCGTTCCGGCTGAGGACACTACTCAGTTCTCTTTAGAGGTTTCCATTAGTCTAGAGTATACTAGAGAAGTTTGGTATTGCCCGAGTGTCGGAATTTATGTTTGCCAGGATAGTTCCAATTGGCATTTTTATGAGTGGGCCAAAATTATCTATCCGGTCAATGAAGAAAGAAGAATTTATGATACTACAGCGATTTTTGGCCCTTTCTATAAGGAGGAGGCAAAAAGATGGATTGGTCAAAAATTATATGTATATTATAGAGCAGGATTCCTAATATCTCCTCAATACAGAAAATACAAATATGGCTGGATTGAGGTAGAAATTGAGGAAGGTTTAAACGAACTTCACCTAGAATCTGTTTCCCCTCCATAAATCCTCCTCATGCCCGCTATTTAGCAAAAGCTAGTGGCGGG
>CAYZMF010000007.1:0-23278 GCA_964479455.1 uncultured Gammaproteobacteria bacterium | reverse complement strand
CCATCGGAGAAAGTAGATTCAATAGCGAGAACATAGCCCCCCCATCCAGGAGTAATACCCTTTGCACCGAAAAACTTTTTAACATCTACTTGATTTGAAAAACCAAGTTTTTTTCTGTATTTGTGAAAATATTCAGTTGTAATTGTGTCTTGTCTGGTCTAATTTCACCCTAAACTAACTTAGCCTTAATCCGCCTAACACCGGCGCTAGAGGAGCTTTCTTTGCTAATCTTAAACTCTCCCAGGCCTTTAAGATTGCTGACATGAGGACCACCGCAAATTTCTTTGGAAAATGTTTCTTGTTCATTGCCCACGAAATAAACCTTAACTTTTTGATCATAACGATCCTCAAAGACGCCCACTGCCTTAATTTTCTTAGCTTCAGCTAGATCCATTTCTTGACACTTTACTGAATAGGCCTTAGAAATTGCCCCATTAACTAAATTCTCTACTTGATTGATTTCTTCCTTAGTCATTTTTTGAGAATGAGAAAAATCAAAACGAAGACGCTCGGCCGTGATATTACTTCCCTTCTGAGAAACATGGTGTCCTAATACTTTTCTTAAAGAGGCTAGTAATAGGTGAGCGGCGGTGTGTAGTTTAGTCGTTTCTTGGCTGGTATCAGCTAGCCCGCCTTTAAATTTACCAGCACTTAAATTACGCGATAATTCCTGATGTTTTTTTTGTTCCTTTAAAAAACCTTGCCTGTCAATTTTAATATTTTTTTCTAAAGCCAATTCTTCAATCATCTCTAAGGGAAAACCATAGCTTTGATAAAGTTTAAAAGCATCTAAAGCATTTAAATCTTTATCCGCTAATTTATTAAATTCAAGCAGACCTCTCTCTAGACTTCTCTTAAATTTTTTTTCTTCTTGGTTAATTTCTTCAATAATTCTAGTTTGATTCTTATTTAACTCTGGATAATTGGCTTGATATTTAGCAATTACTAATTTAGCTAAATCAACTAGCAAGCCTTCATTTTTAATATTTAACTGCAAGGCAGAGCGAAGTGCTCGACGAATTAAACGCCTAACTAAATAGCCTTGGTCACTATTGCTCGGGGCGACTCCTCTTTCATCACCGATTAAAAAAGTACTGGCTTTGATGTGATCAGCTATTAATTCAAAATACTTTCGATTATCTTCATATTTTAAAGCACTAGTTTTTTCGATTAAATTTATTAAATCGGAAAATAAGTCAGTTTTAAAAATATTATCCTCCCCAGTAATTACCATTAAAATTCGCTCTAAGCCCCCGCCAAAATCAACCTGCGGTTTTTCCATTTTTTGCCAAAAACCACCTTTTTTTTGATATTGCATGAAAACTGAGTTACCAATTTCAATAAATCGGCCACAGTCGCAATTAGGATGACAATACTGCCCATATTTTCTGTCGTGAGGCTTTAAAGTGTCATAAAAAGTTTCACTATCAGGGCCACCTAATTCGCCTTCAACCTCGCCTCTCTGCCACCAATTTTTATCTCGATAAGCAAAAATCTTCTCTTGACTAAAATCAATCTCCCTATCTAGTCCAAGCTCTTCTTCCTTGGTCTTGATTCCATATTTAGCATACAAGTCAATTAAAATGTCTTTAGATTGATTATCTTTCTCAATTTTTCCATCCTCGCTACCAGCATAAATAGTTTGATAAATCCTCCTTGGATCTATTTTTAATTCTTCAAATAAAAATTCAAACCACCAACTTAGTTGTTCTTTTTTAAAATAATCGCCTAGTGACCAATTACCCAACATTTCAAAAAAAGTATTATGGCGACCATCACCGACTTCGTCAATATCTTCGGCCCGCAGGCATTTTTGACTATTAACCAATCTTTTACCAGCTGGATGCTTTTCACCCTGCAGATAAGGAACCAGGGGCGACATACCTGAGTTAACAAACAAAATTGAAGAGTCGTTTTCAGGAATTAAAGAAGCACTGGCTATCTCTCGATGAGTCTGCTTCTTAAAAAAATTTAGGTATTTTTCTCTTAATTTGTCTCCAGTCATATAATATTTACTTCTAATTCTAAATTAATGGAAAACATTTCCAACACTTTCTCTTTAATCATTCCAATTAAATTTAAAATATCTTGATAACTTGCTCCTCCATAATTAACTAGGATTAAGGCTTGTTTTTCGTGCATACCAATGTTAACAAAGCGCTTACCTTTAAAGCCGGCTCTTTCAATCAACCAGCCAGCCGGCACCTTAACTAAATCCTCCCCTTCATTCTCAAAGTATTTAATGTCGGGATATTTTTCTTTTAATTTTTCTAAGGATTGAAGATTGATAATAGGATTTTTAAAAAAAGATCCGGCATTAGCTAGAATACCCGGATTGGGTAGCTTAGAATCTCTAATTTCTCTAATTACTTGTGCCACCTCCTTTAAACTAGGTTTAAAAATATTAGCCTCCGCCAATCTCCCCCTAATGTCTCCATAATCCAACTTCAAATTTATCTCCTTATTTAATCTTAGCACTAGTTTAATAATGAAATATTGATTAGGATTTTTCTTAAAAAAACTATCCCGATAAGCAAACTGACAATCATCTTTGGTAAATACCTGCACTTCCCCATTTTTTAAGTTAAGGGCCTCAAGCTGATAGAAAACATCTTTTAGCTCCACCCCATAAGCACCAATATTTTGCACTGGGGCCGCCCCGACTGTGCCCGGGACATAATATAGGTTTTCAATGCCCGCCCAGTTGTTGGTAATTGTAAAGTCAACTAGTCTTGTCCACCATTCCCCAGAAGAAGCTTCCAGATAAACAAAATCTTCATCCTCCTTAATCTTTGCTATTCCCTTTATTTCATTTTTTAAAACTAAATAATCAACTTTAGGCGAGAGTAGAATATTGGAGCCACCCCCTAAAACAAAAATTTTCTTATCATTCTCCCTGGCCCACAAAAGCGCCTCTTTTAAATCAGTCTGGCTTTTGATAACGACAAAACAGTCAGCTACCGCCTTCATTTTTAAGGTGTTATAGCGACTCAAATCTTTATTTCTCTCAATCTTTATCATATTCTTTATTATAGTAGAAATTTGGAAAAAAGCAATTGAACAAATTAGGATAACTCCCCTAAATTCTGTAGATTAATTAGTTTGCGGTAGAGTCCACTGGAAGACTGGAGTAGTTCTTGATGATTGCCCTTTTCCACTATTTGACCATCTTCTAAGACCACAATCTTATCAGCCTTGTAGATCGTGCTTAGGCGGTGGGCAATAATTATCACGGTTTTATCCTGAGCAATTTTTTCCAATGAGGCTTGAATGAGTTTCTCGCTCTGGCTATCTAAGTTAGAACTGGCTTCATCAAAGATTAATATTTTAGGATTAGCTAAAATAGCTCGGGCGATGCCAATTCTTTGTCTTTGCCCCCCTGAAAGCCTAGTGCCTCTCTCTCCGACTAAAGTTTCATATTGATTTTTAAGCTTACTGATAAAAACATCGGCATTGGCAATTCTGGCTACTTTTTTTATCGCGTCAAAATCTGCCTTCGGGTTGGCATAAGCAATATTGTCTTTAATGCTTAAATCAAAAATTTCCACCTCTTGAGGAACAATCGCCAGGAGCCGGCGGTACTCGTAAATATCATACTCTTTGATATTGATATTATTTAAAAGAATTTCCCCTTTGAGGGGGTCAAAATGGCGATAAAGCAATTTGACTAAAGTTGTCTTACCACCCCCAGAGGGGCCAACTAAAGCCAGATTGCTTTTATCTTTAATTTCTAAGTTAATATTTTTTAAAGCTTTTTCTTCATTATTAGAATATTTAAAACTGACCTCTCTAAACTCTAAATTATAGTTTTCATCATCAACCTTCCTTTTCCCAGTATTTGCAAGACTACTCTTCGTGTCCATTAGCTTAATAAAGCGATTGACTCCTTCCCGGCCTTCCTCAACTCGGTCATAAAAGCGGGATAGGCGATAAAGGGAGGAATAGGCGTTTTCACTAAGCGTAATAGCAAAAACTAAAGTACCAATAGAGATTTTAGACTGATAAACAAACCAAGCGCCTAAAAGAATAACGGTCGCACGACCTAAATCAACAATAATATTTCTCAAAAGTCCCATTTTCATCAACCAGCCCCACTGCTTATCTGACTGATCTTTGATTTCCCTTTTAATTTTCTTGTATTCGCTGTATTCCCTTCTTTCTTGGACAAAAGACTGAACGGCGTTGATGTTAAGAATTGATTGAGTTAATTTACCTGAGGCTTTTTCGTAGTCTTGATGAATTTTTTTAAGAAGAGGATAAATTTGCTTGTTAGCCCAATAGGTTAGGTAAATAAAGAGTGGACTAAAGACTAGAAAAGAAAGCCCCAAGGAAAAGTTAAGATAGAAAAGCACAACTAGAGTAAAAAGGAGCTGGAGAAGGGTGGGAACGACTTCCCAAAGCAGACTCTCAATTAAATCACTTATCTTATTAATCCCTTTATCAATTTTCGTCGTTTTTGTTCCCGTATTTTCCTGTTGATGATACTCTAAGTCTAAAGATAAAAGCTGCTTGTTGGCCTGCAAACTCAAAAAATATCTTAATTTGACAATTATTTTTAAAACTAAACGATCGTTAAAATATTGAATTAGAGATCTCAATTGATCAGATAGTAAATAGCCAATAATTAAAAGAGTAAGGAACTTAAATTCTAGATTTTGATAATCATATAAGCTATCTATTACAAACTTTAAGATATAGGGCTTAATGATAGCTAAGCTAACAATAATCAGAATCAAAAAAAGAGACTTTAAAATTAAAGACTTAAAAGAAAGAAGCATCTTCCTTAAAGAAGATATGTATTGTCGCCAGGACAAGCTTAATTTTTTTGACATAATAATTCCTTTATTCTAAAAACATCTCCTGCTCCCATTAAAAGCAAAATATCATCTTTTTGCAAGGTCTTTTTTAGCCAGAGAGTAGCCGACTTAAAATCCTTTAAATATTTAGCCCGAGAGGAAACAGCCTGAGCTAAATCTAAAGAGGAAATACCTCCTTGTTTTTCTCGAGCAGAGCCATATATCTCTAGAATAGCTAATCTGTCAGCTAATTTCAAGCTTTCTACAAATTGCTTAAAAAACTTTTTAGTCCGACTAAAGGTATGGGGATGAAAAACTAAAACCAGTCTTTTATCTGGATATTTTTCTTTAAAGGCCTGTAAGCAAGCTCTCACCTCATTGGGGTGATGGGCATAGTCATCAAATATTTCCACCCCTTGATAAATGCCAATTAAATCTGAGCGCCGGTCAGTTCCCTCAAATTTAGCTAAAGCCTCTTTAACATCAACTTTTAGATATGAAGCACTAGCAATAACAGCGGTAGCATTTAAAACATTATGTTTCCCAAAAAGTTTAATTTGAAAATTTTCACCATTGACTTTAAAGCTATCTAAACGATAATCACTAATTAAAAAGTCCGGCTTTCTTTTTTGATTAAAGCCATAGCCAAGAATTTTACCCTGACAATATGAGCTTATCTTAAAAACCAAATCATCGTCAAAGTTAGCGACTAAGAAGCCGTTTTTAGGGATTTTTTTAATGAAGTCAATAAAAACTTGTAAATATTCTTGTTTTGATTTAAAAAAATCAGGATGATCATAGTCAATATTATTGAGTAAAACTCCCTGAGGCTTAAAATATTGTAGCTTATTTTGATATTCATCTAATTCAGCTATTAATATTTTAGCCTTTTCATTAAACAATATACTGCCCTTAAATTGAGGCACATAGGAACCAATTAAAGCTTTAAGGGGAAACTTAGCTTGATTTAAGCTATAGGCTAGAAAAGCACTGGTCGTTGTTTTACCATGACTGCCACAAACTGCCACTCCCTGCTCCTTATTAAAAACAGTTGCTAGAGCTTGAGCATAATTTAAAATTTTTGTTTTTTTAAATAAGCTTGGATTGTCCTTAATATATTTAAGCTCAGGATTCTTAGTGAAATTACAAGCTGAAGTGTAAACAATCAAATCAGCTTTTCTGTTTATATTATCCACTGAAAAAGGAGAATAGACTTTAATTTGACTGGCCTTTAAACTTTTATCACTTAAAAAACTATCACTTATATCAGAGCCACTGACTGCCACTCCTTGCTTTTTTAGATACTGAGCTAGCATGGTCATGCCGACCCCCTTAATACCAATTAAGTAGGCTACTTTATACATATTTTTCAATTAATTTAATAAAATTATCGGTCGCATCGCTAGGCATAATTTTAGAAATATTAAGCTTTAAGCCCTGGCCTATTTCCTTATTCTCCTTAAAATCATAGAGAAGTTTGATTAAGTCGCTATCACTAAAATTAGCCTGCTCTCTAACAATAGCGGCTTTTTTATGGGCTAAATATTGGGCATTTTTTTCCTGATGAGAGTTAGGCATTGGGATAATAAGGGCTGGCTTGCTAAAAGCAAATAACTCGGTGATAGTGCCTAGCCCGGCTCTAGAGATAACTAGGTCAGCACAAGCGATAAGAGAGAGGAGGTCAAGATTGGCTAAAAATTTAAAAACCCGGTAATTATTATCAAAGCTAGTTTCCTGATGATTAAAATAGCCACTAAGATGAACAACCTGCCAAGAATCTTTTAAAATTGGCCTTATTTTGAAAAGAACTTGGTTAATATAATTAGCACCACTGGCTCCACCCATTACTAAAAGGACTGGCAAATCTTTCGAAAATTTCCACTTCTTTAAATAATCTTGTCTTTCTTCTTTAATTTGCTTAATTAAATCTTGACGGTAAGGATTACCAATTAAAATTCCTTTATTATTAAAATATTTTAAAGACTTTTCAAAACTGACACTAACTTGACTGGCTACTTTTGACATTAAGCGATTAGCCAAACCCACTAATATGTCTTGCTGGTGGATAATAACGGGGATTCTTAAGATATAGGCGGCGTAAGCTAAAGGCACGCTAACATAAGCTCCAGCACTAAGAACCATGCTTGGTCGGTATTTACTTAAGTAATAGAAAGATTGAAAAAAACTATAAACTATTTTAAATGGGTCGCTAAGATTCTTAAATGAAAAATAGCGACGCCACTTACCTGCCTCTAGGCTTAAATAATGACAGTTTTGAGTTAATTTTTCTGCTTCCAGCATTTTTTTTTCTGGCCCGAATTTAGTTCCTAGAAAATAATAATTATAGTCAGGATAAACTTTCATCATTTTTTCCATCACTGCTAAGAGGGGAGTAACTGGTCCACCCGTCCCTCCGCCTGAAAAAAATATTGTTCTCTTTTTTTTCATAAGCTAATTTAATTTACTATAACGACTGATATTTAACAAGAGACCAACAGCGGCCATAGAAAATATTAATGATGAACCACCATGAGAGATAAAAGGAAGAGGCACTCCAGTCATGGGAATTAAATTTATCATTCCGCCAATATTAAAAAATGTCTGAATTGCTAGCCAAGCTAATATACCAAAAACTAAAGATCGCGAAAAGAGGTCTGGCGCCCCCTTGGCAATTAAATAGCTACGGTAAAAAAAGAAAAGGTAAAGAAGAAGCAAAAGGGTGGAAAACAGAAAACCAATTTCTTCAGCAATAATCGGGAAAATGGCATCACCAGTAATTTCTGGAATGTACAAAAATTTTTGTCGGCTCTCCCCTATCCCTCGACCCAAGATCCCCCCAGAGCCAATCGCGATTAATGATTGATTAATTTGATAACACTTGGCCTGCGGGTCACTCTCTGGATTTAAATAACATTTAATTCTGTCTTCTTGATGATCTGATATAAGAAATATCATGGATGCTGCCACAATTAAGACCATAAAAAATATTAATGATAAATGTTTTAAACTGCCTCCTCCTGCCAAGAAAGCAGCTAGAGCTGAACAAATGATTATGACCAAAGTACCGAAATCAGGTTGAAGCATTATCAAGGCACCAATAACAATTAAAACCACGATAAAAGGCAGGGTTCCCGACAGCCAGCGACTTAAATCTCCCTTCCTCGCTTCAAGCCAGGTCGCTAAATATATTAAAAATGTTAACTTAACCATTTCGCTTGGCTGGAAGGATTGGCCAAAAATACTAATCCAACTTTTTGAACCAGCATGCTCTAGGCTAAAACCGGGGATAAAGACGAGAATGAGGGAAATGACAGAAACAAGTAAGGCTAAGGAAGCAAATTTCTTAAATCCATCATACTTAGGTTTATAAAATATGTAAAATAATACAATGCCAATTAATAAGGGAAAAAATTGTCTAAATACATAATGATAAGCCTGGCCAAAGTATTGATACGAAACAACCGCTGAAGCGCTAGCTAAGAAGAAAAAACCAAGGAGCACTAAAAAAATAAAAGAGAATAATAAGTAATAATCAGGAGGATAGGGAGCCTTAGTTTTAAAACTTTTTTTAAATATTTTCATAGCTGAAGACTTCGATCAACTAAAAATATCATTAAACCGATGCCGGCCATTACCGCTGAAATTACCCAAAAACGCATCACAATCTTGGCCTCTGACCAACCAATCGCTTGAAAGTGATGATGAATAGGGGCTGATTTAAAAATTTTTTTTCCTCTAAATTTTTTCGATAGAATTTGAAGAATAACTGACAATGATTCAAGGACGAATAAAAAGCCAATAATTGGCAGTAATAGAGCGGTATTAGTTAGCATAGCAATCACCCCCAAACTAATTCCTAGGCTCATTGCCCCAGTGTCTCCCATATAAAACCTAGCTGGGGGAATATTGAACCACAAAAAAGCCAGTAAAGCTCCGATTATAACCGCACAAAATACTGCTAGATCATATCTTCCTAAAGCAAAGGAAATTACCCCAAAAGCAGCAAATGAGCTTAGTAAACTTCCTCCCGCTAAGCCGTCTAAGCCATCGGACTCATTAACTGAAAAAGCACTGGCTACAATCACAAACATAAAAACCGGAATATACCAAAAGGAAATAGCAAAATTACCCAAAAAAGGGATATGAAAAGTTGACCAGCCAAGTTTAAAATAAAACCACCAAGCCCCAAGGGCAGAAATTAAGCTATAAATTAAGAGACGATGTTTAACACTTAAACCACCTTTCCTGCCCACCCCTCTAATATCCAGCCAATCATCAAATAAGCCAATGACAGCACTTAAAATCAAAATTCCCAGAGGTAATAAAGTTTCAGACCGTGACAAAAAATTAAGTTTTTCAAAGATTGCAAAGGGCAAGGTATCAGCTAGAAAAGAAAAAAATAAAATAAAAATCAATAAAGTTCCCCAAATTAAAATACCGCCCATTGTTGGCGTACCTTCCTTATGGGCGTGAAGCTTAGAAAAAATAGGAGTGTCGCCACTATTTCTAATCTTTTTTCCCAACTTATACTTATATAGAAAATTTGTCAGAAGCGGTGTACAAAGTAGGGCAAAAATAAAGGCTAAGGTGGAAAATAATATAATTCTAATAATTTGAAACTCAAGCATAAAAATTCTTTAAATATATTGACATTAAGGCAAGTAAAATAATAGCATTAAAGATCAAGCTACCAGCCCCGATTAAGTGATAATAATCACTTTTTAAAGATTCTTTCCCGATTAACAATTTAAAATTAAAATTAATAATTGAGATGATTGTCGCAAAAAGAGGAATGATGAAAATATTTCTAGCTAAAGAGATAGAATCAATTCCAAAATCAACCGTATAATGAAAAACTAGAAGCTCTTCACCTAGTTTATTATAAAAAAGATAAGCTAAAATCCACGCCAGAAGCAGAAAAGCCAAATTTAGAAAAAAATAAAGATAATTTATCTTGTCCTGCCAATAAACTCGCCAAGTATTCTGATAGTTTTGCTTAAATATTAATAATTTGGAATAGTTCATATAAAATCATTGTAGCACAATTCTCATTATCTTTAAAATAGTGTATAATTATAATATGAATCTAAAAATATTTAATAAATTGCTCAGCTTAAAACATAAAGAACAAATAGTTTGTCGCTTAGTTAAGGGCAGTCTGTATTGTGAATTAGTTAATGCTGATAATTTTAAACAAAAAATAAGTTTTAATATTCCTGAAACCTTAAATTTTTTAGAGCAATTAAAAAATACCAATCTCAATGAGAATAAAAATATTAGATTAAAATTAGGGGAAAAATATTATAGCTTGAATATTAATATTAAAAATGACCAAGAAATTACCATTAAAATTATTAAAAACCAGCCTGAACTAAAAAGCATAAATCATCTGGGTTTTAATCAAAGACAAAAGAGAAATATTAAGGCGAGCTTGAAAATAAAGAAAGGACTAATTCTTGTCGCCGGCCCTCAATCGTCGGGTAAAAGCACTACCTATTATAGCCTTCTTAGTCAAATAAATAATTCTCAAAAATTAATTTATTCCATAGAAAAATACCCCAGCTTAAACTTAGATGGTATTAATCAATTGGAATATCAAGCTAATACATTTGAGAAAATAAAGACCAGCGATGCTGAAATTGTTGGCTTTGACCAAATAGAAAATCAAGATGAATTGAAAGAATTAATATATTTAGCTAATTCTGGACGCTTGGTAATTGCCACTTTAGAAAAAGAAAAAGCAGTTTCTGCTCTAAACTTTATCACTCAAGCTGGTCTGCCTTTTAATTTAGTGGCCAATAATTTAAAGACAATCCTAGCTCAAAACCTAATGAGAAAAAATTGCCCTAAATGTTTAGCTAAAATTGATATTAACCAAGACTGGCTGAGGCAAATTAAAAAAACCGCTAAGAAAAATTTTGCCAATCAAAAGTGGTTTAGTGGTCTTGGTTGCCCTCATTGCCAATATAGTGGCAAAGACAGATTAATGCCAGTTTTTGAAATTATGAATATTTCAAAAAATGCTAGTCTCGAGCCTGGCTTTGAGCCGATGATTTGTGATGCAGTTTCTAAGGCTAACAATGGTCTATTTTCGCCAGAAGAAATTTCTCAATTATTAAAATAAGATGAAAATTTTTTGTATAATCCCCGCTTATAACGAAGAAAAAAATATTGCTTTAGTAATAGATAGTTTAAAGAAATATAATTATCAGATTGTTGTGGTTGACGACTGCTCAAGCGACCAGACCTATCAAATAGCCAAAGATAAAAATATTTTTGTTTTAAGGCATATTATTAACCGCGGGCAAGGAGCAGCTCTAGCCACTGGTAATCAGTATGCCTTAAATAATGGAGCTGAAATAGTTGTTCACTTTGATGGCGATGGTCAATTCCTCGCTACAGAAATTTCTGATATAATTGACCCAATAGTTAAAGAGGAGGCTGATATTGTCTTTGGCTCCCGTTTCTTAGAGAAAAAATCAAGCCTTCCTTTTTTTAAGAAAAAAATTATTATGCCCCTGGCTCTTTTGGTTAACCGCTTAATGGGAATTAGAACCAGTGATCCGCAAATCGGTTTCCGGGCCTTGAATAAATTAGCTTTAAGAGAAATTGAAATTGAAAACGATGGCATGGCCCATTGTAGCGAAATACTAGCTAAGGCCCACCGCCTTAAATTAAGAATAAAAGAAGTGCCAACTACGGTAATTTATCATCGCTTTGGTAATAATTTCTCGGGTGGCTTAAAAATAATTAAGGATTTGATAATAAGAAAAGTTTTAAAATAAAACATATGTGGCAACAAATAATCGCTTTAATTTTCATTCTCTTTTTTCTTAGTCGCCTCATTAAACAAAAAAGAAATAAGGATTTAAAGCAAAATGAATTCATCCTCTGGTTTAGTTTTTGGTCAATTGGAGCCTTAGCTATCGTTTTTATTAAACAACTAGATAAACTAGTGGCAAGTTTAGGTTTTTCTGGAGCGGGAATTAACTTTCTGCTCTACCTTTCCCTATTTACTCTTTTTTTTCTAGTCTTTAAATTAAGACTTAAAGTAGCTAAATTAGAAAATCAAATAACTAAAATTGTCAGAGAAATTGCTTTAAATAAATAATTTTATGAAGATTGCTCAAATAGCTTGTAGTTTTCCCCCTTATCCTGGTGGAATTGGCCAAAGTGCTTGGCGTTTAGGGGAAATATTAAGTCAAGAACATCAAGTAGAAACTTTCAGTTTAAAACCTAAAAATAACTTGAATCTAAAAAACAATTTTAAACCTAAACAAAAAGTTAATTACCTAGACCCTCTAATTCGCTTCGGTCATGGCGCTTTTAGTTTTTCCTTATTTTTTAAGTTAAAAAAATTTGACTGCCTCTATCTTCATTACCCCTTTTTTGGCACCAGTGAATTAATTAAATTATTTCTATCACTCTACCCCAAAAAAAAATTAGTTATTCATTACCATATGGATACCCCTAAACTACTCGGCTTCAAAAAATTCTTTTCATTTAGCTCGCTTTTGATAGAAAAAGCTCTTTTTAAAAGAGCCGATAAAATCATTGTCAGTAGCCTTGACTATGTCCTAGCTGGTTCTTTTAATAAGTATTTCAACGAGTTTAAAGATAAAATAATTGAACTGCCCTTCGGCCTTGATCTAGAAATATTTAAACCGCGAATGAAAAGTAGTTCAAATCTCCCTTACTTCAAACAAGCCCAAGAATTAGTCAGGAAAATAACCCATAAGATTATAAACAAGGATAAATTTCAAATTCTATTTGTCGGTGGTCTTGATCAGGCCCACTATTTTAAGGGCTTAAACATTCTATTTTCGGCTTTAGCTAAGTTAAATAATTACGCCTGGACCTTGACTATTATCGGTGATGGCGATCTTCGGGAAGAATATTTAAAAAATTGCCAAAGACTCAAGCTAGAGGCTAAGGTAAAATTCAAAGGACGGGTCAGTGAAGAGGATTTAATTGACTATTACCAAAGCTCAAGTTTTTTAGTCCTCCCTTCAATTAATTCCCACGAAGCCTTTGGTTTAGTTTTAATCGAGGCCCTCGCCTGTGGACTACCTGTAATCGCTAGTCATTTAGCAGGAGTCAGAAAAGTTTTTAGCCATAAACAGGAAGGTCTTCAAGTTCAGGCCAAATCAGTTGATGATTTAAAAAACAAAATAGAATACTTATTTAATAATCCAGAAATACTAGAAGAAATGTCAACTAAAGCTAGGCAATTAGCCCTCGCAAAATATGATGACAAGAAAATCGCTGATAATTTGTTAGATGAATTTAGTAGATTATGAAAATAATTATTTTAAACAACCTCTATTTTCCTTACCAAAAAGGCGGAGCTGAGCAGTATATCTTAGAACAAGTAGAAAGACTAGAGAAAGAAAATAATCAAGTTATTATCATTAGTACTCAGCCCTCAGGTTTAAAAAAAGTTAAACGCAGAGGTCAAGTATACTATCTCAAGTCCCTCTACTCTAGTTTAAATCAATATCCAAAAATTTTTCGTTTTTTTTGGCATTTAAAGCAATTAATAATCCCTACTAATAAGAGACAAATAAAAAAAATATTATTAGAAGAAAAGCCCGACCTAGCTATTACTCATAACCTCCTCGGTCTAAGCTGGTCTATCCCTAGACTTTTAAAAAAATTAAAAATTAAACATCAACACACCCTCCATGATATTCAATTACTACATCCCTCTGGTTTAATGTACTACGGCCAAGAAAAAATCATTAATCAAGCAATTGCTAGGCTCTATCAAAGTTTAACTAGAAATTATTTCAAAGGAGTAAAAAAAATTTCTTCCCCTTCTAGGTGGCTTTTTAAACTTCATCAAGAGCAAGGCTTCTTCCAGGATTGTGAACTTAAAAAACAAAGTTTTAATCCAGAAAATTTTCCAAAAATCCTTTGGCCTAGGGAAATAAGAAAACTTCTTTTTGTCGGACAATTAGAAAGGCATAAGGGAATCCTTTTTCTAATAGATTACCTTAAAAAAAGACCATTGCTTTCACTAAGTATTATTGGGGAAGGTAGATTGAGGTCTAAAATTATAGATGATGAGCAAATAAGCTATCTAGGCAAATTAAGTAAAAAGGAAATATTTCAAGAAATGAAAAAGCATGATTGTTTAATTGTCCCTTCTATTTGTTATGAAAATATCCCTCTAGTCATTATTGAGGCCAGCTCAGTCGGCCTAGCCACAATTGCCTCAAATATTGGCGGCATCGGAGAATTAAAAAATATCTTCAATCTAAAATTATTTACGCCCAATGATTATCAATCCTTAGATAAAATTATTGAAAGCGATGAAGATTTTTATCAGCCTGAAGAGCAAAAATAGTTTTTTTAATCCCATTTTCTAGAGTAACAATTGGCAACCAAGCTAATTTATTACGCGCTAATTCGGTATTTGGTAAAATTAATTCAGACATAAACAACTTACTTTCCTCATATTTAATACTAGATGATGACTTAGTTTGCTTTATAATTATCATTGCCAAGTCAGTTAAATTAATATCCACATCCGAGCCAATATTGATTGGACCATTTAAATCAGAATCCATAATTTTAATAGCTCCATCAATCGCATCGTCAACAAAACAAAAGGAAGAAGAAAAATTTTCATCACCAAAAATAACTAAATCTTTGCCATCAATCGCGCAATTAATAAAATCAGGGATCATTTGATCATCCTCTAGTTTCATTCTTGGTCCATAGACTCGAAAAAGACGCATTATTTTAGCTTTCAGCTTATAATCCTCTCGATAATTAACTACGATTGACTCAGCGAATCTTTTGCCTTCATCATAGGAACTCCGGGCCGAAACTTGATTAACTGCTCCTAAATCACTTTCCTTCACCTTATAACTCCGATCATCTTGGTGTCTTGGTCCATAGACTACTGAAGAAGAAAATTGTAGAAATTTAGCTTTATACTTAAGAGCTAAATCTAAAGCATTTATCACTCCCAAAGAGTTTGCCCGCAAGGTAACTAAACGATTATTTAAAAAATTCTTAGGCGACATTGGGCAGGCTAAATTATATATTTCTTGAATACCCTGGAATTCTATTTTAAATTTTTTTAATTCTGATATTGCTTCTAGGTCAATAGGCAAAGAGATGTCATGGTTTATAAAAACAAAATTAGGATTAGATAATAAATGGTCTATGTTTCTAACTGAGCCAGATTTAAAATTATCAAGACAAATCACTTTAGCCTCTTTAACAAAAACATCACATAAATGTGAGCCAATAAAACCAGCTCCACCAATTATTAAAATATTTTTTTTATCAAATATAACATTTTTTGACATATAATTAATTGATTAAATTAATAATTCCTAAATTAACTCCACCTAGAAATTCCTCCTCATAGGCATAAAACGATTCTAGTAAAATACCACTGCCACTAAAAACTCTAATCTGCGGGGCGCCACCAGCTAAAGCCCCAACCGCAATATCAGCTACTCCATTGCTATTTAAATCTCCAGTCGCCAAGTTAACCCCTCCTTTGAAATTTTTATGAAAAGCTAAAAAACTTTTTTTCAAAACACCCTTATCAGAATATATTTTTATCCTCGCCTCCTTTTCACTTAAAGGAGCAATAATAATTTCATCCTTTCTGTCAGCTCGACCATCTAAATTAGCTACCGATACTGTTAGCCCACCGCGAAATTCTTTTTCAAAAACTAAAAAAGCGCCAACAATCTCGCCCCGATAATTAAAAATCTTAAGGACTGGTTCACTGCCCTTGCCTAAAGTAGTCACAATTTGACCGCCCGCTTTGCCATCAACACTTCCTGAGGCAATCTTTACGCCCCCTCTAAAATCTTGACTACCAGCAAAAAATTGAGATTTCAGCTGTCCTTTATGGTCAAAAACCCGTACATGGGGACCGCCACCCGGACCAGCTCCGGTAATAATTTCCGCCAAACCATCCCCATTTAAATCATAAACTGCTAAACTTATCCCCCCTAAAAAATCCGGATGATAAGCAAAGAAGCGTCCTAAAATATTACCAGCTTGATTAAATATTCTAATCTCCGGCTTATCCCCAAAACTGGCAGCCAGCACTATTTCTTCCTCACCATTGCCATTTAAATCGCCACTGGCTATATTAATATGTTCACTTAGACTAAAATCTCTAATCTTATCTCCGCTTTTATCAGCTAAATATACAGGTTTTTTCTCTAAACTGCTAGCGGAAATCATTAGGCGCGGTAAATTATTGTAAAGCATTTCTCTGGCTAATTCTACTGCCTTGTAAGTATTAACACGACCAGCCCCTAATTGACCTAAATAATTAGGATTAAGCAAAGAAATATTATCAGCTGTTTTTAAAAGCACTTTTACTACTTCAATGGCTGATAGTTGAGGGTTCATTTCCGCTACTAAGGCTAAACTAGCACTAATTATGGGAGCTGCCATTGAGGTGCCAGACCAATAACCATCGTATAGTAAATCTGGCTTATCTAAATTAGAGCCTTTAGCAATAGTATTAAAAAAACTGATTCCCGGAGCCGTAATATCAACACAAGAAAAGCCGTAACTAGAAAAATCTGCCTTTTGATCAAGAGCATCAGTCGCTGCCACTCCTAAAACTAAGCCATTATTTTTGCCATAACAAGCTGGATAAATAGGTGTCTCCTCCAGATTATAGCTTTCCCCATTCTTGCTTTCATTGCCAGCCGCGGTAACAACAATTATCCCCGCTTGGCTAGCTCGATTAATAGCTGCTTCTAAACTCTCGCTATAATCAAAACCAACAAAGCTTAAATTAATAATATCCGCTCCATTATTTATCGCATAATCAATTGCCCGAACAACATCACTAACCCGCCCCTCACCTAAAGAATTTAAAGCACGCAAGGGCATAATCTGGGCTTGCCAACTAATTCCGGCCACCCCTAATCGATTATTACCAACTGCCGCCATAATTCCTGCTACCATCGTACCGTGAGAAAGGCCAGCCTCACTAAAGGCATCATCAAACTTAGGCGAAGGGTCATTAATATTTTTAACAAAATCCCAGCCATAAAGATCGTCAATAAAACCATTGCTATCACTATCTAAGCCATCATCACTCTCTGCTTGATTAAGCCAAATATTGTCTCTTAAATCAGGATGGTCAATCTGAACCCCTGAGTCAATTACAGCAATTACAATATTAGGACTACTATTAATCCTTTGCCAGGCCTGATCAGCCTGTATTCGCTTGAGATACCACTGATTCTCTAAATATGGATCATTAGGAACATTGTCAGCCAAAACAAAGCCTGGCCACAAAAAAATACTAAAAATCAAGACGAAAAAAATCTTATTCATATCAGAGATTATAACATAATATCTATTATTAATATAGGAATTAAAACATTTCTTGTAAAAGTTTAAGAGTTTTTTTAGCACTCCTTTCCCAGCTATAGTCTTTAATCTGCTCTTTTCCTTTTTTTATTAGACTTTTCCTTAAATCTATATTTTCACTAATTTCAATTAAATAATCAGCTAATTGACTTGGGCTATTGGAATTGAAAAATAAGGCAGCTTCTTGAGCTACTTCTCTTAACACTGGAAGATCGGAAGCAATCACCGGTACCTGACAAGCCATCGCTTGAAGAATAGGGATGCCAAAACCCTCATGTCGGGTAGGAAAGACAAAGGCGGCGGCAGCACTAAAGATATAGGGCATGTCCTCCTCAATTATCCAGCCTGGGATATAAATGTATCGACTTAAATTAAACTCTTCAATAACATACTTTACCTCATCAAAGCCGTAGCTGGCACTGCCAACTAAGGCTAATTTTAAATTTAAGTCTGGTCTATCTTCCCGAGCAATGGCCATCGCCTCTAAAAGCAAGGGAGTATTTTTCTTCTTCTCCAATCGTCCGACATAAAGAAAAAAATCTTGTTCGAGTCCATATTTTAAAAGTATTTCTTTAGTTTTTTCTTTATCATTAATTTCTCGATAAAGCTCATTATTATAACCATTATAAACTACACTGATTTTTTTTTCATATTTCTGTCCATAATGATTTAAAATTTCTTTTTTAGTAAAACTAGAAACACTGATAATGATTTTAGCTTTTTTTAAGGCTCTTTTAGTTGACCAGTTTAGATAATCAAGAGAACTGGCTGTATATTTACCTAGAGTAAATACCTTAGTGACTAAAGTAATTGCTTTAGTTAATAAATAATTAGCTTTAATTTTCTCCTGACGGTAAAGTCTAGCATCTTGAATAAAAGCAATATCATGAATAGTGGTAATTGTTTTCTTAGGACTAAAAAATGGAATAGTGTGAGCGGGGACAAACAATATATCAGGAGCCTTAAAAAGCATTTCTAAAGAAAATCTAGCTAAAGTCCAAAAAAATGGCCAAGGCCATTTTAAAACTTTAAAGCTAAAATTGTTATTATCTTTAATAATTGCCTTTAAATCATTTCTGGGTTCTTTATCTAGATAAAGGATATATTTATTCTCTCTATCTATTTTAGCCAGCTCCTTGATTAAATAAAATGAATACCATTCAGTGCCAGTCTTTCTTTCTAAATTAGCCCGTGAGGCATCAATTCCAATAATCATAATTATTTAGTCGCTAAAATACTTCTTTTATAGGAACTGAGATTATCTAAGGCAATGCCCGTACCTCGAGCCACGCATAACAAGGCATCATCGGCGATATAAGCGGGCACGCCAGTTGTCCGAGCAACTAATTGATCAATATTTCTCAGCAAAGCGCTACCACCAGAGATAATAATTCCTTTATCAATAATATCCGCTGACAGCTCTGGTAAGGTTGCGTTTAAAACTTTTTTAATAGCCACGACAATTGACTCCAGTTCATTTTGTATGGCCTCAGTAACATCGTCGCTAGAGATTGTTAAGCTTCGCGGTAGTCCACTAACTAAATCTCGGCCCCTAATTTCCATATATAGCTTATCTTCGATATATAAAGCTGAGCCAATATTTATTTTAATTTCCTCAGCGCTTCTTTCTCCAATCGCTAAATTATATTTTTTGCGAACAAATTCTAAAATAGCAGCATCAAATTTATTGCCCCCCACTCTAACTGAGGCCGAAGAAACAATTCCCCCTAAAGAGATAACAGCCATCTCGGCTGTTCCTCCGCCAATATCAACAATCATATGGCCAGTAGCTGAGCCAATTGGAATGTTGGCTCCAATGGCAGCCGCTACCGGTTCTTTAATGATATAAGCGGCTTTAGCTCCAGCGGCAATTGTTACCTCAATCACTGCTCTTCTTTCAGTTGAAGAAATACCAGCTGGAACAGAGACCATTACTTCTGGTCTAAAGATACGCAAACCACCTAAACTTTTATTGATAAAATAACGAATCATTGTTTCAGTAATCCGATAATCTGCAATTACTCCATCTTTTAGAGGTCGAGCGGCCACAATCATATCAGGAGTTCGGCCTAACATATCTTTTGCCTCGTTACCAACTGCTAATATTTTATTATCATCAACTGAAATAGCAACTACTGATGGTTCATTTATTACAATTCCTCTTTTTGGCAGATAAACCAGAGTATAGGTAGTCCCTAAATCAATCCCAATTTTTTTTGAAAACATATTCTTTTATAGTAAACAAATTTTAGACTAAATGTCAAATCATGATTTCACTATCACTTAAATTTTCCTGATTTTCTATAATTTTTTTAACCTTCTCAGCAAATTGGAAAGTATCGAGTTCTTCTTTTAGAAAATAATATTCAGCCCCCATTTCTATGCTCCTTGCCTTGCTGTCTTCATCACTTAAATCAGTGAAGATAAAAATTGGAATATTATTTAACTCAGAATCTTCTTTAATTTTTTTGATAATTTCAAAGCCATCTAATTTAGGTAAAATTAAATCTAAAACTATGTAATTGGGTAAAACTCCCTTTATCTTATTGATCAACTCCTCTAATTCTTCATCGCCTTGACTAATACTAACCTGAAATTCACCAACACTAAAATGCGACTCTAGACTGTAGAGAAGATTAATATCATCTTCGATAATAAAAATTTTTTGATTTGACATAATTTTTTAATTATTTTTAAGTCGACGCCACCAAGTTTCGTTTTCTTGATACCATTTTATAGTGGCTAAAATCGATTCCTTAAAAGAATGTTGTATTTTAAAATCTAATTCTTTTCTAGCTAAACTATAATCAATTGCATACCTTAAATCATGACCTAAGCGATCAGGCACAAACTCAATTAAGCCTCTGTCTTTTTCCATTAAGTCAAGAATTAGATAAGCTAAATCTAAATTAGTATATTCTAAGTCAGCTCCCAGGCAATAAGTAGAGCCGATTTTTCCTTTTTTTATAATTTTCTCTACCCCAATATTATGATCTAAAACATAGATCCAATCCCTAATATTTTGACCTTGCCCGTAAATAGGGATTTTCTGATTATCAATTAAATTAGTAATCATCAGAGGAATAAATTTCTCTGGATATTGATACGGTCCATAATTATTAGAACAATTAGAAATAGTAATTGCTAGGTTATGAGTATGGTAATAGGCGCGTACTAAATGGTCTGAGCCGGCCTTAGAAGCGCTATAGGGAGAGCGAGGGTCATAAGGACTTTGCTCATTAAATTTTGAATCATTAATATCAAGACTCCCAAAAACTTCATCGGTGGAAATATGGTGAAAGCGCTTCTTGCCCATCACTAAAGCGGCATCCAGGAGAACTTGAGTCCCTAAAACATTAGTCTCTACAAAAATACCACTATTTTCAATTGAGCGATCAACATGACTTTCGGCAGCAAAATGAACAATTAGATCTATCTCTTTAACTAAGGAAAAAACTAAATCCTTATCTAAAATACTGCCTTTAATAAATTTATAATTACTATTATTGGCAATTTCTTTAAGATTATCTAAATTTCCAGCATATGTTAAGGCATCTAGGTTGTAAATAAAATCGGCTGGGTTTTTGGCTAACCAATATTTAATAAAATTAGAGCCGATAAAGCCAGCTCCACCGCTAATTAATATTTTCATAATTATTTACATAATCGATTAATAGCTTTAAATTATTTTTTTCAGCTGGATGAACTAAAATATCAGCCCGCTTGATTAAAAATCTCATTATAACTCCCTTAGCATTTTTCAGTCTCGGCGGAGCTTCACTATTAAATAATAGCAAACCATTGCCTTTAACACCCATCTCTCTAGGGCTCAGTTGAGAGAGAAGCTTTGGGGAAGAGTTAAATAAACTCTGGGCGTAATCATAAAGAGCTTGACGAAAAACTAGAGCCTCCTTCTCAATCACTTTATGCTCTTTATTTTCCTGATCAAAAACATGTTTTTTCCTCAGTCCATTTAATCGCGGATAATAGTTTTGATCTAGCTTCATATTTTAAGTTTTTGCCAAATAAGCTCAGCTTGGTTTTTCTGATAATCTTTCGCTGGCCAAAATTTTAAATTATCTCCTTTATGCCTGGGGATTATATGAAAATGGAGATGAGGAATTTCTTGACCAGCTACCTTATCATTATTTAAAATTAAATTATAACCCTTAAGCTCTAGCTTCTCTTTCAATCTCTGGCCCATTATTTTTACCAATTCCATTACTTTTAGAAGCTCTGCTAAACTAATCTCCTCAATATTTGAGACATGTCTTTTAACTATTACTAAAACATGCCCAGGATTAATTGGCTTAATATCTAAAAAAGCCAAAGCTAGTTCATTTTCTGCTAAAATCTTGGCCGGCATTTCTTTTTTTACAATTTTACAAAATACACACATACTTAAGTTATTTTAAAAGGGCTATCTTCCATTTCCTCCCATCTTATCTCATCTATTTCTTCTTTTTTATCCTGCCCCTTATATAATTTATTAGGCAAATTAATACTTAAGGCTTCATTCTTTGAAATACATTTATAGCCATGAACAATGCCGGGCGGAACAACTACTAAACAAGGATTATCTTCTCCGACCTCAATTATCATTTTTTCTCGGTAACTACTGGACTCGGGACGGTTATCCCAGAGATATAAATTAAACTTCCCAGGGCCAGGAAAAACAAAATAATCACTTTGCTCTCGGTGCTCATGTGGTCCCCGACTAATCCCCGCCTTGGTTACACTAAGATATGACATCGCTACCTTAAAGTCAATCTCATCATTCCTAAAAATTTCTATTAGAAAACCTCGTTCATCCTTATATTTAATTAAGTTCTTCACAATTAAATCATTAATCATATTATTTTTCTTATATCCTTTAAGCCATTTTGCGCCCCTAAATGCCCCACCTTGTTAGACGCATTTTTAGCCGCCAGCTTTAAAGCTAAATCTAAATCATCCCATAGCTCTAAAGCAGCTATTAAAGAAGAATTAAAGGCGTCGCCAACCCCTGTTGTATCAACTACTCGATCTTTTTTGAAAATTTTTTGCTGATATATTTTTTGTCCATCATAGGCATCAGCCCCTTTTTTTCCTTTAGTGATGACAACTATTTTTGGCCCATACTGATAGATTATTTTTAATAGTTTATGGGTATTGTTAAAAAAAGCTGGCCCTTTATTTTCATATTTAGCATCACTCATCACCAACTCAATTGCCTCATCGTGATTGAGAAGCAAAACATTAGTTCTTTTTAAAAACCAAGCAATTGCTTTTAGCCCCCCCTTATACTGCAAAGCTCCTGGATTCCAGGCAATTTTAACAGTTTTTAAGCTAAATAAATCTTTAGTTAATTTCTTCCAATTTTTTGGCAAGGAAGTTATATACAGCCAGGCTGCTCGACTAATGGCTAATTTAGCTGATTTATGAAGAGTCAGGTTTTCACTGGCACTTTTTGAACTGAAAATAATACGCTCGCCACTTGTGGAAATAATGATAAAGGAACTACTGCTAACTAGCTTCTTGTCTTTAGAAATAAAAGGGATGGCGACATTAGCTTTTTTTAAATTATCAACAATTGCCTGACCAGCAGCATCTTGACCAACCCTAGAGACACAAGCCACCTTAAAACCAGCTAAGGCAAAGTTTAGGGCTGAATTAGCCGCTCCCCCACCAAAAAGATAATGAAATTTATCTACTTTTATTTTAGCCCCACTTTCAAAAGCGAGCAACTCCTGCTTTAATAAATCTTGACGATTATCAATTAAAACGCCTTCCTTACTAAAAAGACTAATATCAAGAGTTAGTCCCCCGAGGCAAATAATATCATAAATCATATACCTATCTTAGCATATAATTACTTTTTTAAAAAGACTGGCTTAAAGCTTGGTTTAAAAAGAAGTATCGCATAGTAAATTATTATAAACAAAATTAAGCTATAAATAATTTCTTTAGCAATATCAAGCCAGAAGTAGAAATTGAGATGAAAAAGATAAACTATCAAGTGCTTAAAAATTAGGCTAAACAGTAAAAGAAAAAGCAGTGAATAAAGAGAATATTTACTAAGCAAGTTCTTAAGAAAAAAGATTATTAAATAAGTCAAACTGAAGTATAAAATA
>CAYZMF010000006.1:0-24533 GCA_964479455.1 uncultured Gammaproteobacteria bacterium | reverse complement strand
ATTTATATATTAGGTTACTAATTACAATGTTAGGTGGCAAGGAATAGAAAATAATTAATTTTCTGAGAAGATTATTATTTAAGCTTAATAGTAATAGGGATAAGTAATTTGTTTGATCATATGTATTTTTTGCAATTTTAATAATTTTTTTTGAGGATATTTTATTGCTTTTTTTACAAAAATTGAATCAATGACCTTTGTAGCAATTTTAATATAATCAAATTCTTGGGATTGTTTTATGGCCATGATTTTTTTCTTTTCTATATTTTGGTTTGATTTTCTTATATAATCCTTAAGAGCGTTAATTACTCCTTGTTGACTGTTGACCACATATCCACTTCTTAAATTATTTACTACTTCACATTGTGAGTTGTCTCCCCATGGTGTACTCAAAGTAATGACAGGCGTTCCGCAGGACATGGACTCAGTTAGTACATAGCCAAAACTTTCTCCTTGCTCGGCTATGTGCAGCATAATATTAAATGATGAGTATGCTATGGCCAGATTCTCATCACCTAAAATTTTTGGAATTATTACTATTTTTTCTTTAAATTTAGATTTGTTAACTTTATTAATGATATTTGGTGGAGGATTGACTAAACAAAGAAATATATTATCATATCTATTGTTTAACAAATTGAAAGAATTAATCATCATCTCTGACCATTTTCCTATATATGCCTGCCCGATACGACCAATTAAAAAAGCCTTTTGCGGAATATTATTTTTTTTCCTAAAGTCATATATTTTTTCTTTACTTTGGGGTTTGAAGTTACTACATTTGAATGGGTAAGGAATAATGGCAGTGTTATGTTTAAACCCTCCTCTTATATTATATAACCATAAAGCCCATTGACTTAATTGAAAGCTTATATCTATTTTCCTAAACCATGGGGATGGCATCGAAAACACATTTTGTTCGATAACTTTTAATTTATAGCTATTTAAATGATTTAAAACTAAATTGACATCTTCTTTTTTTAATCCGTGTGAGTGAATATGTATAATGTCAGGATCCCATTTTTTTATATCTTTTAAGTTCTTATTACACGGTTTATGATATATTTTAATTTTATCTTTAATTTCCTCATATCTAGGGCCAAGATTGTAAAAAGTTAATAAACGAGAATCATGGCCAATTTCAAAATAGGCTTTAGCAAAAGTCTGAGCAGCTCGTTCAGTACCACCTTTACTAAGACTAAAAACAATTGTAAGGATTTTCATTTTGAGTATATATAAATATTTACTATCTCCTAAAAATATCTTGATTATCCAAAAACCATTGGTAAGTTAGTTTGATGCCCTGGTCTAAGTTCGTTTTTGCCTGCCAGCCAATCTTTTTTAGACGGTTGATGTCTAATAGTTTTCTAGGAGTGCCATCTGGTTTGCTTTTGTCCCAGATGACCTTTCCCTTGAAGCCAACTATTTTCTTAATCTTGCTGGCCAATTCTTTGATGCTTAAATCCTTGCCGGCACCAATATTTAATAATTCCTTACCATTATATTTTTTCATTAGAAAGACTAGGGCATCAGCCAGATCTTCTACGAAAAGAAATTCTCTTTTAGGATTACCTGAGCCCCATAAAGTGATTTCTTTTAGATCCTTTGTTTTAGCTTCATGGAATTTTCTAATCAAGGCTGGGAAAACATGAGAATTTTTTAGATTAAAATTATCATTAGGACCATAGAGATTGGTTGGCATAACAGCAATGAACTTTGTCTTATACTGACTGTTGTAATGCTGGCACATTTTTAAACCGGCAATTTTAGCGATAGCATAAGCCTCATTACTGCTTTCTAGTGGGGAAGTTAGGAGATAATCTTCTTTGATTGGCTGGGGGGCTAATTTAGGATAGATACAGGAACTGCCTAAATATATTAATTTTTTAACCTTATACTTATAACAAGCATGAATAACATTAGTATTGATGCTTAGGTTTTGGTAAATGAAGTCAGCTGGGTAGTTTTTGTTAGCCATTATTCCACCAACTTTAGCGGCGGCTAAAAAAACATAGTGGGGCTTTTCTTTTTTAAAGAAATCATTAACAGCCGTCTGGTCTAAAAGATTTAAATTTTCTTTGTCTTTAGTAATTATATCGCGGTAGTTGTTCTTTTTTAAGTGTCTTAAAATAGCAGAGCCAACCAAGCCTTTATGTCCAGCAATAAAAATTTTATCATTCCTATTCATATTTTTTTTCTTTAATAAAATCTTCTTTTATCATAATTTCGACTAATTGACTGAATTTAGTTCTGGGTTGCCAGTTTAAATCTTTTTTAGCCTTAGAGTAATCACCGATTAAGACATTAACTTCAGAGGGGCGAAAGTAGTTTTTATCAATTCCAACGATTATTTGACCACTTTTTTGGTCAATTCCTTTCTCATCAAGTCCTTGTCCTTGCCAAATTAAATCAATATCTAAATATTTAGCAGCAAGATTAACAAAATCTTTAACAGTATGAGTTTCGTTGGTGGCTAAAACATAGTCATCAGGCTTGCTAGCCTGCATCATTAAGTACATACCCTCTACAAAGTCGGGAGCATAGCCCCAGTCCCGTTTAGCGTAGAGATTGCCAAGTAGTAGTATTTTATCTTTACCTAATTTTATTCTCGCTAAACCTCTGCTTATTTTTCTGGTTACAAAGGTTTCGCCTCGTCTTGGTGATTCATGATTGAATAATATGCCATTGACGGCAAAGAGATTATAGCTCTCGCGGTAGTTAACAGTTGTCCAATAGGAGAAGAGTTTAGCACAAGCATAAGGTGAACAGGGTTGGAAAATAGTGTTTTCGTTAATTGGCAGGTCTTTTTCTAAGACATTACCAAACATTTCACTAGATGAAGCTTGATAACATTTTATACTGTTTCTATTATTCTTAATTGCATCTAGAAGTCTTAGTGTTCCCAGTCCTGTAATATCGCTGGTGTATTCTGGCAGATCAAAGCTAATGCGAACATGGCTTTGAGCGGCTAAATTATATACTTCATCGGGTTGTACTTTTTCTAAAATCCGATTTAAATTACTAGCATCAGCTAAATCACCATAATGGAAGTAAAGATTAGTTTTTTCTTGTTTTGGGTCTTTATAGATATGATCTATCCTTTCGGTATTAAAGGTACTAGCCCGCCTAACTAGTCCATGAACTTGATAGCCTTTTTCAAGAAGGAATTCAGCTAAATATGAGCCGTCTTGACCAGTAATGCCAGTAATTAATGCTTTTTTCATAAATTAATAATTATCTCCCCTTAGCTCCAAAGACAATGGCAATCGTCTTAAGGCTAATGACGAGGTCTAGATAAAGGGACCTGTTTTTGATGTAGTACAGGTCGTATTGTAATTTCTTTAAGCTGTCGCTGGTAGTGGCTGAGTGATAATGACCAGAGATCTGATTCCAGCCAGTGAGTCCGGGTTTGACTAAAAGACGGGTGCGGTAGAAGGGAATTTCTTTTTCTAGTTCAGTGACGATCTTAGGTCTTTCCGGGCGAGGGCCCACGAAACTCATATCCCCATTGAAAATATTAAAGAGTTGAGGGAGCTCATCTAGTCGAGTTTTTCTTAGGAATTTACCGACTTTAGTAATTCTTTGGTCGTTTTCTTTAGTGGGGCTAAGATCATTGTCTTTGATACTCATCGTTCTAAATTTATAGATGATAAACTTTTGACTTTGTCTGCCTAAGCGGGTTTGCTTAAAGAAAATTGGTCCTGGTGAGTTAAATTTGATGGCTAAAATAATAAAAGGCCAGAGGGGCAGGGTGATGATTAAAAGGAAGGCGGAGATGAGCATTTCAATAATGCGTTTACTGAAGTTATAGAAAGAGCGCTGACCTTCTTTGAGGTTGTTTAAAAACCAGTCTTGGTTAATGGCTTCAACTGGTATTTTGCTACTGAGCAGTTCATAAAAGTCAGGATAGGTGAAGAAGGAAATTTTTTCTGGCAAAAGGCCAAAGAGCAGGGCTCTTAAGCGATCACTGCCACCTAAGTCATCGACTAAGACAATTGTTCTAATTTCATGTTCTTTTATCTTTAAAGCCAGGGTTTGCAGTTCGTCTAAGTCTTTAATCACTACCGCACAGGCGTAGCCGGGCCCAGGGTTAGCCTGTAATTCTTTAATTAAATTCTCAGTTTTATCATTACTACCGATAATAGCAATCTTGTTACGGTTGGCATTGGCTTTTATCCAAGAGAAGATAAGATAGCGCCAGAGCACAAAAAGGATTAGATAAACGATTAAGAAGATAGCTAAATTGGTTTTAGGAGCGACTTCTGAGCTAACATTGAGATAGAAGTAGAGGACGGAAAGCAAAGCAGCAATCGTGACACTATTAACACTAAGCATCTTTAGCTTTCTAAAGCTGTTAGCTAGTCTTAGGTCATAGAGACCTTTGAGATAGAAAATGATGATAAAGAGGAGAAAGATAAGAAAGAAGTGAGGGAGGTGTTCTAAAAACTTTTGCTCAATCTCATCTCTATACCTAATACTTAGAGTAAGATAAAGAGAGCTGACAAAAATCAGGCAGTCGCCGATAAAAATAATTAAGGTTTTCACTTGACTGTTCATAAAGATGCTTACAATATAGCAAAAAGAGAGCAAAAAAGCAATTGAAATTGTAATTTTAGGGTGCTATAATAAACATATGAGCAAAAGTAATTTAGTCTGGCCAGACATTGGTCAGCAACAAGTAGTTGATTTCTTAAGTAAAAGTATAGTTAATAATCGTTTAGCTCATAGTTATATTTTTCTGGGAGCTAAGGATTTAGGTAAACATACCCTGTCTTTAGCTTTTGCTAATAATTTACTGCGCTCTGATCCTAATTATACGGGCAACTTGGCTAGTGGGCAAAATAGTGATTTATACATCCTAGAAAAAGAAAAGGCTAAGAAAAATATCAGCATTCTTCAAGTTAGAGGCTGGATTAAGTTGTTGGGGCTTAGTTCCTTCCTTAATTCCTATAAAATTGGTATTATAAAAGAGGCGGATAGTTTATCCTTAGAAGCTCAATCAGCTCTTCTTAAAACTTTAGAAGAACCGGCTTCAAAGGTTATCATTATTTTGCTACTAAAAAATCTAGGAAGCTTGCCAGAAACCATTATCTCCCGTAGTCAAGTAATTAGATTCTATCCCCAGTCCTTTGATTTTC
This sequence comes from uncultured Gammaproteobacteria bacterium, assembly GCA_964479455.1. Taxonomy (GTDB): domain Bacteria; phylum Patescibacteriota; class Patescibacteriia; order Patescibacteriales; family UBA12465; genus PWHG01. The sequence continues at coordinate 19,395 of CAYZMF010000006.1, read as the reverse complement.
TCTATGATCATTTAAGCAAGGAGGCGGGTATAAAAAGAAGCTTAGCTAAGAGTCTAGCAGCTCTCTCAAAAGGAAAGCTACTGCTAGCTAAAAAATTTTTAGCTGATTCTGAGTTATATAAGCAAGAGTTAGCTAAGGCTAGATTATTAATTGAAATTTCAAATAACGATAATCTATACCAAAGAAGGATCTTAGTGGAAGAATATTTTGCTAAAAAAACAATTAGCGCTTCGGAGGTTTTAGATCTTTTATCAAACTGGCAGATATTGTGGCGGGATTATTTACTGGTTAATTTAAATATCAATGATTTAGTGGTTTATCAAGATTTGTTATTAGATTTAAAAAAGATTGAAAAAGATAATTTTTCTCAGTATTATCAAGAATTGGCCTTAAAGCTTAGTGAAGCGATTGAACAAATTGAAGCTAATGTCGTTCCCATGTCAGCTCTCCTTAACTTTATTTATAAACTATAAAAATATGAAACAAATTAGATTATTAATCCTTTTGTCCCTAGTATTGTTGATTACAAGTGCTTGTAGTGTGCCAAACTTTGTGGGCGGGGGCTCTAAACAGGAAGTTGATCGGGGAGTAGGCGGAGTTTTCGTCTCTGGTGACCGGGGTAATACCTGGCGTAATATGGCTTTAATTCCTACAATTACTGGTCAGCCAAAAAACTTTTTTGAAGCTGATGTTAATGTTTTAGTAGCTGATCCCAGCGATAGCAAGGCGGTCTATTTAGGCACTTATGGTCAAGGATTATACTACACCTATAACCTTTCTTTAGGTTGGAATGAAGTCAATAATTTGCCTAAAGGAACAGTTAATGCGGTGGCCGTTGATCCTAAAGAGAGCTGTCGCATTTTTGTAGCGATTGGCAATGTCGTTTATCGCAGTAATGATTGTAATCGTAATTACAGCCAAGTTTATTTAGACAATAATTTAGGGGTTAGAGTTAAGGCGATTGTGCTTGATCATTATAATAATAATAATGTCTATATCGCCACTTCTCGCGGGGAGATTATTAAAAGTATTGACGGAGGCACTTCCTGGCGAACGATTCATCGCTTGGGAGAAGATATTGCCTATCTTCTAATGTCGCCGCTTGATAGTCGCTTCTTTTTAGTGGCTTCAACTGATAATAATCTATATGCTTTTAACTCTAATTCAATGACCAGTTCTGAGCTAAGTGTAGAAGAAAATTATGCGGTTTCTAATTGGCGTAATTTAAGCGCAGTTTTAAAGGATATGCAATTGGGGAATTTTCGGGATTTGCATATTCATCCCCAGGAAGGTTTAATTGTTTTAGCGACTGACAAAAAAATATTACGATCTAAGGACAGCGGAATTAGCTGGGAGGACCTTAATTTAATTCCACCGGACAAAGATGCCGTTATCAAAGCAGTTGCCTTAAATCCGACTAATTCTGAAGAAATCATTTATGTCACCCATACTACTATTTTCAAATCAAATGATGCGGGGGTCAGTTGGAATACCAAGAAATTACCGACGGTTAGACCGGCTAATCGCTTGTTGATGGATGCTAAGGATACTAATGTTTTGTATTTGGGTCTGAGATTTACTCAATAATTAATATTAAATATATGAACGATTATTTAGAAGATAAAAAAGAGGAATTTCAGGCGGTGCTTGATTTTTTTCAAAAAGATATTGTCAAGCTAAGAACCGGGCGAGCTCACTTAGGGGTGCTTGACTCTGTCTCTGTTAAAGCCTATGACACATTAAATCCCATTAATGCCTTAGCTAATTTAAGCGTGATGGATAATAATATTATTATTGCCCCTTGGGATAAAGGGGTGATGAAAGACATTGAAAAAGCTTTAATAGAAGCTGATTTGGGTCTGGGAGTGGTTAATGAGGGTGATAAATTAAGGTTGTCAGTCCCAGCTTTGACTGAAGAAAATCGCAAGGAAATTGTTAAGAAGTTAAATGAGAGATTGGAAAGGGCCAGGATTAGTCTTCGTCAAACAAGAGATAGTGTTAAAGAAGAAATTATGGAAGCCGAGGAAAAGAAGGATTTAAGTGAAGATGAAAGGTTTAGATTTATCAAGGAATTAGATGACCATGTTTTAAAATTAAACGAAGAACTAAAAAATTTGCGAGATAGCAAGGAAAGGGATATAATGGAAATTTAAAATAATAAATATGATTTTTACTACTATAATAGTTTTTATTGCTGTTTTAGCTTTGTTGGTTTTAGTCCATGAATTAGGCCACTTTCTAACGGCTCGCAAGTTAGGGGTTAAGTCAGAAGAGTTTGGTTTTGGTTTCCCTCCCCGTATTTTTGGGGTTTATAGAAATAAAGCGGAAAAATGGAAGTTTGTTAAAGGCAATAAGTCGATTGAAGAACTGGCTAAAGATGAAGAAACTGCTCCGGCTGACACTATATATTCCCTAAATTGGATTTTAGCCGGTGGTTTTGTCAAGATTAAGGGAGAAAACGGTGATGGAGCCAGAGATCCGGATAGTTTTATCGTCCAAAAAGCCTGGAAGAAAATTCTAATCCTATCAGCCGGTGTCAGTATGAACATTATTTTAGCCTGGTTTCTATTGAGTGCTGTTTTTATGTTTGGGATGAGTCAAGACTTAAGTATGGCTGGCAAGAATGCTCGGATAAGTAATCCGGAAATTATGTTTATGAGTATTTTGCCAGATTCTCCAGCCCAAGTGTCAGGACTTAAGGCGGGGGATACTTTAGTTAGTTTAAATGGTGAGAGTATAAAGCTATATTCTGACTTTGTTTCTAGAATTGAATCTTACCAAGGTCAAGAACTTGAATTAGTTGTTAGCAGGGGAGGAGAGGAAATAGTTTTAAGTATTAACCCTGAGTTTAATGAAGAATTAGATCAAGTAGCTATTGGCGTGGCTGTCTATAATTCAGCCATTGTTAGTTATCCCTTCTTTGAATCTATTTGGCAGGGAGCTAAAAATACGGCTATTTATTTAAAACTAATTGTAGTCGCCTTTTATGATTTAATTGCTGACCTTGTTTCAGGGAAAAGTGTTGACGGTCAGGTTGGTGGACCAATTGCCATTGCTCAGTACACTGGTGAAATTGCTCGCCTGGGCTTTAGTTATCTCCTGCAATTTATTGCCATCTTATCCCTTAATTTAGCGATTATAAATATTTTGCCAATCCCGGCCTTAGATGGCGGGCGAATCTTGTTTATTATCATTGAAAAATTAAAAGGCAAGCCAATTAAAGCTGAGCTGGAAGGAATTTTTCATACTCTCGGCTTTGCTCTTTTAATGCTTCTTATCATTTTTGTTACTTACAAAGATATTGCTAATTTATTTAACTAAAAAAATATGAGAATAAATTTAAAATCAAGTAATTTAGAGATGACTGAGGCCTTAGAAAGGTATATTGAAGAAAAGGTTAATATGATAGAAAAATATTTAGGAGGTATTGAAGTAATTAATTGTGATTTTGCGATAGAAAAAGCGGTTGGTGATCAAAATAAGGGGAAGATATTTCGGGCGGAAATTAATTTACAGGTTCCGCGAGAACTATTGAGAGTGGAGAAAACAGAAGCCGATATGTACAAAGCAATTGACAAAGTAAAAGATCATCTTGTCCTTTTAGTTAAGAAGTATAAGGAGAAGAATAGGGACAAGAAAAGGAGGCCAAATCAAGTTTAGATTATTTAACTATTGAATAATCATTTACTAGTATAATTTGAATATAGAATAGTTAAATAGTAAATCAATTTTTAGTTTCTGTTTTTTCATTATCTATTATTAAAAAGAAAAGCCACGGTAGTTTTTTTAAACTCACGGGCTTAAATTTTGTTTACTCACAGTATAGGGCTTGGCCGTCTCCCTTGATCCCCCTTTATTAATTCCCTAAAGCATACTATACTAATAATGTTAATAATAAGCATACATTTATGTTATCTTTTTTTAGTAAATTAATTGGCGATCCCAATGAAAAGATTATTAAGTCTCTTCAGCCTTTAGTGGTTAAAATTAATGCCCTAGAGTCAGAATTTAAAGATTTAAGTTTAGAAAATTTAGCCAAAAAAACACTTGAATTTAAAGAGAGGCTGGAGAAGGGAGAAGGTCTTGATGATCTTTTGCCGGAAGCCTTTGCGGCTGTCAGAGAGGCTTCTAAGAGGATTTTAGGGCAACGCCACTATGATGTCCAGTTAATTGGCGGCATTGTTTTACATCGTGGTCAAATTGCGGAAATGAAAACGGGTGAGGGTAAAACCTTAGTAGCTACCTTGCCTCTCTATCTTAATGCCTTAAGCGGCAAAGGGGTGCATTTGGTAACCGTTAATGATTATTTAGCCCGAGTAGGAGCCGGCTGGATGGCCCCAGTCTACTTCGCTCTAGGAATGAGCACGAGCGTGATTGTTCATGACAAAGCTTATCAATATGACCCCGAGTATCTTGATAGTGAACAATTTGACGAAAGACTAAAGCATTTTAAAGTAATTAGTCGTCAAGAGGCTTATCTTTGTGATATTACCTATGGCACTAATAATGAGTTTGGCTTTGATTATTTGCGGGATAATATGGCTTATGAATTAGGGCAAACAGTGCAAAGATCACTTAATTATTCAATTGTTGATGAAATTGACTCTATTTTAATTGATGAAGCGCGAACCCCTTTAATTATTAGCGCTCCAGCTGAGGAGTCGGGCGATAAATATGCCCGTTTTGCTGATTTAGTTAAACGATTAGAAGAAAATGAAGACTATAATATTGATGAGAAAATGAGAGCGGCTACTTTAAGTGAAGGCGGTATCTCTAAAATGGAAAAATGGTTAGGGATTGACAATATCTATGTCTCTGGCGGAGTTAAAGAAGTTCATCACATTGAACAAGCCTTAAAAGCAAGAGTTCTCTTTAAGAAAGATAAAGATTATGTAGTTAAAGATGATGAAATAATTATTGTTGATGAATTTACTGGTCGTTTAATGCCCGGTAGAAGATATAGCGAGGGTCTACATCAAGCAATTGAAGCTAAAGAGGGGGTCCAGGTACAAAAAGAGTCGCAAACCATGGCTAATATCACTTTCCAAAACCTTTTTAGAATGTACTCTAAATTAGCGGGAATGACCGGAACGGCAGTAACTGAGGCTGAGGAGTTTCACAAAATCTATAAGCTAGAAACTATTATCATCCCTACTAATAAGCCAAATATTAGGAAAGATTTAAATGATTTAATTTATCGCACAGAAGAGGATAAGTTTAGAGCGGTGATTAAAGATGTTAAAGAAAGGAATGCGAAAGGTCAACCAATTTTGATTGGCACAATTTCTATTGAAAAAAATGAAATGCTAGCCGAGATGATGAATAAGGAGGGTTTAGACGCCAAAGCCTTAAACGCCAAAAATCATCTTAAAGAAGCTCAAATTATTGCCCAAGCCGGTCAAGTTGGCTCAATTACCCTAGCTACTAATATGGCTGGTCGGGGAGTGGATATTATCTTAGGCGGCAACCCTGATCCCAATAATGAAGAAGAGGTCAAGCAGGCTAAGATCAATCAAGAGAAGGTTAAGGAATTAGGCGGTCTTTATGTGATTGGCACGGAAAGACATGAATCAAGAAGAATTGATAATCAGTTAAGAGGGCGGGCCGGTCGTCAAGGTGATCCTGGTTCATCGCGTTTTTATGTTTCAACTGATGATGATTTAATGAGAATATTTGCTGGCGATCGTTTAAAGAACATGATGAAAACTTTAAAATTACCAGCTGATGTACCGATTGAAAACAAATTAGTCTCTAATTCAATTGAATCGGCTCAGAAAAAAGTTGAAGGCAATCACTTTGATACTAGAAAACATTTAGTTGAGTATGATGATGTCATTTCTCGCCACCGGGAAGCAATTTACAAAAAAAGAAGAGAAATATTAGAAATTTCTGAAGGAGAAAAAGAAGGCTCACTGAGTGATTTAATTTTAGAGATGGTTTTAGAAGAGATTAACTTAGTAGTTAATTTCCATTGTGCCGGTGATACCTTAAAAGATTGGAGCTTAAAAGAAATTGAAGAAACGATGCCCACTATTTTTAGTTACCAGAAAATTGACTTAGAGGAAATTATAAAGCAGGCTGGTTCTCATCTAGAGAAAAGGAATAAGATTATTGAGAATTTATCACAACAAGCCAAAACTCAATATGAACTATTAATTGAGAAATTAAAAGAAAAGGGGATTGACTATCTTCAGGTTGAAAAGGGCATTATGCTTAAAGCCATTGATCAACTATGGGTTGAGCATTTAGAAACCATTGATTACTTAAGGCGCGGGATTGGCTTGAGAGGCTATGGTCAGCGCGATCCTTTAGTAGAATACAAGAAGGAAGCTTATCGCATGTACCATGAATTGCTTGATTTAATCCGTAAACAAGTTGTTTATTCTGTCTACAAAACGGCCGATGCCCTGGCTATGGCCCCAGCCGCCTTATTCAACTTTCAAAGCAAAACCCAAAATTCTTCTTTAAAGTTAGAGGGAGCAGCCAAAGAGATGAAAAGGCAAAGTGAGGATCGAAATAGTTTAGATTTAGTCTCAGAAAAAGTGAAGGACAAGGAAGGTAAAAAGGTGGGCAGAAACGACCCCTGTCCTTGTGGTAGTGGCAAGAAATTTAAGAAATGTTGTGGTTAATTGATTGCTTATTGGCCTTTTATCAATTATTTGAAACTTTTAATTAGAGAAAATAAATACTATTTATTAGCTTTTGCTAGAATTTTTAGTTTTTTTTAAAAAAAGCTTTTAAAGTTCCTAAGAATATACCTTAATTTACTAGCTCATCTCCTTATTGACTATTTAAGGGACATAGAGTATCCTTAAAATATACATTTAAGGATACTCAATATATGTTAAATAGATCAAAATTAGAAATAAAGAATCCGTGGTGGAAAAAAAGTGATTACAAGTCAATAGAATTTGATTACCCTAAAAGAGATTTATATTATAAAATTTTGAAAAACTTAGAACATACTTTAATTTTAAATATAGTTGGTCTCAGGCGGGTTGGTAAAAGTACTATTTTAAAACAAATAGTAAGTAAACTCTTAAATGACAAAGTAGAGGCAGATAATATTTTTTATTATCTTTTTGATTATTCAAGTCAGATTCAAAATAGCCAGTTTCTCGAAGAAGTTCTTCATTTTTATTTTAAAGAAATAATTAATAGACCCATTCTTGATTTTACTGAAAACGAAAAAGTTTATATCCTATTAGATGAAATTCAATATATTGATAATTGGCAATCAATTTTAAAAAGGTATTATGATTTATCTAACAAACGAATTAAGTTTATTATTACTGGATCGCAAAGTCTTCTTTTAAAAGGGAAGTATAAGGAGAGTTTAGCGGGGAGAATATTTGATTATTATTTATCACCGCTGTCTTTTCGAGAGTTTTTGCGAATTAATAGAGAGAAAGTAGAATTATTAAAACCTTATGACTTATTTCAATTACCAAGTATTTTTGGGGAAATAAGTCAATTTGAGCTCTATAACGGGCGACAGACAGAAAAGTTAGCTAGGGAATATATTACGACTGGTCAGTTTCCGGAAATAAGAAAGTTTGATTTAGTTGAACTTCGTCATGAATACATTGCTGAGTCAGTAATAGGCAAAATTCAGGAAGATTGTATTCGTCTTTTTAAAATAGAAAAACCTAATGAGTTCAAATTAATTACTAAACATCTACTAAATAATGTTAGCTCTATATTCGAGTTAAGTAATATTAGCAGAGAAATTGAAGTCTCCAAGAAAACTTTAGATAGATATTTTAATTATTTAAAAGAAAGTTATGTCTTTGAGGTTCTTTATAAATATCATAAAAGTTTGATAAAACGCGGTCGCATTTTAAAGAAACTTTATACTCCCTGCATCAATTTTACCTGCGCTTTAAATCAATACAATGAAGAGCATATTGACCAGGTGCCTCAAGCCTTTGGTAAAATAGTTGAAAATATTGTTTATAATGTCCTGAAATTAAAATACGAAACAAGGGCAATTGGCGATCAAATTAGTTTCTGGAGAGATAAACAAAAAGAGCTAGATTTCATTGTTTTAAATAAAGGAGAAAAGCTGGCGATTGAAGTCAAGTTTTCTAATAATGTTAATATTAAAGACTTGTTTACTTTAGTAGATTATGTTAAAAACAAGAAACTCAAATATGGCATAGTAATTAGCAAGAATAATTTAGAAAAGAAGGAGATAAATGGCCAAACTCTTTATCTTATCCCTTATTATCTATTTCTTTTACTTGTATAAGTTTTACAATAATCATAATTGACAAAAGAGCTTGCTAAGATATAATAAGGATATAATAAAAATAAATATATGTCTGAAAAATACCCTGGTTATCAATATAATTTATTAAAAGAATTTGAGGAGGCTGATAAAGCAAGAGAACTTGAAGAAAAGAAAAGAGAGAAAGAGAAGACATTAAATGAATTATTAGATGAAATGGATCAAGAGCCACCTGATCCTTATGGCGACATTAATCCAGCTGCTCGTAATTATGAAGCAGATAAAGCTAAGAAGATTAAGGGAAAAAAAGTAAAGCCAAAAAAAAGAAAATTAAGTCCAGAAGAGAAGAAAGCTCGTGAGCAAGAAAGATTAATGAGAAGACATTATGATAATCGTTAAAATATGAATAAAATAAAGCAATCACAAAGGGAAGAGACGGTTTTAAAATTTTGGCAAGAAGCTAATATTTTTAAAAAGTCTTTAGAGAAAAATAAAGAGGGATTGCCCTTTGTTTTTTTTGAAGGCCCACCAACCGCTAATGGTCAACCGGGGATTCATCATGTAATTGCCCGCTCTTTTAAAGATTGTCTGCCTCGCTACAAAACAATGAAAGGTTTTAAGGTAGAGAGAAAAGCTGGCTGGGATACTCACGGCCTACCGGTGGAGCTAAAGGTAGAGAAAGACTTAAATATAAAAGGCAAACCGGGGATTGAAGAATATGGCATTGCCCAGTTTAATCAGAAGTGTCGGGAGAGTGTTTGGCAGTACAAAGATGAGTGGGAAAAGCTAACTACTCGGATTGCTTTCTGGCTAGACTTAGACAAGCCCTATATTACTTATGAAAATGACTACATTGAATCAGTTTGGTATTTAATTAAACAAATATACGATAAAGGGTTGCTGTATAAAGGTTATAAAGTGCTGCCTCATTGCCCTCGTTGTGGTACCTCCTTGTCTTCGCATGAATTAGCTCAGGGCTATAAGGAGACAAAAGATCGTTCAGCCTACATTAAGTTTAAACTTTTAAGTTCAAATAATCATGTTAAGGAGGGAGATTATGTTTTAGCTTGGACGACTACGCCCTGGACCTTGCCAGGCAATGTTGCTTTGGCGGTAGGCAAGGAAATAGATTATCTTAGAGTAAAGTACAAGGATGAATACATTATTTTAGCTAAAGAAAGATTAAATGATATTCTTCCAGAAGCAGAAATTATCTCTGAATTTAAAGCTGAAAGTCTAAAAGATTTAAACTATCAGCCACTTTTTGACTTAAAGGAATTGTGGTCAGCTGATAAAAAAGCCCATTTTATTGCCTTAGCTGATTTTGTTAGCACTGAGGATGGTAGCGGGGTGGTTCATATTGCTGTGATGTATGGCGAAGATGACTATAGTTTAGCTGATTCTTTGAATTTACCTAAAGTCCATAGCGTTGATGAAGCTGGAAAATTTATCTCAGCCTTGGAGAAATATGACCTAGCTGGTGCTTTTGTCAAAAGCACAAAAGCAGAAGAAAAGATTCTAAACTACTTAAAAGAAAATAATTATCTCTTTAAAGAAGAAGACTATTTACATGATTACCCCTATTGCTGGCGTTGTGATACGCCCCTTTTGTATTATGCCAAAGACTCTTGGTTGATTAAAATGACGGCTCTGCGAGAAAAGTTAATTGAAAATAATCAGTCAATCAATTGGGTACCTGGTCATATTAAAGAGGGTCGTTTTGGCGAGTGGTTATCTAAGGTTAAAGACTGGTCGCTGTCGCGAGAACGGTACTGGGGAACGCCTTTACCAATTTGGCAGTGCACAAAATGTAAACAGCTAAAATGTATTGCTTCTAAAAAAGAATTGGGTGTGGATTTAGAAGACCTACATCGCCCCTATATTGATGATATTAAGTTTACTTGTTCTTGTGGTGGAAAGATGAAAAGAGATTTGTCGGTTTTAGATTGCTGGTTTGATAGTGGGGCAATGCCTTTTGCTCAGCACCATTACCCTTTTTCACAAACTGATCTGAGTGATAAATTTCCAGCTGACTATATTTGTGAAGCGATTGACCAAACCCGTGGCTGGTTCTATACCCTACTGGCTATCTCCACTTTAATGGATAAAGGCCCGGCTTACAAAAATGTAATTTGCTTGGGCCATATTAATGATAAAGAGGGCAAGAAAATGTCTAAGTCAAAGGGTAATGTAATTGACCCTTGGCAGGTGATAGAGCAGTATGGAGTAGATGCTGTTCGTCAACATTTATATACCTTAAATAGCCCGGGAGAAGGGAAGAATTATGACTTAAATGATGTCCGCGATGTCTTTCGCCAAAATATTATCCTTTTAAACAATATCTATAATTTCTATGCTCTTTATGTTAATCAGGAGATAAAAGGAGAGGTGGAGATAGTAGTCAGTGATAATATTTTAGATCAGTGGCTACTAGCCAGATTAAATAATTTAACCAAAAAGATAAGTAATTATTTAGAAAATTATCAAGTTTATGAAGCAGCTCGAGAAATCCCTTTGTTTATCGACGACTTTTCTACCTGGTATTTAAGAAGAAGCCGGGATCGTTTTAAGGGAGATGATTTTACAGATAAAGAGTCAGCCCTGCTCTACACTCGCTATAGCCTCCAAGAACTTTCTAAATTAATGGCTCCTTTTATGCCTTTTATCGCAGAACTTACTTGGCAGTCAGTTTGTAACTATAATTTTAAGGATCTAGATAAATCTGTCCATTTAGGCACCTGGCCGAAAGCGAAGGAGCTAGATGAAGGTATTTTAGATAAAATGATTGACTTGCGGAAAATAGTTGAACTAGGTTTAGCAGCTCGTGATTTTCATCAAATAAAAATTAGACAGAAGTTAGCTAAAGCTACTATTTACAGCCCTTTTGAGAAGATGGCAGATAATTATTTACAAGTTTTAGCTGATGAATTAAATGTCGGAGAAATTGTTTGGCAAAAAGAAGGAGAAGAAACTAAAGTGCTTTTAGATACGCACATTACTCAAGAATTAAAACTAGAAGGCCTCAAAAGAGACTTTATTAGACTAGTTAATGCTTTGAGAAAAGAAGCGGGACTGAGCATTGAAGATAAGGCAAGTATTGTTTGGCAGGGGGATGAGTCAATGGAGCCTATAATCAGTCAAATGAGTGAAGAGATTAAAAAAGGCACTTTGAGTGAAAAAATTGAGTATTTAGAATTTGATCAAGAAAAGAAGCATAAGAAAATGAATTTTGAAGAAAAGCTTATTTTAATTAGTTTGAAATAGCTTAAATGAACAAGAAATTGCCTTTTATTTCAACTAATTTTATGCTATAATTAAAGTCTAAATATTGAAATATGTTGCCTAAATTTATTAAAGTCTTTCTTTGGTTTAATGATTTTGAAAAACTTGATGCTCAAAGAGATAAACAAAGAATAATTTTAAATATTGGCTCTAAAAAAGCGACTGATTGGCTTTTTGATTATTATCCAAAAGAGGAAATAAAGAAAGTTATTATAAACTCTGGGGCGAAGGGCGAGTTGAGTGATAAATCATTAAATTATTGGACCTTGTTTTTAAATATTGACCAAAAGAAAATAGTTAAATCGCGTTTTTAATATGTTTTATGATATTTTAGACAAAAAGAGAAGAATAATATTACCCCTCTTAAAACCTTTTAAAGAAGATTTTTATTTAGCCGGAGGAACCGGATTGGCTCTACAATTAGGGCATCGTGATAGCATTGATTTTGATTTTTTTTCTAAAAAAACACTTTGACTGTTTTTATAGCTGAAAATATAAAATTAAGTTTTTTCACTTATAATTATAAATTTATTAAACCGCTTATCAGTCAGCCATATTTCCAGGTAGCTTCAATTTTAGACATTGCTTGTATGAAGTTAGCGGCGATTGTTAGCCGGGCTAGTTTTAAGGATTACCTTGATTTATACTTTATTTTTCAAGAAATTCCTTTAGAACTCATTTTAAAAGGACTAAATAGAAAATATCCAGAATTGGATACAAACTTAGTTTTAAAAAGCCTGCTATATTTTAAAGATCTAAAAGCAGAGCCAATCAAATTTAAGAATAATAAGAACATTAGCCTAAAGATAGTTGAGAAATATTTAAAAGAACAAGTTTTTAAGCTTTGAGTGATTGATTTTTTCTTTTATACTTGCTACTCTATTAATAACTATTATTTAATTATAAATATATGACAACATGGATTATTATTGGCGTATTAGCCCTTTTAATTATCTGGCTAATCGCTGTTTACAATGGTTTAATTAGGAGTAAAAATAGGGTCAATGAGGCTTGGAGCGATATTGATGTCCAACTTAAAAGGCGTTATGATTTAATTCCTAATTTAATTGAGACTGTTAAAGGCTATGCTCAGCATGAGCAGGCCACTTTTGAAAAGGTAGTTGAGGCGCGTAGTCAGGCAATGAATACCTCTGGTGATGACTTAGCTAAGAAAACACAAGTAGAAAATGAGCTGTCCTCTACCTTAAAGTCAATTTTTGCTTTAGCAGAAAACTACCCTGACTTAAAGGCTAATCAGAATTTTTTAGAACTACAAAGAGAGTTAACTGATACTGAAGACAAAATTATGGCCTCTCGTCGTTTCTATAACAGCAATGTTCGGGACTTTAATACCAAAATTGAAGTTTTCCCCACTAATATGTTGGCTAAACAATTAGGCTTTAAGGGCAGAGAGTTCTTTGAACTAGCGGAAGAGGAGGCCAAAGAGCCAGTGGCAGTTAAATTTTAATTATATGAACCTATTTATTTACATCTTAATTTTTGTAGCCGTCTTTATTATCGCTAGTTTAAAGCAGATCAATGAGTATGAACGAGGCGTGCTTTTTACCATGGGTAAATATACGGGAATAATTAAACCGGGTTGGCGGGTGGTTATTCCAATTTTTCAGATATTTAAAAAGGTAGATATGCGAATTAAGGCAGTTGATGTACCTGATCAGAAAGCGATCACTAAAGATAATGTGCCAGTAACGGTTAATGCCGTTATCTATTACAAGGTAGCAGCCGCCGATAAAGCAGTTATTGAAGTTGAGCACTATGCTTATGCCGTTTCTAATTATGCCCAGACAACCATGAGAAATATTGTGGGCGAGTCTAGTTTAGATGAACTTTTAGCAGAAAGGGACCGGATCGCTGATCGGATTAAGGAAATTGTTGACAAGGAAACCGATGCTTGGGGAATAGTGGTTAATAATGTGGAATTAAAGGATGTTTTTTTACCCGAGTCAATGGAGCGAATGATTGCCCGTCAAGCGGAGGCCGAAAGAGAGAAAAGAGCAGTTATTATCAATGCTGAGGGCGAGCTTGATGCTTCAAAGAATCTAGCCGCCGCCGCTGAGGTTTTAGCTAAATCGCAAGGAGCTCTTCACCTAAGGACTTTGCATGCTATCAATGAAATGTCGACTGATAAGTCAAATACGGTGGTTTTTGTTACCCCGATTGAAGTTTTAAAGGCCTTAGAGGGTTTTAAAAAAAATGATTAATTATGAAGAACTTATATCAGCATTCTAGTTTAAATAAGCGAAAAACTTGGTTTTTGATGAGTGGTTTTTTCGTTTTAGTTATTTTGCTGGGCTGGATTTTTTCCTATAACCTAAATAATCCCTCCATCCTTATCTTCGCAGTAATTTTTAGCTTAATAAGTAGTTGGATTAGTTATTATTATAGTGATAAAATTATTTTAACTATTTCTGGGGCTAAAGAGATTAAGAAAAAAGATTCTCCTGAACTTTATCGTTTAGTAGAAAATCTATGCATTAGCGCTGGCCTGCCTTTACCTAAGGTGTTTGTAATAAATGATCCAGCTCCGAATGCTTTTGCGACGGGCCGAAATCCTAAAAATGCAGTCATCGCCGTAACTACTGGATTACTAGGAAAATTAGAAAAAGCTGAATTAGAGGGAGTAATTGCCCATGAACTTTCTCATATTGCTAATCGTGATATTTTAATTGCCACCATTGCCACTACCTTAGTGGGCACAGTTGTTTTGTTATCTGACCTTTTCCTGCGTTGGTCGCTATTTAATGGTCGTCGTAGTGAGAGGAAGGAAAATGGAAATATTGAGTTAATTATTACTTTAGGGGCAATTGTCTTGGCGATTTTAGCTCCTTTATTTGCCTATCTTTTACAATTTGCTGTTTCTCGTAAGCGAGAGTTTCTAGCTGATTCTAGTGCGGCTCTACTTACCCGCTATCCCGAAGGCTTAGCTAGTGCTTTGGAAAAAATTAGCAACGATTCAGCTCAATTAATGAGAAAAAACAAGGCCACCGCTCACATGTATATAGTTTCACCCTTAAAACCTAAAAGCGATGGTCGCTCTTGGTGGCAAAGAAAGATGGCTACTCACCCACCAAGCGCGGAAAGAATTAAACGCTTAAGAAATAGTCTTTAAGATAAAAATATATGAATAGTCAAGAAATATTTAATTTAGGAATAAAATTAGGCAGAATCGCTGATCTAAGAGGAGAAAAAATAATTGATAGGAATCTCTTGAAATTAAAAAAAAGCTATGAAAAAATGTCGGCTGAAGATAAGCTTGATTTTGATGAGAGTAGTTTAAAAAATCCTTATCCTGATTCTTGCCTGCTTTATGATAGTAAGAGAGTAGTTAAGAAAATAATGGTTGGGATTGATATTTCTGGAGCGGAACTACTTTTAGCTAAGCAAATGGGGGATATTGATTTAGTTATCTCTCATCATCCTCAAGGTAAGGCACTTTCAAATTTAGCGGCTGTCATGCCAATGCAAGCTCAAATTTTAGCTAACTATGGTTTACCGATAAACATCGCTGAGTCAGTTTTGAAATTAAGACTAGAGGAAGTATCACGCAGTGTCGGTGCTAGTAATTTTAATCGTAATCTTGATTTAGCTAAGATTTTAGACCTCAGCTTTGCGTGTTTACATACACCGACTGACAATTTAGCAGCCAAGTTTTTAAGTGAAAGATTAAAAGATTTAGAAGAATTAGACACGATTGCTGATTTAATGAATAAATTAAAAGAAATTGAGGAATATCAAATTGCCCAAAAAAACTCTGCCGGCCCGGTGATTTTTTCAGGGGCAATAAACAACAGTCTAGGTAAGGTTGTTTTAACAGAGATTACCGGCGGCACCAGTGGCTCTAAAGATGCTTATGCTAAAATGGCTCAATATGGCTTTGGCACAATTGTTGGCATGCATATGGAAGAAGAGCATCGTAAAGAAGCAGAAAAAAATCATATTAATGTGGTAATTGCTGGGCATATGTCTTCTGATTCTTTGGGAGTAAACTTATTTCTTGATGAACTAGAGAAAAAAGGTTTAGAAATATTGCCCTTAGGGGGTCTAACTAGAGTAAAGAGAATATGATTGCCTATTTAGAAGGCGAGATAATCGCTAAATTTAAAAATTCAATAGTCCTTAAAAGTAATCAAGTTGGCTACAAGCTTTTTCTTAGTGATAAATTATTAGATGCTTGCAAGATAGGAGATGAGGCTAAATTTTACTTATTTCAACATTTTAAAGAAAATGCTAGTGATTTATATGCTTTTAATAATTGGCCAGAGGTAGCCATGTTTGAACTGCTTTTATCGGTTTCTGGGATTGGCCCTAAATCAGCTTTTGGTATTTTAGCGATTGCCAGTCTAGCTGATATTAAAGCGGCCGTTGAATTAAACGATAGTCAACTTTTAACTAAAGTTGCCGGAATTGGCAAAAAAACCGCCGCTCGCTTAGTTTTAGAGTTGAAGAATAAATTAAAAGATTTTATACTTGATCAAAAAGAAGGATCGCCATTAAGTAGCACTAGCCATGACGAGCTTGAGGCTTTAATTTCGCTGGGCTATTCTTTAGCCGAGGCCAGAGATGCCTTGAGCTTAATTGATCCCCAATTAGAGGGAGCTAGTTTAAGATTAAAAGCGGCTCTGCAGATTATTAGAAATAATTAATATATATGCGTCAAAGTGATTTGTTTACTAAAACTCTAAAAAATATTAGTCAGGAAGAAACTAGTAAAAATGCTAGATTATTGCTTAAGGCTGGCTATATTAATAAGGTGGCCGCTGGCGTCTATACCCTACTCCCTTTAGGTCTAAAAGTTATTTCTAAAATCAAAAATATTGTGAGAGAGGAAATGAATCAGATAAGTGGTCAAGAAATATTAATGCCAGCTTTATCACCAAAAGATTTATGGCAGAAAACTGGTCGTTGGGATAGTTTTGACGCCTTATTTAGACTTCAGGCCTCAGATAGCCGGGAGTATGCCCTAGGGGCAAGCCATGAGGAGGTGGTTGTTCCCTTATTAAAACAATATATTTCTTCTTACAAAGATTTGCCTTTGTCAGTTTATCAAATTCAAAATAAATTTCGCAATGAAAAGCGAGCTAAGGCTGGACTTTTAAGAGGTCGGGAATTTTTAATGAAAGATATGTATTCTTTTCATCTAAATCAAGCTGATTTAGATGATTATTATAAAAAAGTAACAGACGCCTACTTTAAAATTTTTGCTAGATTGGGCTTAAAAGATAAAACCTACTTAAGTTATGCTTCAGGGGGTGATTTTTCTCCCTATTCACACGAATTTCAAACTGAGTGTGCTAGCGGGGAAGATGATATTAATCTTTGTCAGAAATGTAAAATAGCGATTAATCAGGAGATAATCAAGGAGCAAAGTGATTGTCCAAAATGTGGTAATAAGGAGTTAATACTTAAAAAAGCGATTGAAGTTGCTAATATCTTTAAATTAGGAACTCGTTTTAGTCAGCCCTTTAAATTACAACTTGAGGGAAAAGATATTTTGATGGGCTGTTATGGGCTAGGAATTAGTCGGGTGATGGGGGCAATTGTGGAGATAATGAGCAGTGATAATAAAATTATTTGGCCAGAAGAACTAGCTCCTTTTAAAGTTCACTTAATTGACTTAAATAGCCAAAAAGAAGCTGATAGAATTTATCAAAAGTTATTGGCGGCTAATATAGAGGTGCTTTATGATGACCGTGATAAACTAAGGGCAGGTGAAAAATTTGCTGAGGCGGATCTATTTGGCTGTCAGTATCGTTTGTTAATAAGTGCTAAAACAATTGAGAAAAATCTGCTTGAACTCAGAGATAATCATCAAGAAAAGACTGAGTTTTTATCAATTGAAGAGATATTAAATATTTTAAAATAGTCTATGTTTAGAAAATTATTTGGTAAATTTAGCCACGACTTAGGAATTGATTTAGGAACTAAAAACACCCTAATTTATGTGAGTGATAAAGGGGTTATTATTAATGAGCCTTCAGTTGTGGCGATTAATAAGCGAACTAATGAAATATTAGAAGTTGGGGTGGCCGCTAAAAAGATGCTTGGCAAAACACCGGGCCATATTGAGGCAATCAAGCCTTTAATTGATGGAGTAATCTCTGACTTTGAAATCACTGAAAAAATGCTCAAATATTTTATCAATAAAGTTCACCAAGAAAATTTTTCTCTATTTAACCGACCGCGAGTAGTCATTGGTGTGCCCTTAGATTTAACCGAGGTAGAAAAAAAAGCGGTTGAAGACGCTGCTAAATCAGCTGGGGCGCGGAAAGTTTATTTAGTCGAGGAAGCGATGGCGGCCGCGATTGGTGCTAAATTACCAGTAACAGAAGCAACCGCCACGATGATGGTTGATATTGGTGGTGGCAGTACAGAAATAGCGGTTATCTCCCTGGGAGGCGTGGTTACCTGGAAGTCTTTAAGATTGGCTGGCAATGAGTTTGATACTAATATTATTGATTATATTAAAGAAGAGTTTAATATTTTAATTGGAGAACAGTTAGCTGAACAGATAAAAAACAGGATTGGCTCGGCAGTAGCTGGTGAAGAAAGTCAAGAAATGCAAGTTCGGGGTCGGGATTTAATTAGTGGCTTACCAAAAGCCGTTAATGTTAGTGATTCTCAAATTAGAGGGGCAATTGCTAAAACTATCTCTAAAATGGTAGAGCAGATTAAAATAATTCTAGAAACAACCCCACCTGAGCTGGTGTCAGATATTTACGAAAGAGGTATTTATCTATCCGGAGGTGGAGCATTGCTGCCCGGACTTGACCAAGCGATCAGTGCTGAGGCAAAGATTCCGGTCAAATTGGTTGATGATCCTTTAACTTGTGTTGTCAGAGGGACTGGTATTTTAATTAGTGACGAGACGCTTTTGAAAAAAGTTACTATGGTCACTTTAAATCATGATAAATAGAAAAAAAATAATTAAAAAAAGCCTTTTAGCGCTTTTTGTAGTTATCCTTTTTATTTTACTTTACTCATTTAAACCCTTTCAGGCGCTTGTTCAAGAATTTTACGCCAGTTATACCAAGACTTTCAGGGCCAGTTATTTAAGCGATTCAAGAGAAGAAATTGACAAGCTAAGGGAACAGTTAGCTTTGATAACTATTGATGAGGCAAAGATTCAAGCCCTAGAAGAGGAGAATCAGAGACTTAGAGAGTTTTTAAATTTTTCTAAAGCTAGTGATTTAAATTTAATTTTAACTAATGTAATTGCCAGACAATCATTTTTAGGGATTAATAGTCAAGAACAAAATTTAATAATCGATAAGGGTAGAAAAGATGGCTTAATAGAGGGCTTAGTAGTCTTAAGCGAAGTTGGTTCAGTGGTTGGTAAGGTAGTAGAGGTTAATGAATCAAGCGCTTTAGTTTGTTTATTAAATAATCGCAATTGTCAATTGGCAGTCACTATTTTAAATGAAGATAAAACTTTGGGCTTAACTGAAGGGGAAAAGGGCTTAAGCATTAAAATGAGCTTAATTCCGCAAACAGAAGAAATTAAGATTAATGATATTGTCGTTAGTTCGGGTTTAGATAGCTTAGTGCCACGAGATTTAAGCTTAGGAAGAATTTATCAAATAGAGAAAAAAGCTAACGATATCTGGCAATCAGCTTTAATTGAACCAGCTGTATCATTTGATAATCTTGATATCTTAGTAATTGTTTTGCCATAAACTATGAGCCTATCTGAGACCTTTAAATATATAATATTCATCTGTCTGGCTATTTTAATTTCTTTTTATCAGCTAGCCTTTCTAAATTATTTAAACCTGATTCTTGTTTCTATTATTTTAATTGCTTTATTTTTTGAATTAAAGTTTGTTTATATTTTTGTTTTCTGGATTGCCTTAGTTTTAGATATT
>CAYZMF010000005.1:0-26407 GCA_964479455.1 uncultured Gammaproteobacteria bacterium | reverse complement strand
GTGCGCCCAGCAGGATTCGAACCTGCGACCTTCTGCTTAAAAGGCAGCTGCTCTACCAACTGAGCTATAGGCGCTAAACTAAAAAAGCTAAATCGCTTTTTCATTTTTATCCTAGCAGAAATAAAAAACTTTGACAAGTATTTTATGAGTAAATTTTATATTAAAACCTTTGGCTGTAAAGTTAATCAGTATGATTTGGCTTATCTAGCTGAGCTTTTAATTAAAGCCCAGTGGCAAGCTTCTAATTTAAATTTTCATTATTATATTATCAATACTTGCGCGGCGACTCAAGTGGCGATTAATAAGCAGCTTGGCTTTATTAAAAAAGCGATTAAGAATTACCCACAAGCTAAGATTGTCGTTATCGGTTGCTTAGTTAAAACTTACTCGCTAAATATTAAGGACGCTTATTTAATCCATAGCGGAGAAATAATTGATTTAGTTCATAAATTAAGTGGTCTTAACTTAGAACCTGGCCTTGATTTTGTTTTAAATGAAAAAAATAGGTATTTTCTTAAAGTGGCCGATGCTTGTGATCAATACTGTTCTTATTGCATTATTCCCTATGCCCGGGGGAAAATCAAAAGCCGTTGTCAGACTGAGTTAATTAGAGAGGTTAAATTAGCTGAACAAAAAGGTTTTAGGGAAATAGTTTTAAGCGCTATTCATTTAGGCAAATAAGGTCTTGACTTAGGAGATACTAATTTATTTAAATTGATAAAACAATTATTAAAAGAGACTAAAAAAACCAGATTTAGATTAAGTTCAATTGAAATAAATGAATTAGATAATCATTTAATTGCTTTAATTAAAGGAAATAGTCGAATTTGTCGGTATTTATATCTTTAACTAGTATATTTTGCTAGTATGCCAAGCTTAATTTTTTTATCAATTACTCTAATTTGCGCCTCGGCTTATCTTTAACTACACTCATGTACAAGACAGGGACAATAAAGAGGGTTAGGAAGGAAGAGAGCATTAGGCCAAAAATAATTGAGCCGCCAAGGGCGCGCCACATAGGGTTAGATAGGGTAATTGGTAAAAGACCAAGAATAGTGCAAACAGAGGTGATAACAATAGCTTCGAGGCGAGATTTACCGGCATCAATAATAGAATCTTTAAAAGGAATGTCACTTTTAATATTTAGATTGATTTTATCAACCAGTATAATAGCGTTTTTTACTACAATCCCGAATAAGGCGAGAATGCCAATTAAGCCAGGGAAGGATAGGTTAATGCTAGTTAAAGCTAAGCCCAAGAAAACACCAATTAAAGCTAAGGGAATGGTGACTAAAATAATTATAGCTTGCCTAAAGGAATTAAACTGAATAATTAAGGTAGCGATGATTAAGACGAAGGCTAAAAGCATGGCTTGAATGATTGATTGGACAGACTCAGCACTTTGTTCATTTTCACCGCCATAAGTAATTTCATAACCTTCGGGTAGTTCATAGTCTCTTATTTTAGCCTGAAATTCTTTGAGGACGGTGGCTGCATTTGTACCTCCTTTCGTTGTCCCGGTTAAAATGGCAGTTCTGGATTGATTGATTCGAGTAATTTTTTCCAAGGAAGGCTCTAAGTGGACTTCGGCCACATCTTTAATAAAGATTGGTTGACCTTGAGTATTTAAGATTTGTAAGTTTTGGACAGCAGCTAAGTCTGGAATTTTAACTTGATCAAAACGAGCCATTACTTTTATTTCCTCGCCGTTTTTTAACACTTTAGTTACTTCAGTTCCAGAGATAGCTAAACGCAAGGCGGAGCCAAGGTGAGCGGCATTTAAATTATATAATTCTAAACGCTCAGGTTTTAATTTAAAAGTATAATCAGCTGGGGATTCTTTTAAGGACATTTCGCTAGCGACTACATTATTAACGGATAATAGTATTTGTTCTAAATCATTGGCAATCGTATCTAAGATTTGAAGATTATCACCACTGATTCTAGCTTCAAAAGCAGCCCCAGAAGGAGGTCCTCCAGAAGGCGATTCAATCCTAACTAGCGCTCCTTCAAGGTCTTTTAAATCATTACGAAGATTATCAGCTAAGACATAAGAGCTTATCTTTCTGTCATTGGCATCAACTAGCTTAAGAGTTAAAGAGGCTAGGTGGGAGGAGTTATTACTAGCTCCTAAGTCCATAGATGCAGAGGCACCAACGATCGTTGTGAAATTTAGTATCTCTGGGTATTGAAACAGTTTTTTTTCCAGTGTTTGTACTATTTCATTAGTGGCTTCTAATTTTAGTCCACTAGGAGCTTCGAGGTTTATATAGATAATATCACTATCACCAGGTGGAAAAAATTCACTTTCAATAACTCCTAAGACTGGGAGAGAAATAGCTATCAAAAAAACTAAAAGACTTAAAAATAATGTAGTTAGACGATTTTTTTTAGTGGCTAGCAGTTTAGTTAAGTATTTTTCGTAATAGGGCAAGAGTTTATCAAATTTTAAAATTCCATGCATTAAACGATTGACAAAATTATCATTTTCATGATTATGTTGATTTTTAAGTTTTTCTTTAATCAATTCATCACTTTGCCATTCCGCTGATACTAAGGCACTATTTTTTTTAAGTTTTTGTTTGCCGTCTTTGAAATACCAACGGATTAAGGCTAAAGCTGAAGCGAGGAATGCAAAGGCTAGGATTATTTGCACATAGATACTTGGGATAAAAAAAGTGGAAATGATACTGGCAATAATCGCTATTAGACTAAAAGTAAATACTTTTTTGGTAAAACGGATCCGCTCTAAGATAGCAGCTAAGGGATGATTAATAATTAGAGCAATAATTAAGGAAGCGGCAAAGGTAACAGAAACGGTAATGGGGACTGATTTGATAAACTGACCAATAATACCACTGGCGCTTAATAATGGCAAAAAAGCCCAAATGGTTGTGAGAGTGGTAGTTAAAAGAACTATTTTAAAATCATTTAAGACCAGCAAAACTGCCTCTTCAGGAGTAAACTTACCAGTCTTTAAATATTGTTTAGTAGCCGAGACGACCACAATTGCATCATCAACCAGTAGGCCGAGGGCTAGAATTAGTGAAAATAAGGAGAGGAAATTTAAACTGATACCAATTATGAGCATCATGCCAAAGGTGGCTGAAAAAACTAGAGGGATGGCTAAGCCAGCAACTAGAGCCTCTTTAAAGCCAATTACCAAAAATAGGACTGAGAAAACTAAAACTAAGGTCAATAAAAAATCGCGACTTAGCTGATTAAAGTCATTTTTAATTTGGTCGGCTCCATCATAGGTAATTTCAAAGTTAATGTTAGAATCTTGGCTTATAAAATTATTTAAAATATTTTGAGCTTCTTTAGAAATATTAACAATCGAACCACCTGTTTTTTTAATAATTTGTAAAGTTAGGCTTTTTTGAATACCATTTTCATGTGTAGCTAAGCGAGAATAAATAGATCGTTTAATCGCCTTTTCCTTGACCTCTGCAATATCTTTTAAATAGACAATCGCCCCTTGATTGGTATGGAATAAAGGGGTGTTGGCGAGTTCGGTACTGGTGAAAAAGCGGTTTTCTACTCTAATTGGATATGAATAAGAGGATCCAGTAAAGTTGCCAACGGGGATTGCTAAATTGGAGCTAGCTATAATTTGATTGGCTTGTTGGGCACTTATTCCAAAAAGAGTCAATTTTTGTGGGTCATAAGCAATTTCAAATTCAGTTTCATCGCCTCCAGATAAAATGATTTCTCTAACTCCAGCAATTTTTTCTAACTCATCTTTAATTTCTTTACCTAAATTTCTAGTTGTGAGGCCATCATAAGGAATGGCTAGAGAGATATTTAAGATAGGACTATCATCAATCGAAATTTCCTTGACTATTGGACTTTCAGCATTAGGAGGCAGAGATCCGTTAAGGGAATTTATTTCATCTCTAAGTTTTCGCAAGGAGCTTTCTAAGTCAGCCCGGGCATCAAATTCGACGGTAATACTAGAGAAAGAATTAGAAGAATTAGAAGTAATTTTATTAACATCCTTAATACCAGCAATAGCTGTTTCTAGCTTTTTAGTTAAAAGCTCTTCAACATCTGCCGGAGAGGCTCCAGGATAAGAAGTGATGACCACGGCTATGGGAATTTTTACTTCAGGAGCTGACTCCCTGGGCAGTTGGGAAAATGAATATATTCCCCAAATAATTAAGCTAATCATTATTAGGATTACTACTCTAAAATTAACTATAAAATAATTTAACCAAGACTTTCTTAGTTTAGGGTCAAATTTTAAATTGTCGAGATATAAGGGTTTAGTTTTATTTTCTTCTTTAAGTATTTTTTTGTTTAAATCAATTTTCATACAATTATTCTTTCAAACTAACTAATTGTCCATCTGTTAAAAATTTATTACCTTCTATTATAATTAAATCATCGCTTTTTAAATTTGTTTTTATTTCCGCTATTTCACCGTTAATCGATTGAAGTTCTACAGATATTTTCTTAGCTGAGGAGTCTTCTATAATAAAAATATAATTACCATTTTGTCCAATTTCAATAGCCGAAAGAGGTAAAAAAATAATATTAGTTTTAGGACTAGAATTTTTATTAAAAAGAAGTTGAACATTTAAGATGGTGCCTAAAAGAGGTGGTTCTTCTAAATCAAATAGACTTGCTTCTACTTGGAAGCGTTTAGAAACAGGGTCAGCCTGAGTAAAAATAGAACTTATTTCGCCCTTATATTTTTCACCATTAGCATCACTAGCTTCTATTTTTTGATTTAAACTGAGTTTAGTGACATTATCTGCTTCCACAAAAAATTTTAATTTAATTTCATTAGCTTGCCCGACTAAAGCGATTACTTGTCCAGCACTAACGGTGTCACCATTATTGACAAATTTCTGAAAAACTTTGGCGTCAATTGGTGAAACAATTGAACGACTATCGTACAGGCTCTTTAAAGCTAAGCTAGCATTATTATATTGGAGCCAGGCGGTGTCCATCTGTGTCTTAAAGGCTAAAATTTGGGAGTCGAGTTTTACCTTAATATTTTCATACTGATTATTAGCCAGAGATAAGGAGAAAGAAGCTTGATCTTGCTGACTTTTATTACCAGCCCCTAGACTATTAAGATTTTGCTGAGCAATTTCTTCTTGTTTTTTAGTTAGACTATAGGCTTGATGTAAAGAGTCTAAGACGCTTGCATTCTCTAAATCAAAGCTACTCAAAGCTTGTGAAGCTAATTGAGCTTGATTTAAAGCGGCATTAATTTGGGCTTGAAAATTAGCAGCTTGTTGTTGCAGGCCAGATAGCGAAACTCCACCTAGAGATGATTGAGGTAAATTTGAAGAGCTAATGCTTTTATCAAAGAGGTATTTAGTCGCGTCGCTTAAATCTTTAGTTTTCTTAAGCAAATCAAGCGCTAGATTTAAATTTTCAGTGATATTTTTATTTTTTTCTCTTTCAAGATACTTAGCATAGCTGTCTTTAGCTAAGTGATAAGCATTATCTGCTTTGATGTAGGAGCTAGAATCTAAAGCCCCCAGATTTATTTTATAATTAATAACAACTACATTATTTTTGTCAAAGGCAGCTAGGTTATTAATATTGCTAATAACTCCTCCGACTACAGCAATAGCTGAATTGGCCGTCAGACTGGCATTTTCTTTGATATTTTTGGCAGTTTGGGCAAGTTGTTTTTCTTTATTTTCTAAATTAAGCTGAGCTTGCTGGGTCGCTAATTTAGCTGTTTGATAAGCCAATTGAGCACTTTTAACATTTTCAGCGCTAACTGAATCTAAATTACTAGCACCATTAGCTGCTTGGTCGCGGGCAATTTGAGCTTGCTTTAAATCATTAGCCGAAGAGATAAGAATGTTTTCATAGTTAGACCGTGCTAATTGATAAGCTTCTTGGGCTTGTTGACTAGCTATAATTGCTTGTTTAATTTGATTACTACTAGCTTGCTTTAAAGCAACTTGATTTGATCCGATTTCATTAACTTGAGCTAGTACTTGTCCAGCTTTGATAGTGTCGCCAACCTTAAAATCAGCGGCCGCAATCACCCCGGGCATTTGGGTGCTTAATTTAGCTTCTAGGTTAGCTGAAACGGTAGCTGGATAAGTAAGGGTTTGAACAAGGCTTTGACTTTCGCTAGCCTTAATCGCAGTGACTTTAGCTAGTTTAGTTTCAGGAACTTCTTCTATTTCCGTCTTTTGTTTACAAGCTCCTAGAAAAACTAAAGAGCCAAGCAGTAGGGGAATTATTAGTTTATTTTTTTTCATAAGTTTTGTTGACATTTATTTGCTTATTATCTAAACAAGTATTGATATGGCGCAAAAGTTTTAAAAGCAATTGAGCTTCATTTTTATTAAAATATTTTTCAATTTCTAAATTTTTTTCTTTAATTAATTTAGCGGTAGTCGCCAGTTTTTTTTTACCAGCTATAGTCAGTTTAACTGATACTTTTCGTCGGTCGCCTTTTTTATTGCGTTTTAAACTAACTAAGCTTTTTTTTTCCAGCCAACTAAGCCGTTGGGTTAAATTTGACTTACTGCTACCTAAGGTCTCGATTAACTCCGAGGGAGTTTGTGGGCCTAAATTTTGTAAAGCAACTAAAATACGGAAAGAGGAAGCGCTTAAGCCCATCGGTTTCATTATATTTGATTCAGCAATTGATTCTAAACGCATAGCTGTAAATACTAGCCAAGCTGCTAGTTTATGTTTCTCTAATTTATTATAAATTATTTGTTTCATTTTTTTATCTTTTATTAACTAAAGTAGTTTATCAATAAACTATATCTTAGTCAAGTCCCCTATTTATTTTTTTTGAGAAATAAAAATAGGTATTAACCTATTTTCTTTGGTAGCCCCTACGGGAGTCGAACCCGTCTTTCCTGGTTGAGAACCAGATGTCCTAACCGATAGACGAAGGGGCCTTAAGTGTTTGCTGGTCTAGATTGTGTCCGTTAATAAACTCTTTTTGGCTTAAAACTTTTTCTCCAGATAATTGTAATCTTAATACATCCAAAATACCTTGTCCAGTGCCAATTAAAATCTTTTTATTAGAATATTTAACCTCACCCGGCTTTAAATTAATTTGCTCATTATGTACCCTAGCTTCCTTTATTTTTAAAATTTTTCCTTGGTAATAGGAAAATGAACCCGGCCAGGGTAGGTAGGCACGAATCTCTCTTTCAATCATACGAGCAGGCTTTTGCCAATCAATTAAACCGTCGCTTTTTTTAGTTAATTTTACATAAGAAGCTTGGCTATCATCTTGTTTTTTTTCTTTTATCTTCCCCTGGCTATAATCTAAAATGACCGGGACTAAATGCTGAGCACTTAAATCAGCTAAATGGTCATGAATATCTTGGAGAGTCTCTGTTTGCTCAAGAGGAATTTTAAATTGTTTTAAAATAGGGCCAGTGTCCATTTTTTCATCCATTCTCATAATTGTAATCCCAGTTTCACTGTCGCCCTTTAAAATAGGGGCAGCTAGGCAGGAGGCACCCCGATATTTAGGCAAGAGCGAGCCATGAACATTAAGGCAATTATATTTAGGTATATTTAAAATATCCTTAGAAATAATTTGGCCATAAGCAATCACGATAATAATATCTGGTCTGAGATCTTTAATTAAGCGACTGAGCTCTTTAATTTTAGGAGGCTGAAAAAGCTTTAAATTATGTTTTAGAGCTAAGTTTTTGACCGGTGAATAAATGATTTGCTTATTTCGCATTTGAACTTTATCGCTTTGTGTAAAAACACCGACAATTTCTAATTCTTTAGTTTTAATTATTTTCTTTAGGCTAGGAATGGCAAACTGCGGAGTGCCCATGAATATTAAACGCATATTGGTATTTTAATCATTATTGTGTATAATTAATTTATTATGATCTTGGAACTTTTTGACACTTTCTTATCCTTTTTTGCCTCGGTTAATTATTGGGGAGTTTTTATTTTAATGACGATTGAAAGCTCTTTCATTCCTTTTCCCTCAGAGATTGTAATTCCGCCAGCTGCCTATTTAGCTGCTCAAGGAAAATTAAATATCTATCTAGTTATTTTGGCTGGTAGTTTAGGCAGTTTACTGGGAGCGATTATTAATTATTTTTTAGCTTTGTTTTTAGGTAGGCCACTTATCTATCGGTTGGTTAATAGCAAATTAGCTAAATATTTACTATTAAATCAAAAAAAGGTGGAAAAGTCAGAGCAGATTTTTGCTAAGTATAATAAATCATCAACTTTTTTTGGGCGCTTAATTCCGGTAGTTCGGCAATTAATTTCTTTACCAGCTGGTTTTTCTAAAATGAATCTTTTTACTTTTTCTTTTTTAACTTTCTTAGGGGCTTTAATTTGGAGCTCAGTGCTAGGAGCTTTGGGTTATTTTTTTGGCGCTAATGATGAAAGTTTAAGACAGCATTATCAAGAAATTATTTATTTTATTCTTTTCCTAGTCATTGTTTTTATTCTTTACTCAATTATTAAAGCCAAGAAAAGGAAGAAATTAATAATCAATAAAAAGGATGCCGTCTAGGTGGTCAATTTCATGTTGAATAACGCGAGCTAGATAATCTTTAGCCTTTATTTTCTTCAACTTTCCCTTTTCATTATAGTATTTACAATTTAAATGTTTATGGCGAGAAACATTTTGATAAAATAGCTCTCCTTTATCATTAAGGACTGACAAGCAGCCCTCTAATTCTGTTTTCTTGCTAACTGATTTTTTAGTAATAATGGGGTTAAGCATGAAGATGTTTTTCTCTCGGTCATTTATTACAATTACTCGCTTATTAACCCCGACCTGTGGAGCGGCCAAGCCAGCTCCATCTTTTTTTATCATGGTTAGCTCCATATCTAAAAGAAACTGTTTAAATTCAGGATTATTGAGCTCCTCTAACTCTATTTCCTGAGATTTATTTCTTAGAATTTTATGGGGATGGATTATGATGTTAAGTAATTTAGCAGACATATTATTTATTATCAATGATTTTAAAAAAGTATTTCCATCTATCACCAGTTTTGCATAATTCTTTAGTATCATTTAAGGCTAATTTAATGACTGACTCTGAATTATCTTTACAGGCCTTAAAAACTGATGATCTCTTATTAGCCGGAATAGATAATTCTTTAATAATTTGCAAGGCTAGTTCTTGCCAGAAGTAGGCGGGGGGTTTGACGCTTTTTTTCTTTTTTATTATCTCCAAAAATGATTCCATATTATTTAAATAGAAAGCTTAAATAACCAACCCCAAAGTCATTTTGATAAACGAGCTTTTCTGGCTGATAATCAGCATTATTAACCCCTAAACTAACTAAGAGAGGCCTTAAGACTGATTCCTTAACTTCCTGAAGATAGACCTCATCAAATTTTAATATATTCTCTATCGCACTGTTTGGCTTATTTAAATACTCCATTAAACGATTATCAAACTTTTGTCCTTTCGGGGAATAACCAGCTGGACTACTTTTAGTGATTCTATGAGATAAATCCCCAGAAATGACAAGAGCAAGCTTTTCTTCTCGTGTCTTTAAAAATTCAGCTAATTTTTGACCGAAGTGAAAATGCTTTTCTAAAGATAAATTATCATTACAGAGGATTGGCAAAACTTTTATTTTAGACTCCTTGTTAATTAGGAGTTCTAGGGGAATGCTAGCAGTATAGTCTAAAGAGGTTTGATTAATAGTTTTTAAGGGCTGGTCTTTATAGATAAAATGGAGCAAGTCGCGACTAAAGCTAATTGGAGATTGGAAACTTTTTTTTTCCATAAAGCAGCCAAATTGAACTAGATTTGTCTTGTATTCCCAAGCAACGCCTAGGCCAAAGCCATCCAATAGTAGTGTTTCAGGGGAGGAAATAATGATAACTATTGCTACTTGCTCGGTTTCCAGTTTTTCCTTAATTTTTTGATAGGCTAAAAGAGTTTGCTTAAAAACACCGTAATTTTCTTTGGCAACTTCTTCTATTAGGAGTGGTGAATGGGGGACTAAAGCACTAAATATATAGGGCATATTATTCTTTTATCATTTCGCCAAATGGGTAGAGGGAAAGTAATTGAGGAGAAACCTCAATTATATTAGAAAAACTATAGCCTAATTCAAGAAATATTTCACCATTTAAGAAAGCTCTTTTTTTGCCATCACTGACTAAATAGACAGTGCTGACGCTACTTGATTTAAGAATTTCTCCATCGTCAAATAATACAGGCTTAACTTTTTCATATTTCTCTAATTCAGCCACACTTGATTTCTGTACTTTATAATTCTTAAACTTTGTCTTTAGCATTATTTTGTCTATGATGGGGGCTTTTTGTCCGTCTAAGACGAAATAGACACCACCACTGCTTGGATCTTGAAGTAGGGCACCGGTTAGATAACTGGAATTTTCATTAATTTCTTTAGCGTTTCTGTAATAGCTTAAATCAGTGTGGGAAGCATTTATAATTTCATCGGGGTGGAAACCAAAGCTTTTAAAGATTTCTAAGTTAGAAAATTTTCTTTTCTGATCATCGACGATTAAATAGATATCGCCACTGGGAGATTTTAGAAGAGAATAGTTAGGAAATTTAAGGGGATTTCCTTTAGGGTAAGGAGCTAAATCAGAGGCACTGACTTTAATAATTCGATTAGGACTAAAACGAGAACTTAAAGCCCCCCAGCTCAAAAAGGGTCTTTTTTGATTATTTTCAATTAACCAGACACCGACCTCACCTTCTACTTGCAATAGTGATCCATTGGGATATTTAGCTAAAAATTGACTACTATTGTTTGGGAAATAGCGTTGATAAAGGCGCCAAACATTATAGTTACCATTGAAAACATGGGGCGTGTAGTTGTATAAGGCGGCAGTAGCACGATTAAGCGGGGCTACTAAAAGGGGTTCTTTGGAGATAGTGCCACGATTATTAGTAAAGGTATATAATTGACCAGCCTTGAAAGGATAGCGACTCGGTTGCTGTAGATAGGCTAAAAATTGTAGGGCAGCGCTATTAATTTGTTTACCGAAACCTTGCCAACGGGGATTACAGGCCGAACCATCAAAACAACCATAGCCAGTGGCAAAATCAAGTCTTTGTTGACTAGGGTTTCTATCTTCAATTAAGCTAGACTCTTTTTGAATTAGAACAAGTAGAAATTTGGGATTAACGGTCGTAATTTTTTTACATTTACCCTGTCTTTCCAGTTCACTTGGCTCTTCATTTAAATCAATTCCGTCGCAATCATAGTTTAAAGCGGCGGCTTCATAGATTATTTCGGCAGCTGTTTTTAGACTGCCATAAGCGTTGGTGGTCTTATAAGTTGCTAAATAGCTGTTGTTTTGTTCAAGGAAGTTTTGGATTTGAGATAAACTAAGGCTATTCCAAGCTAACATTTCTTCATCACTAATGATTAGATTAGGATTGAAGTTAGGATCAACATTGGCTTTCACAGGCAAGGCAAGGAAAATAATTAAAAGAAAAGGTAGAAATAATAATTTTTTCATAATAAATTGTTAGTAAGGTCATTATAGTATATTTTATGAAAAAAACCAATTATTAATTTATATCCATCACTACCTTATTTTCCTTGTTAACGCTAATTTTAATTTTTTGACCTTCTTGGACCTTGCCTTCAATTATTTTGTAGGCCAATTCGTCTAAAATAGCAGTTTGAATGACTCTTTTAAGCGGTCTGGCACCGTAGCTAATATCGTAGCCGTCTTCGGCGATTTTAGCCTTTACTTGCTTATTTATCTGTAAAACAATATTTTTATTGTTTAAGCGCTGGCTAATTTTAGCTAATTCTAAGTCAACAATTTTTTCTAAAGATTTTTTACTTAAACTCTTAAAGAGGACAATTTCATCAATTCGGTTAATGAACTCTAGCTTGAAGTTCTGTTTGAGAATTTTATCTATTTTTTCCCTCATTTCTTCATCTCGATCTTCGACTAGTTTTTCTTCATCGCCAAAGCCAATCGAATATTGTTTGATTATTTCATTGCCCAAATTTGAGGTCATGATGATAATAGTATTTTTGAAGTTGACTACTCGACCCTTTGAATCAGTTAAACGGCCGTCGTCTAAAATTTGCAGAAGCATATTAAACATATCGGGATGAGCTTTTTCTATCTCATCAAAGAGAAGGACGGAGTATGGATGTCGTCTAACTTTTTCCGTTAATTGACCACCTTCATCATGGCCAATGTAGCCAGGGGGAGAGCCAATTAATTTAGCGACTGAGTGTTTTTCCATGTATTCACTCATATCTAATCTGATTAAAGCGCTCTCGTCATCAAACATAAAGCGAGTTAATTCTTTGGCTAATTGAGTTTTACCAACCCCAGTTGGGCCAATAAAAAGGAAGGAGCCAATTGGCTTATTCTCCTCATTAATGCCCGCTCGTGATCGCCTTAGAGCATTAGCTACTGACTTTATAGCTTTCTCTTGGCCAATTATGGACTCATTAAGTTTAGCTTCAGCTTTAGATAGTTTTTTGATTTCATCGGCTAACATCTTGTTAACAGGAATTCTAGTCCAGCGAGAAACTACTTTAGCAATATCTTCTTCATCTACTTCTTCTTTTAAAATTCGTTGACCTTTTTTTTGAATTTTGATTAAGTCGTTTTGTAAATTATCAATTTTTTTTTCTAGCTCAGGAATTAAAGAGTATTTAATCTTAGCTACCTCAGTTAAATCCTCGCCCTGTCTTTGGGCAATCTCAGCCTTGACTTTTAAATGATCAATTTCTTTTTTATGTTTTCTAATTTCGGAAATTATATTTTTTTCGTTATCCCAGTGTAATTCTAGTTGGGTAGCCCTTTCTTTTAATTTAGCTAAATCACTATTAATACTTTTCAACTTATTATTCCCTTTGTCATCAGCTATTAAAGCGGCCTTGTTAATTTCTAATTGTTTTACTTCTCTTTTTAGTTGATCAAGTTCATCAGGCATTGAATCGATTTCCATTCGCAAGGAGGAGGTGGCTTCATCAATTAAATCAACGGCCTTATCTGGTAAAAAGCGATCAGCAATATAGCGATCAGATAATTTAGCAGCCGCTACTAAAGCATCATCAGTGATTCTAACTCCGTGGTGGACCTCATATTTTTCCTTTAAACCTCTGAGCATATTAGTAGTATCTTCAATACTTGGTTCATTAACTAAAACAGGTTGAAACCTTCTTTCTAAGGCAGCATCTTTTTCAATATATTTTTGATATTCTTTAGTAGTGGTCGCTCCAATTGTCCTCAATTCACCCCTGGCTAAAGCTGGTTTTAACATATTAGAAGCGTCCATTGAGCCCTCTGATGCGCCAGTGCCAATTAGGGTATGTAGCTCGTCGATAAAGAGAATGATCTTGCCCTGATCTTTTTGGACTTCTTTTAAAACTGCCTTTAGTCTATCTTCAAATTCGCCTCTAAATTTAGCTCCGGCTACTAGCGAACCTAAGTCGAGATTAATTATTTCTTTGTTTTTTAAACTCTCGGGAACATCACCGCCAATAATGCGTTGAGCTAAACCTTCAACGATAGCTGTTTTACCAGTACCCGCTTCGCCAATTAATACTGGATTATTCTTTGTTCTTCTCAGCAAGACTTGCATTATTCTTCTAATTTCCGTATCGCGCCCAATTACTGGATCTAGTTTTTCTTGCCTAGCGAGCTCTGTTAAATTATTTGTATATTTTTCTAAAACTTTAAATTTAGTCTCTGGATAAGGATCGATTACTCGACTATCACCTCTTAATTCTAATAAGATTTTTTTGACTGATTCATATTCAAGTTTAAAGCTCAAAAGAATTTGTTGAGCTGGCGACCTAACCCCGATTAAGGCCAAAAGAATATGCTCGGTGGAGATAAATTCATCTTCCATGCCGTCAGCCTCCTTTTTGGCTCTTTCTAAAATTAGAGCCGTTTCACCACTTCCGGAAACTGCTTGAATAGGGCCAGTTTCTCGACGAATAACGGTGCTTGGCAACTTTTTAATTTCATCCTCAGTATATTTTTCAACTAATTCAGGATCAATTTTCAATTTTTCTAAAATAGATTTAATTAAGCCTTGATTTTGTTGGAGTAAGGATAAAAGTAAATGATTAGCCTCGATAGTTGCTTGCCCGTAATTACTAGCAATAGCTTGAGCATTAACGATTGCTTCTTGTGATTTATCAGTAAATTTATTAAACATATGATTATTATTAATTTAGCAGTCTAAAGTCTAGAGTGCTAAATTAATCATAATACAGAAGGAATTCTTTGTCAATGAGTGATTGGCAGTCTTTATCACTTCTTTAATTTTATGCTATACTAAAAATATGACAAATTTAAAGTTTATTAACTCTAGGGCGGCTTTAGTTGTTTCTTTAATTTTGAATTTTTTATACTTCCCAATTTGGTGGTATAGTTTTGGTTTTTTTAAATTTCTCAGGAGCGTTTTTCTTTTTTGGCAACAACAAGCCTATTCCTTGGGGGTTTTAGTTTGGATTAAAAATATTTTTGTAGCTATGTATGGACAGCAGGATTTAGCTGGTCGTCTGATTAGTTTTGGGATTAGATTAGTGCAAATAATTTTTAGAACTGGAGTCTTAATGTTGTGGCTCTTTCTTTGCTTGTTAGCAATACTTACTTGGCTAGCCTTGCCGCTAATAATTATATATTTAACCGCTATTCAATTGGGAGCTTAAAATATGGACCATAATAAAGAACAAAAAGAAGGGATTGACTGGGGAGGGAATTTTTTATATTTCAAACTTGAAACTAAATTATCTTTAATTTTACTAAGACAAGTTAAGAGGAGTTTAGAAAAAATTATAGATAGGATTTCTTTAGGGCTGGTTATTTTAGGCTACCTTTCAATTTTAATTTGGTTTTATTTAAATTTTGAAAAATTATTAAGTAATTTTTCTCAGACAATTGTTTTTTGGCAACATCAACATTTCTTGGTTTTGTTTTTTCTTCTTTCCCTTTGGTTCAATTTATTTTTAATTTACAGGCGAAGTCAAAAGATAGATAGGAATAATATTATTAAGGCTAAGGACTTTAAAGAGGGCAGTAAATACAGTCGGCACAATGTGGCGACTGCTTATAATGATCAAGCTTTGAAGATATTAGAAGAAGCTTATCTTTTAGCTTTAAAGCTAAAACAAAATAAAGTTCTACCAATACACCTATTTAAGGTTCTTTTAAAAGAAAAGGAAGTGCAGAAAGTATTCATTAGATTAGGCACTGACGCTAAGAGCCTGGTAGAAAAAGTTGATAGAAATTTAGTAATTAATGATAAGGAAGGATATCTTGGTGAAACTGATTGGTCTTTGGCTTTTAAAAATATAATCCTAATGGCTTTTCAAGATGCAGTTATTAGAGGACAGGCGATGGTTAGTGTGGTTAATTTAATTCCTTTTCTTTATCCTTCTGATAAATTATTAGCCGATATACTCTATGACCTTGATTTAAATGAAGATAAACTAAAAAATGTGGTTGAATGGCACTTTACTAATCTAAAGATTATAGAAAGACAAAAGAAATGGAGTAGTTTAGCAGTTTTTAAGCCTAGTGGGGGGATGAACAGGTCCTATACCGCTATTGCCACGCCGACTTTAGATCATTTTTCTCATGATTTAACGATGGCGGCTAAATATGGGCGATTGGATTTTTGCTTAGGTAGAAATACAGAAATACAAGCAATTTTTGAAGCTTTTTCTAGTGGTCAGTGTGGTGTTTTACTGGTTGGTGAGACGGGAGTGGGTAAAAAAACCATTGTTGGCGGAATTTCCCAATTAATGGTTAGTGAAGAAGTGCCTAGCTTTTTAAAGGATAAAAGAATGTTAGAAATTGATGTTTCTCGTTTAGTTTCAGGAGCTAGTCCTAGCGTTGCTCAGGAGAGACTATTAAATTGTATTAATGAGGCTAATCGAGCTGGTAATGTGGTCTTATATCTAGCTAATATTGAAAATATTGTGGGCATTAGCGCGGGGCAAGAACAAAGTTTAGATATTGCTGATGTTTTAGCTGATGCTATTAAAAGGCGATATATTTATTGTCTAGCGACAGTTGGGACTAGTAATCATGCTCGTTATATTGAGGGGCAAGCGATTGGCGAAGTAATGGCTATAATTGGCGTTAAAGAGCCGGGTGATAATGAAGCAATTCAGGTCTTAGAGTCTAAAATTCCTGAATTGGAAAAATATTACAAAGTCTTTTTTTCTTATGGAGCGATTGAACAAGCAGTTAGTTTGTCAAATAAGTATCTACATGACAAATTTTTACCGGCCAAGGCTTTAGAGCTTTTAAAAGCAGCAGCTGGCATTGCTCTTAAAAAATCTAGAGGCAAAGAAAAAGCTAGCTGTGAAGCTGAGGATGTCGCCTTAGCAATCTCTGATATCTTAGGTATCCCTATTCAAAAAATTACTGAAAACGAAGGCGCCCGTTTATTAAATTTAGAAACAGAAATTCATCAAAGAATAATTGGTCAGGAAGAAGCAGTTAAGGCGGTTTCCGCTAGTTTAAGGCGAGCGAGGACGGCAGTTTCTGACAACAAGAGGCCAATTGCTAGTTTTCTTTTTCTAGGACCAACTGGAGTTGGTAAGACAGAATTAGCTAAAATAGTTTCTTCTATTTATTTTGGAGGAGAACAGTACATGGTTCGGATTGATATGAGTGAGTATCAAAGACCTGATAGTGTCAGGAAGTTAATTGGAGATGTTGATGGAACCTTAGGTTATTTAACCGAAGCAGTTCGTAAAAAACCATTTTCTTTGATACTATTTGATGAAATTGAAAAAGCTCATCCAGATATTTTAAACTTATTTCTGCAAATGCTAGATGATGGCCGTCTAACTGATGGCCAGGGGAGAACGATTAGTTTTAGTGAATCAATTATTATTGCCACCTCTAATATTGGGGCTAAGTATATTCAGGAGCAGATTAAAAAAGAGGCCCATATAGAAGAGATTAAAAGAGAGTTAGTGGATAATAGGTTGTCGCAGCATATGCGGCCAGAATTAATTAATCGTTATGATGGGATTATTGTATTTACGCCTCTTAGTGAGGAGCATATTGCTAAGATCGCCACGATTATGCTAAAGAATATAAAGAGACACTTAAAAGAGAAGGGAATTTTAATGAAGGCTGATCAGGAGGGCGTCTTATTATTAGCCAAAGAAGCTTATGATCCCAAATTTGGGGCGCGTCCTTTAAGAAGATTACTGCAGGAAAAAGTAGAGGATATTATTGCCAACCTAATTTTATCAGGAGAGCTTAAAAGAAGGGATACGGTTTTGATAAATTACTTAGGTGAGATTGAAGTGCAAAAAGCTAAGGAGTTATAAAAAAAGGCTCCTTAGGGCCTTTTAATTATTTTTTTCCTTAATCTTTGTTTTCTTTCTTGATGTTCGAGAAATTTTTTCTTCGAAAAAGTAAACAAAATATCAGCAATTATTTTTATTTCCCCCATTTCTGCTTCTTCAATCAATTTTCTTAATTTTGGATCTTTAGCCTTATGCCAAGCCTGGTTATGTTTAGCCTGACTTTCCGTTAACCACTTATAGATAACCGAAATACAGAAGCTGGTTTCCCCCGGCTTTAGCTTAGAAATATAAAGATCTAGCTGATTAAATCTGGTTTTTTCAAAAATTTCTTGCAATCTTATTCTTTCTCTTTTTGTCATCTTTTATATTTTCAAGTTACTAGATTCAATATTAATCAATTTTTAATAATTGGTAAAGCATGTTTTACCTTATTCCCCTAATTTTAAGCATATCTTTAAGTCTATTCTTTACTTTTTTAATTAAGGAAATAGCTTTAAAATATGATTTAGTTGATAAAGCGGATTTAAGCCGTAAGTTTCAAAAAAAAGAAGTGCCTCTGGCGGGGGCTTGGTCTATTTTTTTATCTTTAAGTCTTGTTTCACTGATTTACTTTAAATATTTAGTGCAAGGAAACTTAAATATTTACCACTGGTTGGGAGTTTTCTTGGCTTCCTTGTTAATTATGATTGGGGGAACACTAGATGATCGTTATAAATTAAAGCCATTTCAGCAATTATTTTTTCCTTTAATAGCAATCATCATTATCCTCCTATCAGGAGTAGAAATTTCTCAATTAAGCGCTCCTTTTGATAATCTATTGTCATTTAAGTCCTGGTCAATTCTCAAGCATATATTTATAGCTTTCTGGCTTTTAGCGATGATCTATAGCACGAAACTGCTTGATGGGATTGATGGACTAGTTAGTGGCTTAGGAGCGATTGCGGCTATAATAATTTTCCTGTTTACATCTCTAACTAACTATTATCAAGGAGATATTGCCTTTTTTTCCTTAATTCTATTCGGAGCTAGTTTAGGTTTTTTAGTTTATAATTTTTTTCCGGCTAAAATATATTTAGGTGAAGGAGGCTCTCTTTTAATTGGATTCTTATTGGGTATTATCTCAATAATTTCTGGAG
Organism: uncultured Gammaproteobacteria bacterium; assembly: GCA_964479455.1. Classification (GTDB taxonomy): domain Bacteria; phylum Patescibacteriota; class Patescibacteriia; order Patescibacteriales; family UBA12465; genus PWHG01. The sequence continues at coordinate 8,036 of CAYZMF010000005.1, read as the reverse complement.
CAAAAATTGCGATTGCCTTATTGATTATGGGCCTGCCTTTGCTAGACCTTTTTTGGACTATTATTAGAAGATTAGCAATGAGAAAAAACCCTTTCAAGTATGCTGACAGAATGCATTTACATCATCGCTTGCTAGACTTTGGCCTGAGTCATCGTCAAGTTTGCCTCCTTTATTATTCACTAGCGTTTGTTTTTGGGATTAGTGCTTTATTCCTTCAAACTAGGGGTAAAATTTATGCCCTCCTAATTCTTTTACTTTTAATGCTGCTTATAATTATATTTTTCTACTATTTAACTAGAAAGCCAAAATTACTATTTCATATTTGCTGTGCTCCTTGCGCTAGCTATCTTAGTTTAAATTATTTAAAGAAGAAATATGACTTGACTTGGTATTTCGATAATTCAAATTTAGTTTCTTTAGAGGAGTATAGAAAAAGATTAGCTTTAGTTAAACAAATCGCTTTGGATAATAATATAAAATTAGTAGTTGCTCCTTATAACAATCTTACTTGGTTAGCTGGTATAAAGGGGCGAGAAAAGGATGAAGAGAGGGGTAGGCGTTGTTATATTTGTTATCGGCAAAGACTAAAAAATACTTATGACTTAGCCCTCAAAGAAGGCTTTGATTATTTTGCTACCAGTTTAATTGTTAGTCCTTATAAGGATAGGAAAAAAATTAGCGAAATTGGCAAGGCTTTGGGAGGTGGTGGAAAAGTAAAGTTTTTAAATTTAAATTTAGATTTTAATGATCTTTCTAGAAAGTCAATTAAATTAGCCAAAGATAATGCCTGGTATTGTCAGAGATTTTGTGGTTGCCGTTTTAGTTTGTAGTTTTTGACTTTTTAAGCTAAAATATAGATATAATAATATATAATTACTATGAGAAATAAAGTCTTAGTTATTTTTAGCTTGATTGCTATTTTAAGCATCGCCTCTCTTTATCTAATTCTTAATAATAATCCATCAACTTTAGTTGACAGGGAAGAGGTTTATACTACCAATTACAGTGGCGAAATAAAGGTTTTGAAAAGTTTAGCTGAAGAACAGGAGTTTCTAGCTAATTTAAGTTCTCAAAACCAAAGTGTTTATCAACCAGCAAGAGAAATTGATAGAGCTATGATATTTAGTGACTCTATAGCTATGTCCGAATCACTTGGCATGAGTAAAGATTTAGTTAATTTAGATTACTCAGATACTAATATTCAGGTTTTAGGAGTTGATGAGGCTGATATTGTTAAAACAGATGGTAATTTTATTTATACTCTGGTTCACAATGATTTATATATCATTAAAGCTTATCCGCCTGAAGAAATTAAGGTTTTAGCTAAAATTTCTTTTAAATCACCACCTACAAATATTTTTTTACATGAGGATAAATTAGCCATTATTGGACAAGACTACGAAATTGTTAAAGATGAGGTTTATCGATCCTTTCAGCGATCATCAGCTTATACATATTTTAAAATATTTGATATATCCGATAGAGAAAATCCAAAAAAAGTAAGGGATTTAAGTTTTGAAGGTAATTATTTTAACACCCGCCTAATTGATGGATATGTTTATTTAATTACCAGTGATTATCGGCAAATGGACCTAATCGATGAATCTTTAGCTCCTAGAGTAATTGATGATGGTCGAGTTTTAAGTCAGCGCCCAGATATATATTATTTCAATATTCCCTATAGGAGTCTGACAATTAACGCAATTAACGCAATTAATTTAAATGATGTTTCTCAAGAAGTTTCTTCATACTCCTTTCTACTTGATGACGCTTCTAATTTATATGTCTCACAAGAGGCAATTTATCTAAGCTTAACCAAGTATTTAAACAAATGGGAGATTGACTGGCAAATTATGTATGACACGCTCTTTAGTTATTTCAGTGAAGAGCTAAGAGAGAAAATTAGAGTAATTGAGAAGACTGAAGATTTTGTTCTTAGCGATTATGAGAAAAAACATAAGATAGAGGAATTAATGAATCGTTTTTTATATAGTCTAAAGACTGAAGTTCAAAAAGAAGTTTCCCAAAGACTAGAAATAGCTAAGGAGCAAAAGTATGAAGAGCTGCGGGATAAATGGGAGACAACTATTATTCATAAAATTGAGATTGATAAGGAAAAAGTAAATCACTTGGCTCAAGCCGAAATTCCTGGTCAAACCTTAAATCAATTCTCTTTTGATGAGCATAATGATTACTTAAGAGTGGCTAGTTCAAAGACAGCCAGAATGAATAATCAGTCTAGTTCAGGAGTTTATATTTTAGATAAGGATTTAAAACTAGTTTCCCAGGTGGACAATTTAGCGCCTGGTGAAAGAATATACGCAGTTAGATTCATGGGTGATAGGGCCTATTTAGTTACATTTTTTCAAATTGATCCTTTATTTGCCCTTGATTTAAGTGATCCTTATAATCCTTCAGTTTTAGGTGAGTTAAAGATTCCTGGTTTTTCTAATTATTTGCACCCTTATGACAGAGATCATCTAATTGGCCTTGGTAAACAGGCTGATTTAAACGGCCGGACCTTAGGCCTAAAGCTTTCTTTTTTTAATGTAGCTGATGTTAATAATCCAATTGAACTAGATTCTTATATTTTTGGTGGTTCAGACAGTGATTCAATTGCTTTACATGATCACCACGCTTTCTTGTTTAATAAAGAAAAAAATTTATTAGTAGTGCCAGCTACTTTAAGGTCGTCATTTTCTAGAGCCCTAGATTTTTCCGGAGCTTTAGTTTTAAAAATAGAGAATAATAAATTCATAGAAAGAGCCCGTATTGATCACCTTGATGGGGATATTTCTGAAAAGGGCTATCGCTATAATGATAGTTCGGTTAAAAGAAGTTTGTACATCGATGATTATTTATATACCCTCTCTAATCGTTTAATTAGGGTGCATGATTTAAATAGTTTAAATTGGCTAAGTGGTTTGAAATTTCCTAGCCAAGAGTCAAACCTAGTAATGCCTTATGAAGAATTATAATAATATTAACTGGTCCCTCATTTTAGCCCCTTTAAGTTTATGGTTGTCTTTTATTATTGCCTCTTACTGGGTGGAATTATTATGGTGGCTGATTTTATGCTTATTAGCGGTTAATCTTTTGAATATTGTCTTATTACCCGGCCTTAAAACTATTAATTTAAGTAGATTTCTTTTTTCTTATGTCTCAGCTATTTTTTCCGTATCATTATTTGTTTATGTTAGCTTGTTGCCAAGCAGAAGGGCCGGCCATTTCTTAATCGTATTGGGAGTAATAATGCTTTATCATTATTTAAAATTGCTCAGTAAAAAACTTTCACCTAAGAAAGTATTGGACAATGTTTTACAGGTTCTCAAACAAAAAACTTTTAATTTTGCTTACATTGGCGTTTCTTTGTATATAAATTTTTTAGCCGTATTTTTTAGCCTTGCCTCTTTGTTTGCCTTAAAATCCTTTTTAAACTTGTCTTGGTTTTTAGTTGCTTTTCTAGTTTTTTTGACAATTATTCCCTTAACAATCAGCCTTGCCCAATCTCTAGGATTATTTAATAGCTTAGTTCAAAGAAAATATTGGCTTAGCTTAGCCTGGATTTTATTTATCATCGCCTTAGCTTTATTATTCTTACCTCTAAATTACTCTTTAATAGCTTTAATATTTTCCTTATTATATTACTCGGCTATTAACTTAGTTCGTTTTAATTTAAGTGGAAGTTTAGATGCTAAAAGAAAAAAATGGTATTTATTTTTTCCTATATTAACTATTATTCTTATTCTACTAACTGCCAATTGGCTATAATATGAAAAATTATTTTTTTATCACCATTATACTTTCCCTTATTTTCGGACTTGGAGCAGGTTTAGCTGGACATATCTTGGGACGCTATTATATTAGCCATGATCTAGCTGGATTTGTATTAACGCGCGAGTTTAATTTAATGGATGGAGCTTCTAATTTGATAATCAGGGATGCTCGCAAGGTAATCATCAATCAAGACGATAAAAGTGCGGAGACGATTGATAGGGTTAAAGCAAATTTATTAAGTTTAGTTGAGTTAAGGAAAGATAGCGATTTTTTAAATATTGACAATAGTATTAGCCAGGCAATATTACTGACTAATGATGGTTGGCTCTTAAGTATTATTGATGATTTTGAAAAATATGAGCCAGAAAGTGATTTAAGGATTATTGATAAAGATCGAAATATTTACTTAATTGAAGATTATAGCTTAGTTTTTGGCAATGTCTATTTTCTTAAAATTAGTAATTTAAAAAATTCCCATATTTTTAATAATTTAAGTTTCAAGGACTTAAAGGCCGGACAGTCCTTAATTGCCTTTGGTGTCAATGGAGATATTGCCGGCACTCTTTTAGAAGAAAAAAGTTTGAATCAATATATTTTTAACTCAGATGAGTATGTAAAGAAATATGCCTTAGTTGATAATATCAAGGACTCCTATATCTTTAATTTAGCCGGAGATTTTTTAGGCTTAAGCACTGATCAAGAGCTCTACTTCTCAGATTCTATTACTCGTCAATATTTATCTAAATTAACCGACAATCAAGCACTTCCAGTCTTTCTCGGTCTTAAATATTTAGATTTGAGTAAGACAATATTTTTAGATAAAGAAACTTATCCCGACAAGGGGGCTTTAATTTATCCTCCGTTAAAGGCTGCTAGCCCTGCTTTTAAGGCAGGCTTAAGAGAGGGCGATATTATTTTAAGAGTCAATGGTCAGGAGCTAAATCAAAATAATAATTTATCAGAACTTCTTCTTAAGCAATCAGCTGGCGATATTATTTATCTACTTTACCTAAGAGATGGTTTTGAGAAAGAAATTTTATTAGACCTAAACTTTCAAAAAAATGAAAATTAAAAGCATTAAACAATTAAAAAAAGGTTCAAAAAAAGTAGCTTTAGTCAGGCTTGACTTAAATGTTCCTATTAAAGATGCAAAAATTCTTGATGATTCAAAAATTGTTTTAAGCTTGGAAACTATTAATTTTTTACTTACAAAAAATTATCAATTAATAATTATTAGTCATCTTGGTCGTCCTAAAAAAAAGGAAAAAAAATATTCATTAAGACCAATCGTAAGTCACCTAAAAAAAATAATAGGAGGGAGAATTGATTTTTTAGAAGATTATCTTCAGGCTAAGGAATTAGAGGCACCTATTACGATTATAGAGAATATTCGTTTTTGGCCCCAAGAACAAGAAAACGACCCAGCCTTTGCTAAACAATTAGCCTCTTTGGCCGATATTTATGTAAATGATGCCTTTGCTGTCAGCCACCGTAAGGAAGCCTCTGTTAGTTCAATCGCCCAATATTTACCAAGTTACGCAGGACTATTGCTTGAAAAAGAATTGCTTAATTTAAACAAAATACTTGAACCAAAGAAGCCTTTAGTAGTAATTATGGGCGGGGCCAAAATTAGTAGCAAGTCGGCCTTGATAAGAAGTTTGAGCCAGAAAGCCGATCAGGTAATATTGGGAGGGGCCTTAGCTAACACTTTTTTGTATTTTAAAAAAAAGGAAGTTGGTAAATCAATGATAGAGAAAGAGGCTAAAGATAGTATTGATGAGTTATTGAATAATAAAAAGATAATAATGCCCTTAGATTTCTCGGTTTTAAATTACCAAAAAAAAGTTGAGTTAAGAGAATTTAACAAGCTTAAAAAAGGCGATAAAATATTAGATATTGGTCCAAAAAGTATTATCTATTTTTCTTCAATTATTAGAAAAGCAAAAACAATTATTTGGAATGGCCCCCTTGGTTACTTTGAAGATGATCGCTTTAAATATGGCACTTTATCAATTGCTATATTACTGGCCAGCTTAGCTAAAAGCAAGGCCTTTGTAGTAGCTGGTGGCGGCGAAACTCTAATGGCCCTTAAAATGACAAAAATGGCTAATTATATAGATTGGCAATCAAGTGGCGGTGGGGCCATGCTCTCTTATTTAGCCAAAGAAGAGATGCCTGGTTTAAAATTATTATTCAAATAAATTAAATATATGTCAGCAAAAATTAAAAAAATATTAGCTAGAGAAATATTAGACTCTCGAGGCTGGCCGACTATAGAGGTTAGATTAGAGTTAGACAGCGGAATTATTGCAAAGGCCAGCTCTCCTTCAGGTAATCGTTTTAGTTCTCATGAGGCTAAAGATTTGGTTGATGGTGACAAAAAAAGATATTCAGGTAAAGGTGTTTTACTGGCTGCTAACCATATCAATGAAATAATTTCGGAAAGGCTACAAGGTTTAAATGTCTTAGATCAGGAGATAATTGATCAAAAAATGATTGAAATAGATGGCAGTAGTAATAAGGGGCAAATCGGTACAAATGCAATTTTGGCCGTTTCCTTGGCTTGTGCTCGAGCGGGCGCCTTATCAGAAAAAAAAGAGTTATATCAACATATTGTTGATACCTACAATTTAAAGCACGATGCTAGTAAAATGCCTAAACCACTGTTTAATATTTTCAATGGCGGTTGGCATGCTGATACTAATTTAGATTTTAAGGAATTTTTGATTAATCCTAATCTTTCTTCCAGCGCTTTTAAGCCAAGTGTTCATGAATGTAGTATGGCTAAAATTATCAGAGCGGCGAGTGAAGTTTATCATGTCCTGGGCAAGATTCTAAGAGAGGCTGGTTATGACAGTGATGTTGGCTTGGAAGGTGGTTACGCGCCTGACCTTAACTCTAGCATTCAGGCCATAGAATTTATGTTAGCAGCCATTGCGCGGGCTGGTTATCAAGCAGAAAAAGACTTTAGTTTAGGTTTAGATATTGGCTCTTCAGTCTTATTTGACAAAAATAGTTCTCAATACCTATTTGCCCTAGACTCTTCCTACTTAAGTCAAGATAATTTAATAAATCTTTACCAAGAATGGCTGTCTAAATATCCGATTAATTATCTAGAAGACGGCCTAGCTTTTGACCACTGGGATGCTTGGCGGGAGCTAACTGCCTTGTTGGGCGATAAAATGATAATTGCTGGAGATGACCTATTTACTACTAATATAGCTAGACTAAGAGAGGGAATTGAAAAGCAGGCGGCTAATGCTACTATTCTTAAGCCTAATCAGGCAGGAACCTTGACTGAATCTATTGAATATGCCAAGATTGCTCAAAGAAATAGTTATGCTCTAATTATTTCTCATCGAGGCGGAGAAACAAACGATGATTTTATCACCGACCTAGCAGTTGCCCTTAATGCTAACTATCTTAAAGCAGGCTCCTTGAGCCGAGGGGAGAGAGTGGCTAAATATAATCGATTACTAGAAATCGCTTTTTTAAAGGCCTATGAGTCAAGATAAAAAAGCTGTAATTCTTTTAACTATTAATGGCTGGGGCATCTCTAAAGAAAAAGATGACAATGCCATTAGTTTAGCTGACCCCTCTAATTTTTACCAACTAAGCAAAGAATACCCAGTAGCACTTTTAAAGGGGGAGGATAAGGATTTAATAAAAAGATATAGGTCACTGGCAAGGGGCTTAGAATCAAGTCTAACAATTAGCCAAGTAATTGCTCAGAGTAATTTGAAGCAAATATTTATCTCAAATCAAGAATTTTTCCTAGAGAATTTTAGCGCTTTCAGTGGCGAGAAGTTATTGAATAACCAAGAGTTATTCTTAGTTGATCAATTACTTACCGATCCTTTAAAACAGGCCAATGAAATTATTAAGAGAGCAAAGGAAATCATTAAAAAACAAAATTATCAGTTTATAAACATCAATTTGCCAAGTATCAATCAGGCTTATCAAACAGGTAATAAAAAATATTTAATTAAAACAATTAGTAGAGTTGATAAATATTTAGGAAAATTAAGCGAGCTGGCTCTTTTAAATAATTATTCTTTAGTTATCACTTCTCTATTTGGTCAAGCTGAAAAGATAAGTAATTTAGCACAGCAGGCAACTTTTTATCCGGAAATCAATGACAATCCAGTCCCTCTATTGATTATCGGCAGTGATTTACAAGCTACAAATTTAGGCCTAGCTGACCCTATTGACAATGATTTAAGTCTTTTAGCTCCCAGTGGGGGCTTTGAGATAATAAA
>CAYZMF010000004.1:0-27099 GCA_964479455.1 uncultured Gammaproteobacteria bacterium | reverse complement strand
TAAGCGTTTCAACTACTCTCATTTTATTTTATCAGTTTAGATTATAAAATAACTATTATATATATTTATTTAAATTCCATCGTATTCACGCATGGTTAACTGAGCTTCAATTTGCTTGACGATTTCAATTACAACTGAAACAACGATCAATAAGCTAGTTCCACCAATGGCCAGTGAGTCAATGCCAGTAAAATAGCGCATGATAAGAGGTAAAATGGCAATTAAGCCTAGAAACAAGGCTCCCAGAAGGATAATGCGGTGATTGATATAAGATAAATAATCACTAGTATGTTTACCAGGGCGAATACCGGGAATAAAACCGCCTTGTTTCTGTAAATTCTCAGCCACTCTATCTGGTTTAAAAATAACCTCAGTATAAAAATAAGTAAAGCCAAAGACTAGTAAAAAGTAGATTATGCCGTAAACTAATTGATTATTGAAAGCATTGATTGTCCATTGAGCTAAATTAGCTAACCAGGCACTGCGAGCATGAATGAAAAATTGGGCAATCATTGGAGGAAATAAAACAACAGAAATAGCAAAGATAATCGGCATCACGCCAGCCATGTTAACTCTTAAGGGCAAGTGAGTGCTGGATCCACCAACTGCCCGATTACCTCGAATTTGCCGAGCATATTGAACGGGAATATTTCGTTGACCCTCGTTGATAATAACTACTGAGATAATGGTAATAACGGCAATAATAGCAAAGCCAACTAAAAGTTGGATTTGAGCCATGTCAAAAGTTAAAATAATTTGTTTAACCTGCTGAGGGAGGGCGGAAATAATGCCAGCAAAAATCAGGAGCGAAATTCCATTGCCAATTTTTTTTTCAGAAATTAATTCTCCTAACCACATTAAAAAGACGGTACCAGCCGTTATTGTCAGGATCATTAAACCAAGGTCAAAGGCGGAAATTTGGCCAATGATAGCTGTACTAGAGCGTCTCAGCAGGGTAATCATGCCGTAGGCCTGAATAGCTGCTAAAGGCACAGTCGCATATCGAGTCCATTTATTTATTTTCTGCCGACCTGACTCTTCTTTTTGCATCTCCTCTAATTTAGGAACAACCATGCCCAGTAATTGAAAAATAATAGAGGCGGTGATATAAGGAGCCACCCCCATCATTACAATTGAAAAATTTTCCATTCCGCCACCAGAAAAAATATTCATCAAGCCTAAAACTTGATTACTGGCAAAAAGATTTTTTAGAGCTACCGCATCAACCCCAGGGACAGGAATATGAGCCGCTAAACGAAAAATAACGAGCATACCTAAAACAAATAAGATACTTGCTCTTAAGTCTTTCGCCTTCCAAATTTGACCTAATTTCTTGATCATATTTAAATTATAACTGATCTTTAAGCGATTGGCTAGCTAAAATATTCTCCAGCTTTACTTTCACTTTCAGTTTTTCTTTGCCTAAAATTTTAACTGGTCGATTAGTATTTTTAATTAATTTCTTAGCCATCAAGCTTTCTAAATTAACTGTCTCTCCATCTTTAAAGTTTTTATTAATAAGAGAAACATTAAGAACTTGATTCTTTGGCTTTTTAGATTTAAAGCCTCTTAGCTTAGGAATTTGCTGTAATTGTTTTTTCATGCCTAGCCTCTTCAAATTACTAACTCCTGATCGAGATTTTTGTCCTTTAAGACCCTTGCCGCTATAAGTACCAGTTCCAGAGGCATCACCACGCCCAATTCGTTTAGCTTTTCTCTTTGAGCCCGGTTTTGGTTTAATATTGTGCATCGCTAACATAGAATTGAAATTAATCTATTTTTTTTAAACTTTTTAGAGCAATAATTGCGCATTTAGCATTATTTATCTTATTATTACTACCCAGAATTTTACTGCTGGCATTTTTAATTCCGGCTAATTCAAAAATAGGTCTAATTACACCCCCAGCAATTACTCCCCTTCCTTGTTTAGCTGGCTTAAAAACTAAAGAAGCTGCTCCAAACTTAGATCTAACTTCATGGGGAATAGTATCTTTAATAATCGGAACCTTAATCATATCTTTCTTGGCTCGACTGACCGCCTTGTTGATCGCAATTGTAACATCTGCTCCTTTGCCTAAACCCACTCCTAGTTTAGACTTCTTGTCGCCAATTACCACGCAAGCCCTAAAGCTCATCCTTTTACCCCCACCCATCACTCTGGTTACTCGAGCAATTTCTAGAATTCTTTGTTCAAATTCATCCTTCCGTTCATCTTTTTTTCTAAAATTTGATTTTTTGAAGTTCTTTTGACTGCTCGGAGCAGTGTTTGTCTCTTTCTTTTTTTCTTCCATATTAATATTATATATTAAAACTCTAAACCTTTTGATCGAGCGCCATCAGCAATCGCCTTAACGCGTCCATGGTATTTATAATGAGAACGATCAAAAACTACCTTTTTAATTTTCTTATCAAGCGCCTTTTGTCCAATTAATTCTCCTAAAGCTTTAGCTTGATCTAATCTTTTTAATTTATTAGCATCCTTAATTTCCTTTAAATGAGCACTGACTAGGGTGATTCCTTTTTCATCATTAATGATTTGTAAATAAAAACCGCGATTAGAACAAAACACATTTAATCTTGGCTTATCGCTTGTTCCTTTTACCTTCGCCCTAACTCGCCCCCTCCGTCTTTCTTTAACTTGATTTTTTAATTTAGCTTTATTCATATAAATAATTATTTAGTAGCTTTAGCTGCTGTTTTGCCAGCCTTTCTTCTAATTGTCTCTTCTTGATACTTAATTCCTTTACCTTTATACGGCTCTGGTGGTCTAAATTTTCTGATTTTAAAAGCAGTATCACCCAATAATTTTTTATCGATACTACTTAAAGTGATAAGGTTGCCCTCAACATTTGCCTGAACCTTGCCTGGTAACTGAAAATCTATAGGATGAGAATAACCAAGGTTGAGTTTTAGAGTTTGGCCACTTAAAGCTACCTTGTAGCCAACTCCATTAACTTCTAATTTTTTTTCAAAACCTTCACTGACGCCAATTACCATATTATTAATTAATGATCTAAATAATCCCCAAAATGACCGGCTCTTCTTATTATCTCCTTTAACTGAAACTATAATTTCCTTAGGACTAATCTTTAATTGAACAATTTCTGGTATGTTTAACTTTAATTCCCCCTTTTGTCCCTTAACTGATAAGACAGAGTTTTCAAAACTAATGCTAATATCTTTATTTAATTTAATTGCTAATTTTCCCAATCGTGACATAAATTTATACTTAATTAATATATTTCCCCAATTAACTCACCACCAAAACCTTTCTTTCGGGCAGCCTGACCGGTCATTATACCAGAAGAGGTTGATATGATGACCATTCCAAGCTTATTTAAAACAGTGGGAATATTGTCTTTACTGACATAATATCTTACTCCTGGCTTACTAATCCTTTGAATTGAACTAATTTGCGACTTACCATTTTTATTATACTTTAAAACAATTTTTAATTGATCAAAACCACTGCGTCTAGTTTTAAGCCCACCTTCAATTACTTCAACACTTTTAATCCATTTTTCTTCTTCTAAGATTTTAGCAATGGCTAATTTTAGTTTACTCATAGGTAAATAGACTTCAGTTTTTTTAACGGCTGAAGCGTTTCTAATTCTTGTAAACATGTCTGCGATTGGATCTGTCATATTAATATTGATAAATGATTATAAGCTTACCAGCTTGATTTCTTAACGCCTGGCAAATCTCCATTGTCGGCCAACTCTCGAAAACAAATTCGACAAAGACCAAAGTCTCGTAAATAACCGCGGTTTCGTCCGCAACGCCAACAACGATTAATTTTTCTGGTAGAAAATTTTGGTTTTTTCTTAGCTTTAACTATCAGGGCTGTTCTGGCCATAAATATAATTAATTAATTTGTTTTTTAAATGGGAAACCTAAGGCTTTAAATAGGGCTATTCCCTGCTCCTTATTTAAAGCACTAGTATCTAAGCTTACTTCCAGGCCAAAAACCTTATCTAAATCTTCAGCCCCAACTTCAGGAAAAGCAAGATGCTCTTTAAAGCCAATCGTTAAATTACCGCTTCTGTCAATATTTTTCTGATTTAAACCTCTAAAATCCCGAACGCGTGGAAAAGTAATATTAACTAGTTTTTCAACAAAATCATACATTCGCTGGCCCCTTAAAGTAACACTGGCCCCAATAATATTACCTTCTCTAATTTTAAAAGCGGAAACTGATTTTTTAGCTGGCTTTAAAACTGCCTTTTGACCAGTAATAATAGCTAATTTTTCTGTAATATTTGCGACGAAATCTTTATCTTTATATCTAGATCCAAAGCCAACATTGACCACTAGCTTTATCAATTTTGGCACTAAGAAATCATTAGTTAAATTTAACCCTTTCTTTAGATCTGACTTGATTTTTGTTTGATACAATTCTTTAAGTCTCATAATGTTTTGTCTTAGGAAATAAAGGCCTGACATTTTTTACAGGCTCTAAATTTTTTCTTTTTACCATCAATTTCTTTAAATTTATAGCCTACTCTTGTTTGCTTGCCACATTCTGGGCAAATCAGGGCAACATTGGAAATAGAGATGAAAGCTGGAAATTCTACTCTTTGGCCCTTCTCTCCTTGTTTGCTTGGTCTTAAATGTTTAACTAAAATATTTAAACCCTCAATACTCAGTCTGCCTCGACTCGGCATAGTTTGAAGAACCTTACCAAGCTTATTCTTATCCTTACCGGCTAATATTTTAACTTTGTCGTTTTTCTTGATGTTCATAAATATAATTTAAAGCACCTCTGGTGCTAGAGAAGCAATTTTAACGAAGCCAGCTCGCCTTACCTCTCTTGGGACTGGTCCAAAAATACGAGTTCCCTTAGGGTCTTTTTTATCTTTGTCAACTATAATAACACAGGCATTTTCATTAAATCTAATATAACTTCCATCACTGCGTCTAATTTCTTTTTTAGTTCTGACTATAACTGCCTTAACTATATCTTTTTTCTTAATTGGTGCATGAGGGGTGGCTTGTTTAACTGAGGCAGTAATAATATCTCCCACCCGGGCATATCTTTTTCGATACCCTCCCAATACACGAATACATTGCACAATTTTAGCTCCCGAGTTATCCGCTACCTTCATTTTAGATTGTACTTGAATCATATAATTATTATTTAGCTTTAATAACTCGCCACTTTTTAAACTTACTATATGGGCGGCATTCAATAAAAGATACCTTATCCCCCTTTTTATATTCACCTTTCTCATCGTGGACTTGGTAATTACGACTAACTGTATAGCGTTTATGGTATTTAGGGTGAGTTTTAACAGTTTCTACTCTAACTAAAATAGTTTTTTTACTACTGTCACCAATTACTAAGCCAGAAAGTTTTTTGCTAATTGTTTCTTTCTCTTTTTTCATATTATATTTCTTTTATTAAGGTTAATAATTGGGCGATTTCCTGTCTAGTTTTTCTAATTTCCCGAATATTTTTCAGCTGTTTATTAGAATCCTTAAATCTAAGCTCCCTTAGCTTTTCCCGTTTAACTGCTAATATTTCCATTAAATCTTCAAGTTTTTTTGTTCTCATTTCCTTTAATTTCATATTTTTAATTTTTTACAACAAATTTAGCTTTTAAAGGAAGTTTATGGGCAGCTAACTCAAGAGCCTGTTTAGCAGTTTTCTCATCTAGACCCTCTACTTCAAAAATAACTGTCCCCGGTTTGACAATGGCAACATAGTAGTCAAGAGCACCCTTTCCTTTACCCATCGGCATTTCTCCGCCATGATTAGTTATTGGTTTATCAGGAAAAATTCTAATCCATAATTTACCATTTTTTTTAATATATTTAGCAATTACTCTTCTGGCTGACTCGATTTGCCGAGAACTGACCCAATGCGGAGTAATCGCCTTCAAGCCATAACTGCCAAAACTAACTTTTAGATTTCGGGTGGCCACTCCCCCTCTTTTTCTTTTATGATCTTTTCGATATTTTGTTTTTTTGGGCATTAACATATTAAACAATTTTATTTAAAGTCTTCTCATCTTTAGAAAACTTTTCTCCTTTATAAATCCAAACTTTTATACCAATTACGCCATAAGTGGTATTAGCTGCTCCCCGAGCATAATCTACATCAGCTCGCAAGGTTTGCAGTGGCACCTTACCTGATACTAATTTCTCGCTACGAGCAATCTCAGCTCCGTTTAAGCGACCAGCTACTCTAATCTTAACGCCTAAGGCACCAGCTCTCTCAGCTTTGTTAATTGTCTGTTTCATTACTTTTCTAAAAGGAGCTCTTTTTTCTAAATCTAAAATAACATTCTGTACTAAAATCTGAGCACTTAGATGAGGGCGGCTAACTTCCTTAATATTTAAATTAATTTCTCCCGGTCTAAAGTTTTTTAAAAATTTAGAGTGCAAAGTTTTTTTTAGAGCTTCCACTCCATCGCCACCTCGACCGATTAACAAGCCAGGTCGACCAGCATAAATATCAATCGTAATTTTGCTAATACTCCGAGTAATTTCTACTTTATCAATTCCAACTTCCTTTTTTTCCTTAATTAGAAATCTGCGGATGGCAATATCCTGTTGAACATTTTTGATATAACTCTTACCCTCTTCAAACCAAACTGATGGCCAAGTATTGATGACCCCGATTCTCATGATTTTTGGATTTACTTTTTTACCCATAGTATTAATTAATTATTTTAACCGCTTTTTCGCCTAAATACTTTAGCGCTAAAAGCCTTATCAGAGCCTTTTTTGCTTTCTCCTTTTTTAATAATTTTATCCGCTTTTTTACTTACATCTTTAGCCATTTCGTCTAATTTAACAGGTTTTTCTACCTCAACTTTGCGGGCCTCTTTTTTAGTACTAGCCACAATTTCTTTTAAAGTTACACTAATCTGAGCTGATCTTTTGCGAATTTTAGTGGCCCTACCATGAGCTCTAGGCATCCATCGTTTTAAAGTAAAGCCTTCATCAACCCTAATCTCCGCTATTTTTAAATTTTTTGAATCCAAATTATAATTATGCTGGGCATCAGCTAAGGCTGTTTTTAGTAGATTGGCCACAGGGCTAGCTGCTTGCTTTTTAACAAATTTTAATTGATCTAAAGCTTTATCAATCGGCATTTTCCTGACCAAATTAACGACTAAACGAACCTTCTGGGGCGACATTCTTAAATTTTTTAGCTTTGCTTTAATTTCCATATTTTAATAAATTATTTACCACCTTTAGCCTGAGTTTTAGCCATCCTACCGCCATGAGAAACAAATTTCTTAGTCGGTGAGAATTCCCCTAAACGATGACCAACCATATTTTCAACGATATAAACAGGATTATGTTGTTTGCCATTATGAACACCAATTGTATGTCCCACCATTTCTGGGGTAATCGTACAAGCCCTATCCCAAACTTTAATTATGGTTTTATCGTTAGGGCCTAAATCTTTTATTTTCTTTAAAATCCTCTGATTAATATAGGGACCTTTTTTCAAACTTCTTGACATAATAAATAAATTAAATAATTATCTTCTTTTTTTACTCCTTCTTTTAATAATTAAGCTATCGCTAGACTGTTTTCGCCTAGTTTTAACCCCCATTGCGTGCTTACCCCATTTTGTCTTAGGATGTTTCATGCCAATTGGCTGTTTACCCTCACCACCACCATGGGGGTGATCATTTGGATTCATAGCCGTTCCTCTAACACTTGGTCGCCAACCAAGCAGTCTTTTTCGACCGGCTTTACCTAGGCTAATATGTTGTTTATCGGGATTACTAACTCGTCCAATTGTACAAAGACAATTTTTTCTAACTTTCTTAATTTCTCCGCTAGGCATTTTAACCTGAGCATACTTACCTTCAACTCCCATTACAAAAGCCGCATTACCAGCTGAGCGAGCTACACTTGCTCCCCGACCAAACTGCATTTCTAGGTTGTAAATAGCTACACCAGCCGGAATAAACTCAAGAGGCATGGCATTACCGGTTTTTATCTCAATTGCCTTGTCAGAACTAAGTATCATGTCATCTACTTTTAAATCAATCGGGGCAACAATATATCTTTTCTCACCATCAGCATAGTGAAGTAAGGCTAATCTAGCTCCCCGATTAGGATCGTATTCAATCGTGGCTACTTTAGCGGGGATATCATACTTATCTCTTTTAAAATCAATCAATCTAATATAGCGTTTAGTCCCTCCTCCACGATGCCTAACCGTAATTTTGCCCTGAAAATTTCGACCACCAGTTTTCTTTTTTATTTTAACTAATGATTTTTCTGGTTTTCGGCTAGTAATATCGGCAAAATCATCAAAGCTAGCGTGGCGTCTCCCTGGGGTATTGGCTTGTACTTTTTTAATTCCCATATTTTAAATATTAAACACCTTCGTAAATTTCAATTTTATCACCTTTCTTTAAACTAACAATCGCTTTTTTAAAATCTTTTCTTCTCCCTTTAATTTGACCCCGACTAAGCGTCTTGCCTTTCATCTTGATCATATTAACTGCCACTGGTTTTACTCCATAGATTACTTCAATCGCTTTGGCTACTTCAATCTTATTGGCCTTTGTGCTAACACTGAAAACATACTTATTGATTGTGCTTAAATCACTAGCCTTTTCAGTAATTAAAGGCTTGGCAATTATTTTATAGGCAAATTTATATTGACTAGTTCCTTTTTTCCCTTTAAGTTCTTTCTTTAGCTCTTCTTTAGCATAAAGCTCTTTCATGCTCGGTGTCTCTTTTTCTTCTTCCTTCTTCTTTGTTTCTTTTTTATTAAATATAGCCATATAATTATACTTTATATCTCTTAGCAATCGCGTCTAATGCTCCTTCAGTCATTATTAAATATTTAAATTTCAATAAATCAATGATATTTATATTCTCAAAATTAATGATTTTCACCCCGGCTAAATTTCGAGCTGAATATTTTAACTTGTCGTTCTTAGAGTCATTGATAATCAAGAAACTTCTTTTATCATTTTTTAAAATATCTTTTTGGAATAAGGTGATTAGCTTATTAAATTCCTTAGTTTTATAAACATCCCAATTTAAATCTTTTAAGGCAATCAAGGCCTTTTGGCTAACTTTATCTCCCAAAACCATGAGTAAAGCTTTTTGCTTCATCTTCTTGTTAATTTTCTGGCTAAAGTTTCGATCTTTTCGGGGACCAAAAGTAATGCCACCACCAATCCACAAGGGAGAACGACTAGAACCAGCTCGAGCTCGGCCAGTTCCTTTTTGTTTCCAAGGTTTTTTGCCACCACCTCTAACTTCACTTCTATCTTTAGTATGAGCTAAAACCTGCCTTTCATTAGCCATTTGGGCAAGCATTGCCTGATGAATTAAGGCTAAATTTGGCTTTAAAGCAAAAACATCATTATCTAAAGTTTTTTCAGTTTCTATTTTAGCTTCGTGATTGTAAATATTAATCTTTGCCGGCATATAAATTATTGATTATTTTCTTCTCCCTTTTTTTCTTCAGGCGCTTTTTCAATTTTTTCTTCTTTCTTAGCTTCTATAAACTTTAATTCACCCGGCGCAACAATTCTAATTAGACCATCAATCGCCCCAGGGATAGCTCCTTGGATATAAATTATCTTTTTTTCAGCATCAACTCTTATTATTTTTAAATTTGAAATACTAACTTTTTCACCACCCATTCGACCAGGCATTTTTTTTCCTTTAAAAACATGAGCTGGACCTAAAGCCCCGATTGAACCCGGCATTCTTAACTGATCTTTATTGCCATGACTTTTATTACCTCCGCCAAAACCATGTCTTTTAACCACCCCTTGAAATCCCTTGCCTTTACTAAGGCCAGCTACTTTCACAATATCACCGGCCACAAAAGAAGCTACATCAATTTCTTGACCGAGCTTAATATTTTCAACACTATCAACCCTAAATTCCTTAACATGGCTTGGCTGGCAATTAGATTTCTTAAAATGACCCAACTGCGGTTTTTTAATATTCTTAGACTTCCTCTTGCCATAGGCTACTTGAACAGCTTGATATTTATCTTTTTCTAGATTTCTAATTTGAGAAATAAAGCAAGACCCAGTTGAAACAGGGCTTACCGCAAAAACATCATCTCCTTGCCATATTTGAGTCATGGCCATTTTTTTTCCAAGTATTAATTTCATAAAATAAAAAAAGTCTAATTTAAGACCTTGGTAAAAAACAAAAATAATTTTTAAAAAAGATAAATTGTTTTTTGTTTACTCCCAAGACCTTGGGCTTTGTTTTTAACACTTTCCTAAAAAAGGAGTTATTATCAACGCTACCTAGGTATTAATTTTAATATACTCCACTAGTCTACTGCATTTTAATTTCTACGTCAACCCCAGCTGGTAAATTTAGATTAGTTAAATCTTCAATTGTTTTAGCACTCGGATCGATAATATCTATAATCCTTTTATGAGTCCTCATTTCATACTGATCACGAGCATCCTTATGAACAAAGGAGGAGCGGTTAACAGTATATTTTCTCTTTTCAGTCGGTAAAGGAATTGGCCCAAAAAATTGAGCATCACTTCTGTCAATAGTCTCAATGATTGTTTTTGTGGATTGATCAATAATTTTATGATCAAAAGCTTTGATTTTAATCCTTATTTTTTGCTTAAAATCTTTCTCTTCTTTTTTAGTTTCACTCATAATTGAATATAAAATTATTTAAATAATCACAATTGATTTGCTCTGCTAAAGAGAGCAAATCTATGTAGCTACTTAATTATTTTAGCAACCACGCCAGCCCCAACCGTTCTACCGCCTTCACGAATAGCAAATCTATGTTTTTCGGTTAAAGCAATCGGTGCGATTAATTTAACTTTTAAATTAACTGTATCGCCAGGCATCACCATTTCAGTACCTTCTGGTAATTCCACCTCACCGGTTACATCAGTTGTTCTGATATAAAATTGTGGTTTATAGCCTTTAAAAAACGGTTTATGGCGACCACCCTCTTCTTTTGATAAAATATAAACTTCAGCTTCAAATTCAGTATGAGGAGTAATCGTGCCGGGATGACATAAAACTTGACCTCTTTCAACCTCAGTTTTCTTAGTACCACGAAGCAAAATTCCGGCATTATCACCAGCTTGACCTTGGTCAAGTGATTTATTAAACATCTCCACACCGGTAACCGTGGTTTTAGCGGTATCAGTTAAACCAACAATTTCAATTTCCTCACCCACTTTAATTATACCCTGTTCAATTCTGCCAGTTACCACCGTTCCTCGTCCTTCAATTGAAAAAATATCTTCAATTGGCATTAGGAAGGGATGATCAATGTCTCTAACTGGTTCAGGAATAGACTCATCTAGTTTAGCCATTAATTCCATAATTGGCTCTCCATCAGGTCCCCCAGGATTTTCTACGGCCTTTAAAGCACTGCCTCGGATAATTGGTGTTTCATCACCAGGGAATTCATACTTTTTAAGTAAATCTCTAATTTCTTCTTCAACTAAATCAATTAATTCCTTGTCTTCCACCATGTCGCATTTATTTAAAAAGACAACAATATGAGGAACACCAACTTGACGAGCTAGAAGGATATGCTCTCTAGTTTGAGGCATCGGTCCATCAGTAGCGGAAACTACTAAGATAGCTCCATCCATTTGAGCAGCTCCGGTAATCATATTTTTAACATAGTCAGCGTGACCCGGGCAATCTACGTGAGCATAATGTCGTTTATCAGTTTCATACTCAACATGAGTAGTGGCGATTGTAATGCCCCGCTCCTTTTCTTCAGGAGCAGCGTCAATTTCACCAACGCTTTTATTAGAAGCATTCATACCCTTAGCGCCTAAAACTGATAAAATAGCGGCGGTTAGAGTGGTTTTCCCATGATCAACGTGGCCAATAGTACCAACGTTTAAATGGGGCTTTGATCGTTCAAATTTGTCGGCCATATTTTTTTTTAAACGGCCTCCGATGGTTCGGAGTTTCTTTCCTTCAAAGGAAGCCAGCCGTAATATTATTAATTATTAAATTTATTTATCCTTATTTTTAATTTGTGCTGGGATTTGCCAACGCCCTTTTCGATGCTCTTCTTCATTTTTTTCATCGTCGCTGTTTATCTGATTTTTCCACAAAGCTATTTCGCGATTTATTTTATCAGCTAAATTATCGTCTGTCAAATTTTCCTCAGAGGAAAATAGCTTCTCATATTTATCTAAATCCATTATCGCATAACTATTATTTTCTTGAAAAACTATGACTGAGGAATTGGTTTTTTTGGCGACATCAATCGCTCTTTTTAATTGATCGCTCATATATTTTAAACGGCTCCTCCTAACCGTATTATTTACCAGACTTCTCCTTAATCTGCTCTAATATATTTTTTGGTACCTGACTATAATGGGAAAATTCCATGCTATAATTCGCTCTTCCTTGACTCATTGATCGCAAGGCAGTGGCATAACCAAACATTTCCGCTAAAGGGACTTTAGCTTGAACTGCCTTAATCTTATTAGGTCGATCAATCATCTCATCAATCTGACCCCGTTTAGAGTTTAAGTCACCAATAATATTACCCATATAATCTTCAGGAGTAACAACTTCAACCTTCATAATTGGTTCCAACAAAACGGCATTAGCTTGACGACAGGCATCCTTAAAAGC
Organism: uncultured Gammaproteobacteria bacterium; assembly: GCA_964479455.1. GTDB lineage: Bacteria > Patescibacteriota > Patescibacteriia > Patescibacteriales > UBA12465 > PWHG01. Next base: position 14,505 of record CAYZMF010000004.1, on the reverse strand, counting down.
AAATAGACCAGCCATCTTAAAGGCTACCTCTGATGAGTCAACTTCGTGATAAGTACCGTCATAAACTGTTGCCTTAATATTAATCATTGGGTAACCAATTACCACTCCACTAGCTAAGGCTTCTTTAATTCCCTTTTCAATTGCGGGAATAAATTCTTTAGGGATAACCCCTCCCTTTACTTCATCAACAAATTCAAAACCAGTTTCGCTATTTTCCAAAGGCTCAACTCGCAGATGGCAATGACCATATTGACCACGACCACCGGACTGCTTAACATACTTATGTTCGGCACTGGCGGTATTGGTAATAGTTTCTCGATATGATACTTGGGGTTGACCAATATTAGCCTCAACATTAAATTCTCTTTTCATTCTATCAACAATAATATCTAGATGAAGCTCACCCATTCCTGAGATTAATACTTGATTACTCTCCTCATCGGTCTCTACTCTAAAAGTAGGGTCTTCTTCAGCTAATCTAGCTAGAGCTACTCCCATTTTCTCCTGATCAGCTTTAGTTTTAGGCTCAACCGCAATTTTAATAACCGGCTCAGGAAAAACAATTGATTCAAGAAACATTAAATTATTTTCATCACATAAAGTATTACCGGTAGTTGTATTTTTTAAACCAATCACAGCTGCAATATCACCAGCTCTAATTTCTTTAATTTCTTCCCGATGATTAGAATGCATTCTGACTAAACGACCAATTCTCTCCTTATTGCCAGTTGAAGCATTAACAACATATGAACCGCTCTCTAAAACTCCTTGATAAACTCGAACAAAGCAAAGTTTGCCAACAAAGGGATCAGTCGCTACTTTAAAAGCTAGTCCAACAAAGGGCTTATCATCGTCGGCTGTTATCTGATAAGTTTTTTCTTCGTCTTTAATGTCAGTGGCCATCATCTCAGCTACATCAAGTGGTGAAGGTAGGTAGTTATTAACCGCATTAAGCATTAATTGAACGCCAACATTTTGCAAAGCCGTGCCACATAAAACTGGATAGAGCTCATTTGCAATCACCCCTTTCCTGATAACCGCTTTTAATTCTTCTATTGATATTTCCTCTCCATTTAAGTACTTCTCCATTATCATTTCATCACATTCAACCGCTTTCTCTACTAACTCAGACCTTAAGTCTTTAGCTTTTTCTAAATATTCACCAGGCACTTCCATTTCTTCTATATTTTCCCCCAGTGAACCAGTAAATTTAAAAGCCTTCATTAAGATTAAATCAATTACTCCCTCTAATTTATCTTCCGCTCCAATTGGAATTTGAATAGCGACTGCTTTAGGGCTTAATTTCTCTCTAATAGATGCTAGGCTCATCGCAAAATCAGCTCCCATTTTATCCATTTTATTAACAAAACAAAGTCGAGGGACTTTATACTTATCTGCCTGACGCCAAACTGTTTCTGACTGCGGTTCAACTCCTGCCTGACCATCAAAAACGGCGACTGCTCCGTCTAAAACTCTCAGTGATCTCTCAACCTCAACGGTAAAATCAACATGTCCTGGCGTATCAATTACATTAATTTTATTGCCCTGCCAAAAACAAGTCGTAGCGGCTGAGGTAATAGTAATGCCCCTTTCTTTTTCTTGATCCATCCAGTCCATCTCGGCGGCGCCGTCATGAACCTCGCCTAATTTATGTTTCTTGCCGGTATAGAAAAGAATCCGTTCGGTAACAGTTGTTTTGCCAGCATCAATGTGAGCCATGATACCAATATTTCTAATTTTATCTAAAGGATAATCTCTTGATGACATAATATTTTAAAATTATTAACGCGCAAAATGAGCAAAAGCCTTATTAGCCTCAGCCATTTTATGCACCGCATCTCTTTTTTTAACTGCACTGCCCTCACCATTAGAGGCATCTAAAATTTCGGCTGCTAATTTTTCTGCCATTGAACGGCCCTTCCTTTCATGAGCAGCTTTAATTAACCATTTACTGGCTAGGAAATAGCGCCTTTCTCCTCTAACCTGAAAAGGCACTTGATAATTAGCCCCACCAACTCGCTTGCCTCTAACTTCCACTAAAGGTGAAACCTTTTTGACTGCTTTGATAAATAGGTGTCGCGGGTCTTGTTTAGTTTTTTCCTTAATAATATTAAAAGACTTGTAAACTACATTTTCAGCCACTGCTTTTTTACCTTCTTCCATTAAATAGTTGATAAACTTAGCAATGTTTACATCATTGTATTTTAAATCGCTTTTAATATCTCTTTTCGGAGCCTGTTTTCCTCTCATAAATATTTAAAATTAAAATTATTCTTTTGGCTTTTTAGCACCATAGAGGCTCCGGCTTTGCCGTCTCGCCTCAACACCACTAGCATCATAAACACCTCTGACTACCTTGTATCTAACTCCAGGCAAATCTTTAGTATTACCACCTTTAACTAAAACAATGGAATGCTCTTGCAAATTATGACCCATTCCGGGGATATAGGCAGTCACTTCCATGCCATTTGATAACTTAACTCTGGCCACTTTTCTTAAAGCGGAGTTAGGTTTTTTAGGAGTAATGGTAGTTACCTTTAAACAAACTCCCTGTTTAAAGGGGGCTCCTTTTTTAGTAAACTTTCTTTTACGATGCAAGGAGTCAAAACCAGTGTGCAAGGCTAAAACCTTTTGCCTTTTAATTGGCTTCATTCTTCCTTTACGAACTAATTGATTAACTGTTGGCATATTATAAATTATATTTAACTAAAACAATCCTGAACACTCAGGATCTTAACTATTTCAATTTAGCAAATATAAATAGCTTAGTCAATAGTTATCTCAGCTAAGACTAATTCTCCCTAAATATGTTCTTATCTCCCCCTCTTTGACGGTGAAGCCGGGTAAATAATTAACTTGCTCCAAGTAATCTATATCGTCAAAATAGCTTAAGCGAGCTCTAAATCTCCAAAGACTTAATATATGGAATAAACATTTGAACTTTTTTGATGTCATTTGGATCAATCAAAAACGGACGGATATCCTTGGCTAATTCATCAAAATCAAGATCAGTGGTATAAGAAATTAATTGCTTCTTTAATTCCTGCCAATTATTAATACCCAGTTTCATCTCTAAATATTTAAAGTTTGGTTTGGTTTGCGGTAAAAGAAAAACAATATCAAAAAAATCGCGGCCCTTAGTTCGCGGTCGGTTTAGAGCGGCATAAAATTTTTGCGACAGGAGAATATCCAGCGGAGTCGTATAAATCTGAGTAAAAACATCAAATTTATTAATAATTTTTTTATCCCTGACATATTTAAAATCGTGCGGTGTCGTATCTAACTGAATCAAAATTTTTTCTTCTTGCAGGCTCGCTATATTATTGTTAAATAAAACTTTCGGCATTCTAATATAAGATCGATAAACTCCTTTAAAGATATTCTTTATTTCTACTTCATAACCCTGAAGTTCCAAGCCCCTTTTCACCTCTGAGGCTAGAAGGGTAAAATCATCCTCACTGATGCCAAAGTTATCAAAATCAAGGTCTTCGGAAAACCGATTATTATTATAGACAATCCGAAGATTCGTTCCGCCGAGAAAAGCTAAGCTTTGACCGATTTTAGAATTAAAAATTATTTCTAAAATTTTGTACTGCAAATATTCCCTTAGAAGACTCTTCTTGAAGGCTTGTTCGCTGGCTGGATAATATTTTTCGATATTGGCAAGACTAAGCATTTTTTAGATAAGTTAAAAATTTATTAGTTCTTTCAGCTAGAGCTTGACTATTAAAGGCCTTTAGATATTTATTTAATTTGTCCATATCCGCCCTCGCTTTAAATTCGGCTATATTGAATCTAAGCCCCTTAAAATCAGCCTCCTCCTTAATTTTAGAGTTAAGATATAAATAATCAAGCACGGCCTTTTCAATTTCAGCCACTAAATAACGATGACCTTCATATTCTCTTAGTTCATAGCCAAACATCAATTCCGGCTTAATACGCTTATAGCTAAAATTTCCGATAGCCGTTTTAAATCTATTGGTTTTTTGCGAGCTTACGGAAGTAATTTCATAAACGCCTTCGGGAATAAGGTTATATAAAGAAAAAGCCATTTCTAAAGATATATAAGAAGGCGAATAAATGTTATTAGCAATCAAAAACAAAAACTGCTCGTTAAGCGGTAAGTCAGAAAAAATATAAAAACCTTGATTTATTTTTTTAATATACCCCTTTTTCTGCCACTCGCTTAATCTTTGTTTATGGAAGTTTGGATTAATCTTTTCAATATCTCTAATCGAAAAAACAAGAAATCCTTTTAATTGTGCTTTTAAATCAAAAAATTGCATTTTATTATATTTTGTTTCATTTTATTCCGCTTTTTAGGAATACTTAGAACTATAATAGCATTAAATACAAATAATTGCAATTATTTGCACTCGTTCGTGTTATAGTTATCTCAGCTAAGACTAATTCTCCCTAAATATGTTCTTATCTCCCCCTCTTTGACGGTGAAGCCGGGTAAATAATTAACTTGCTCCGAGTAATCTATATCATCAAAATAGCTTAAGCGAGCTCTAAATATTTTTTCATTAAATTGCTTAGCAAAAATATTCTCCGCTTTTTTAATCACTTGGTCTAAACTTATTCCGCTTTTAAAAATGAAGTATAGGTCAACATAATCTTTCCATTTAGATCGCCTACCAATCGCATAAGCCTTAAGAGCCGCTAAAGTTTTAAGGTCAGTTAAAGAAATTATATTATCTAAATTATTTTTAAACTCAATCTTAAATGGATAATGTAAAAAAGTTAGTTTAATATCTTCCACTAAAACTGTATACTCATCTTTACTATCAACCAAAACCCTTTGCACTTTTTTTTCTTGATTAATTATTTTTTGAATTTTTAAGCTATTTATTTCTTTAAAAGAAAACATATCAAAATCAATTGATCGGCGATGGCCTAAATACAGGGCAATTGATGTCCCGCCCACTAAAACAAAATCCTTTGAAAAATTTTTTAAAAATGGCAGAAACTCTAATTGTTTTTTATCTAGTACCTCTTTGTGCATACTCTTTAAAATATAATTTAAAATAGTTCTTAATTTCCGGCCGATAATTATCCCGCTTCCCCTTTATTTGCTCACTGAAAATAGCAGCCGCCTGACTCATTCCTAGTATTTTAAGTAATAACTTTACATCCTCAAAGTCTCCATAGTTTAAAACCTGCTCTAAAACAAGAGCTTCAGATATTTGACTTAAGTCTTTAGTCGACCAAAAAAGGGCGGCTCGCTCTTGGATAAATTTTTTTAATTCTATTGTCATTTGTCAATATTATCATAAAAATCGATAAAAAGCCATTATTCACTCGTAATTTGATAAAAACTAGCTAAAAGTTCATTGTAGCTAAAGACTAAATCATTGTGCTCATTTATGATTGCCTCTTTGTTTGAAATACTCTCATCATCAATTAATTCCTTTAGCTCCTTTATCCTCCCCTGCTTGCTTTGCAAATCGCTCGCAATTGCCATATTACTCTCTACTCCCTGATATTCTTTACCATCAATCGCTAGTCTAATTTCCATCGAACCTAAATTATCGGCTGAAAAAAGATTGAGAATCTCGCCCTTTAAGCTAGCCTGACCATTATTTAAACTGCTGGGCACCATTCCTAGGGGAAAGTAACTAGTGCTTTCCACAAAACAATAGCCACTCTGGTCTAGGGAAATATCAACTGGGCATTTAATTCCTAAGGCGGCGTGATTGCTTTCCTTGAAATCTAAAATGGCCACTCCGTAGCCTAACTCCTTGGCGTAGAGATAGGCGAGAAAACTAGTGTCAGTACAAACTCCGCTTTGTAAATACAGGGTTTCATAGGGAAAATTAGCGACTGGCGAGTCTTCTTGGGATTTAGCCAAGTCATAATCTAGAAACTGAATAAAAGCGATAATATATTCCAATTCCTTATCTGATGAGTAGTTATTATCATAAGCCATTGACCTTAATTTTTCTAAAAGTCCTAGAGTATAATAATCTTTTTCCTCCCTCTCAAAAAAAAGTTGATAATAGGCAGCCCTTAGGTCCTTAGGCACTTCATCTTGATAGTAGCTTAGGACTTTTGGTCTTTGCTGGTAAAGTCCTAATAGTTCTTCTGACAAAGGATAATTTAAATAATGATCCTGATTATCATAGCGCCAGGCATATTTTTTTATTATTACTTCTTCTAAGCCTAAATTTTTTAAATCAAGATTAGAAATACCTAGACCTAAAGTACGCATTATCTCAAAGGCGTCGCTCGGTCGACCTAAATAATATCTCTTTAAATCAAGGGGATTGATATACCAAGCCTCTCCCTGCTCTTCAACTTGTAAAAAAATTTTACCAGCATTTTTCTTGGTAAAAGCCAGATCATAAGTAATTTTTCCCTCTCCATAGGGATTGTAGTCACTGACAAGTTCGGTGTAATCGCTATATAAATCACTATCACTATCCATTTTTTCAAATACACTTTTAAAAGCACTGGAATCAGCCACTGGGATTTTAAGAAGATTAGAATTACTAATCCCAATCCCCTGCTCTCTCATAATTACAAAAGCATCACTGGGGCGAGCTAAATAGAGAAGTTCTAATTTAGCCGGGTGGTAGTAGTAGGCTTCGCCATTTTTTTCTACTTGTAATAAAATACGACCAGCCAAAGAGCTGGCGGAAATATTTAAAGGAAAAAGAAAAATAAAAAGAAGAAAGACTAAAGAAAGCTTCTTCATAAAGTTAAAAGCTTAAAGAAAAATTCAATTACTGGCATAATTAAATCAAAGCCAAAAAAAACAAAAATAATTACTAGAAAAAAGCCATATCTCTCTAAACTCAAATATTGAAATTTAAGTTTATCTGGCAAAAAAGTAGCTAATATCTTTGAGCCATCAAGTGGCGGAATTGGTACTAAATTAAAAATCATCAAAAGTAAGTTGATGTATATAGCCACTTGTAAAAGAAAGGCAAAATTAGCATTGTCTTGAGCCAGAAAGCGCCAGATTATCGACAATATAAAAGCGAGAATAAAATTTCCTAAAGGTCCAGCTAAGGCTACCTTAGCTTCACCATATTTTTTATCAATTAAATTATTAGGGTTATAGGGAACAGGTTTAGCCCAACCAAAGGCGATGCCAATCCCCGAGGCAATCATCATAAAAGGCAAAAGCAAAGAGCCAAACCAATCTAGGTGTTTAATTGGATTTAAAGTTAAACGACCAGCCAGCTTAGCACTTGGGTCGCCTAAATAATCAGCCATAAAACCGTGCATATATTCATGGACAGCGGCTGAGAAAACTAAAACGATTACTTGAAATATAATAATTGTACCTTGATCCATAAAATGATTATAACACAGCTTGCATAATTTTTAAAACCCTGTTAGTATTTTACTATTAAATACTAAATTCAAATATATGGCCAAGCGCTGTGATTATTGCCGACGAGGCGCCACTAAAGGGGCTAGTCGTTCTCACTCTAAAGTCAAAACCCTTAAAAGACAAAAAATTAATCTTCAAACTAAAAATATTGATGGCTTTAAAGCTAAGATTTGCACTTCTTGCTTAAGGACTTTGAATAAGAAGGATAAGTAGTTTTATTTAAAATAAAAAACAGACTATTTCCTTAGTCTTTTTTTTAATTGAGAAATAATAAATAAGAGGGCGGAGTAATAAGCAATTAGAAAGGGATAAGAATTTAAATTGAATTCTAGGTATAGAAAAGAAAATTGACTAATAAAGTCAGCGATAGAAATAAAATAATTGGCTAGAAGATTGAGGCTGGGGGAAACAAAATCAAGGGGGCTAATTAAAAAGACAGATAAAAGAGCGATTAATATGGGAAAAGCAAAATATATTAGGAGGTTGCTGACTAAGCCAGCTAGACTAAAGCCGCCAAAATGCCAAACTAAAATCGGCCAGAGAAGAAGCTGAATACTTAAAGTCAATAAAAAAGTTTGCCCGATACTTCTTAAAAAATTTGTTTTTATAAGCAACTCCCTAGTCAGAGAAATAAAATTAACAATCGCATATAGAGCCAGAAAAGATAATTGCCAAGCAATATCTAGCAGATAATAGTGATTGATAATCAGACTCAAAGCGGCCGTGAAACTAAGAATACTCAAGGGCTCCGGTAGACGACCTCGTTTTAAAGCTAAGAGAGCCAAGCTAGACATAATAGTTGCTCTTAAAGCTGAAGGTCTAAAGCCAACTAAAATTAAATAGACCCACAGAAATATTATTAAAGGATAAACTAAATTTTGCCGTCTAATATGGAGAAAAAAGCCAAAGATTAAAAAGGATAAAGCGACCATACTTAAATGGCTGCCAGAAACAGCCACTAAATGGCTAAGACCAGCTAATTTAAAGTTTTCAACAATTTCCTGGCTAATCGCCTTTCTCTCGCCTAAAATCATAGCTTTAAGCAGACCAGCTTGAGGCTCACTGAAGCGCTGGTTGAGCTTAGTAATCATTTTTTGTCGATAGAAATATAGCCTTCTTAATATAGGATTACCTTTCTTTTCACTTGCTAAGTTTATCTCCTCTGCAAAGGAAATCGTTCTGTAAATACTATTTCTAGCTAAATACTCCGGATAATTAAAATCTTCGATAAACTCAGGTTGTTTCAGTTCTCCCTTAATTAACAAAACATCGCCATAAAAATATTTAGGAAAAATTTCTGTATAGATAATAATTTGGCTATTGTCTTTTAAGTCAAGCGGACAGAGGATTAAACCTTGACTATTTAAAGAGGCACTGGGCAAGGCACAAACCCAAGCTTTAAACTGTACTCTAGCTAATTGAAGATCTGGCGTCTCAGTTACAAAAGAATAGGCAGAAAAAGAAAAGAGAAAAATGATGAGGGCAATTACTTTTAATTTAAATTGAGAAAGAAGATAAATGAAAAAAAGAACAATAATAGCAAGGAGATAGATATCTAAATTTAAATCAATAATTGCTTTGCAAACAAGACCGATAATAAAGCTTGAGGAAAATAAAAAAAGAAATGTTTTAGGCATTTCTCTATTATATAGTTTCGGCTATAAACTATTTATAAACCGCAGATAAGCTAAAATACAATCCTTTAAATCACCATCTAAAACCTTAGTGGGATTATTTGACTCCCATAGGCTCCGATGATCTTTAACAATCTGATTGCCATAGAGCATATAAGAGCGAATTTGCTGACCCCATTTAGCCACCCTTGACTGCCCTTTAATCTTGTCTGACTCTTCTTTCTTTTGCTCTAGTTCCCTTTGCCATAGTTTAGCCTTAAGTATTTTTAAAGCATTTTCTTTATTTTGATGCTGAGATCTTTCACTTTGACATTCAACACTGAGATTACTAGGTAAATGAGTAATTCTAACAGCTGAGTCAGTCGTGTTAACGCTTTGACCACCCGGACCACTGGAACGAAAAACATCAATTTTTAAATCTTCATCCTTAAGTTCTATCTCCTTTATCTCGCCTAAATCAGGCAAGACTTCTACTAAAGCAAAAGAGGTTTGTCTTAAACTTTCGCCATCAAAGGGCGAAATTCTACCCAAACGATGAGTGCCATGCTCGCTTTTAAGCCAAGCATAAGCGAAGGGACCTTTTATATATAAAATAGAACTTTTAATGCCGGCTTCTTGAGCAATATTTCTGTCTAAAATCTTGACTTTAAAATTCATGTTTTCACAAAAGCGCAGATACATTCGCTCGAGCATTAAAGCCCAGTCTTGAGCATCAACCCCGCCCGTTCCACAATGAATAGATAAAATAACATTTTTTTGATCATATTTACCAGCAAATAATTTTTCATCTTCTAGATCAATTAACTGCTTTCTTAATTTTTGGTATTTTTTTTCTAAATCAGCCAAGACTTCCTGATTATTCTCAGTCCTAGCCAACTCTTCTAAGTCAATCGCTTCTTTAATTTCTTGTTTGATTGTTTGATAAATATTTAACTTCCCCTTTAACTGTTCTAATTCTTGGCTAAGCTCACCGGCCTGATCATTGTTTTGCCAAAAGTCAGTTTCTTTCATTTCTAAAGATAAGACTCTAATTCTTCTTTTAATAAAATCTAAATTTTCGTCACTGAGATGATTTTTAAGCGCTTCTTGTAATTTTGACCAGTCAAATTGTGACATATTTTCTACTTATTACATATTTTTAATATTTTCTTGATATAACAATTATATCATTTTAAAATTTTTGAGTAAATCTAAGGCTAACAAATCTTTGGCATAGTTAAGAAGCTCCATTATTTTTTTAAATAAATTCAAATAATCCCTCAAAACATAGAATCTATTTCGAGAGTATCCGGTGAGTTCTTTCAATATTTTTAGCATTATTTATACTAATTTTTAGACTTTCTTGAACTGATCACAAACTAACAATTGGCCGCGAAAACATATAGTTATCATCTTTTGGGCTTTCTCGGCGTGAGCAACTAGACTTAATATTTTTGAATATTTTAACTATATCCAATTATATCCAAAAAACTTCCCATTGCGGAGCGAGTCAATCACCACTTTTCGCACATAAACCCTATAAACGATTAAGTATGTCTATAAGCGAAAAACAAAAATCACACTAATATTAGTGTGATTTTTGATATATAATCTATAGAGATATCTATCTTTATCTTTTTGACCACTGTGGTCTCTTTCTAGCCTTTTTAAGGCCTGGTTTCTTTCTCTCTTTCTTTCTTTCATCACGAGTCAATAGATTATTTACTCTCAATAATTCTCGCCATTCTTCATTGAAATTAAGTAAAGCTCGACTAATTCCGTGTCTAACCGCTTCGGCCTGACTACTCTTTCCTCCACCTTTAACTATAACAGAAAAATTAAAATCTCTTAATTTACTAAGCACCTTTAAAGGTTGATTAAGCAAACTCATCATCTCACCTTTAAAGTATTGGCTGGCTTTTTTTTGATTGATAACAATTAGACCCTTGCCTTTATCAAATAATCTAACCTGAGCTACGGCTGTTTTTCGCCTCCCAATCGCTGGCCAATATTCACCAGTAAAGTCCGGTTTTTCAATCTCAGTGTCAAGCTCTTTTATTTCTTCTTTTTTTTCTTTAGTTTCCATAAATTATCTAATTATTAATCTTTTCATCATTTGTGGTCTTAATTTGGTCGGAGGAAGCATTTCCCTAACCGCTCTCCTTAAAACTTCTGGAGGATTTTTAGCAAATAGAGAGGCTAGATTTTCAGTTTTTAAATTTCCAATATAATCAGTAAAACGATGGTATTTTTTTTGTTCTAATTTTTGACCACTAAATTTTAATTTTTTAATATTTTCTACATAAACAACATCACCTAAATCTAAATATGGTTGATACTCTGGCTTGTTCTTGCCTCTTAGTAAGGTGGCAATTTCACTAGCTAAACGACCGACTGCTTTACCAGTGGCATCAAATGTATGAACTTGTCTATCAATTTTTATCATATAAATTATACTAATTCTAATTGAACCATTTCGGCCCCATCTCCTTGTCTGGCTTTTAGTTTAATAATTCTAGTATAACCACCAGGTCTTTCTTGATATTTTTTAGATAAAATCTCTAGAGCTTTTTTAATAGCATTTTTTTGAAGCAAAACTTCAACTAGAGCCCGTCGAGCCTTCAAGTCTTGACCTTTGGAGATATTAATTAATCTTTCAACTAAAGGTTGAACAGTTTTTGCTTTAGCTTCGGTGGTTTTAATTTTCTCATATATAATTAAGCTAGAAGCCATATTTCTAAGCATCAATTCTCGTGGGGCTTTTTTTCTATCCAAAATTTTATTATTATTTCTATGTCTCATAAAAATTATTTTTTATCTTTCTTATTCTCCTTTTCTTCCTCTATATTTTCATCCTCCTTGTCTTCATCTTCTCTAGGGAGTAAGGCTTGATATTGTTGAACCAATATTTCAACCGCTTGATAAAATGCCTCCTGAGGTGAAACCGTGCCGTCCGTTTTAATTTGAATTGACAGACTATCCCAGTTAGTCATTTTACCAACTCGAGTATTTTCTACATTTAGGCGAACGGCTAGCACGGGAGAAAAAATGGAATCAATTTCAATATAGGATATTTCCTTGTTCTCCTTTTTTTTGCCCTCAGTCATTTTATAACCACGACCGGCTCTAACAAATATTTCAATTTCTAGCTCAGACTTAGCTTCTGTTAAATTGGCAATCACTAAATCGGGATTAGAAATTTTTACTTGACTATTTTTTTCAATATCCTTAGCTAAAACTTGTTTTTTACCTTTAGCTTTTAATTCCAGTCTAATTTCTTCATCAGTAAATATCTGTAAACGCAGTTGCTTAATATTTAAAACAATTTCTAAAACATCTTCCTTAATTCCACTTAAAGGCATAAATTCATGGCTAGCTCCTTTAATTTTTACACCGACTACAGCTGCTCCCGGTAATGATGAAAGTAGCACTCTTCTAAGAGAGTTGCCCAAAGTCATTCCATAGCCAGGATAAAGTGGAGCCACGGTAGCAATCGCCTCGTTAGCCTCTTTGGTGTCTTTAAATTTTGTACTTTTTGCTAAAGCAATATTTTCCATAGAAAATTTATTATTATTTTGAATAAAATTCAATAATCATTTGCATTTTAAAATTAGCCGGCAGTTCTTCATCTTTGGGATTATGTAGCACTTTAGCCTGCCAATGATTATCTAAAATATTAAGCCAACCAGGTCTTTCTACTTTCTTTAAATAATCTTCTAGCTGCTTAAAATAATTTTTCTTTAATTTATTATCCTTAATGGCGATTATTTGTCCTTCTTTAACAATCATAGAAGGGATAGTAGCTTTTTTACCATTAAGAGTGATGTGTCCGTGGCTAACTAATTGTCTAGCCTGAGACCTAGAAGAAGCCCAACCTAGACGATAGACAACATTATCTAGACGAGATTCTAATAATCTCAGTAGATTCATGCCTAAATCTCCACTTTGACCACTAGCTTTATCAAAATTTAACTTAAATTGCTTCTCTAAGAGGTTATAGAATTTTCTGACCTTCTGTTTTTCAGCTAATTGCAAGCCATAATCACTTAATCTTTTTCTGCCCTTAGGGCCATGAAAACCAGGTGGATAATTTCTTTTAACCAAAGCACACTTAGAAGTGCCACACCTTTCCCCTTTGGTGCACAGCTTTTCTCCCAAACGACGACATTGTTTACATTTATTTTCTAAATTTTTTCCCATATTATATGATATTAGACTCTTCTTGGTTTTTTAGGACGACAACCATTATGAGGAATCGGAGTGGTGTCTTTAATTGCTAAAACATTTAAACCATTAGAATTTAAGGCTCTAATGGCTGATTCTCGACCAGTGCCAACCCCAGCGACAAAAACATTAACTTCCTCTAGGCCGTATTCTTCCCGAGCTTTTTGTACAGCAATTTTAGTAATAATTGAAGCGGCATAAGGAGTTGCTTTCTTGGCCCCTCTAAAGCCCGCCACGCCAGCACTTGCCCAAGCAATAATATTGCCAGCCGGATCAGCTAAGCTGACCATTGTGTTGTTATAGGTGGCATTGATATAGGCATGCCCAATTCTAACTTTCTTAGCCTCTCTTTTCTTTCTTTTTTTAACTAATTTCTTCTTAGCCCTAGCTTGCTTGTTTTTCTCTAATTTCTGTTTAATTTCCTCTGGTAATTCATCATCTTCAGCACTAAAAAATGGCTTCTCTTCCTTATCTTCCTTAGGCTCTAATTCTGGTTTTTTTTCAAGCACAAGCTTTTCCTCTTCTTTTATTGTCTTTTCCTCTGACATAATTTCAAATTAAATATTTTTAAGTTTTTTGAGCTGCTGCCTTATTCTTGCCACTGCCCATAGTTGATCTCTTATTACCTCTAACAGTACGACTATTAGTTTTAGTTCTCTGTCCTCTAGCTGGCAATCTCTTGGAATGGCGAGAACCACGATAGGAATCTACCTCTTTTAATCTTTTAATATGACTACCAACCTCTCTTCTTAAATCACCCTCTAAAAGAAATTTTTTCTCCAATAATTCTCTTAGACTATTAACCTCTGTTTCTTTTAGATCCTTAACCTTGGTATCTGGATTGATATTTAACTGTTTTAAAATACTCAAAGAGCGACTATCACCAATTCCATAGATATAAGTTAGGGCGATAATTACTCTTTTTTCATTGATTAGTGTAATGCCTGCAATTCTTGTTGCCATAATATTAAATTAATTAACCTTGCCTTTGTTTATGTTTAGGGTTTTTGCATAAAACAAATACCCGACCTTCTCTTCTCACAGTTTTACAATCTTTACAAATTTTTTTAACGCTTGCTCTTACTTTCATATATATATTGTTTACAGTCTAAATACTATTCTCCCTTTGGTTAAATCATAAGGACTGATTTCTAATTTTACCTTATCTCCCGGCAATAGTTTAATCCGATTCATCCTCATCTTGCCAGATAAATGGGCGAGAATTTGATGATCACCCTCTAATTTTACCTTGAAGGTAGCGGCTGGCATCAACTCAATTATCTCGCCTTGCGTTTCAATAAAATCCTTAGAATTAATCGTTTC
>CAYZMF010000003.1:0-28411 GCA_964479455.1 uncultured Gammaproteobacteria bacterium | reverse complement strand
AATTCATTATAATGAATAATTGAAAAGAGTATAATTTAAACTTATGGCAGAAACAGACAAAGAGTTCTTAGAAATTATTGTTAAAAACATTGTTGGACACCCAAACGATGTAGTAGTTGAAAGAACAGTTGATGAGATGGGAGTGCTATTAACTCTCAAAATCAATCCAGCCGACATGGGTTATGTTATTGGTCGAAAAGGTCAAACGGCTCAAGCAATGCGAACCTTACTAAAAATTGTTGGTGCTAAAAACAATTCTCGTGTAAACCTAAAAATTCACGATCCAGAGGGTGGTAATAGGCGTCCAACTGAGCGAGTACAACCAACTCAAAATGAAGAAGTTGATACATCAGCCGTTGATGATTTAAAACTATAAATTATTCAATAAGCAAAAAAGACGTATTGTATTTACGTCTTTTTTGTTATAATAATAACTATGCATTTTAAATTAATTTCAATTTTCCCCGATGTATTTAAAGATTATTTAAAAACCGGTATTTTATCAATTGCAATTGACAAAAAACTCATTAAAGTTTCTAGCTATAATCTCAGAGACTATACAGCCCACAAGCATAAACAAATAGATGACAGCCCTTACGGAGGCGGAGCTGGCATGCTCTTTAAGTTTGAACCAATTTACCAAGCAGTTAAGACTCTTAAGAGGAAGAAAAATACTAAAGTAGTCCTGTTATCGGCTGGGGGCAAACTATGGAATCATAAACTCGCTAAAAAATATAGTCAATTAGATGAATTAATCTTAATCTGTGGTCGTTATGAAGGGGTTGATGCTCGAGTTAGTAAAATAATCGACGAAGAAATATCAATCGGCTCTTTTGTTTTAAGTGGAGGAGAGCTACCAGCCTTGGTTCTGATTGACTCTATTTCCCGTCTTTTGCCTAATGTTTTAGGTAATAAAGAAAGTCTCATTCAAGAGTCACATAGTCAAGTCGCTTTAGTCAAATACCCTCAATACACCAAGCCAGCTGTTGTAACTATAGATAAAAAAAAATATTCTGTGCCCAAGGTACTTCTCAGTGGGAACCATGAAAAAATTAAACAATGGCGTCAAAGTAAAATTAAATAATTTTCCAATTACTACCGCTCTTAACTAGCTCTCCAGAAGTAATAAAGCCGGCCGCTTGACTATGACCGCCACCACCTAAATAATTGGCTAATTTAGCCACATTAATTTTTTTATTTGTGCTCCTTAAATGCCCCTTAATTATCCCCTGGTCATTGTCATATAGCAACAAAGTGGCCTTTACATTTGCTAAATTACTTAAAAAGCCAGCAATAAGACTTAAAGTTTCGCTGAGCTCATCTTCTTTAATCCTAAGTGTCTTTAAGTCTTCTTTACTTAAAACTGAATAGGCTAAATTATATTCTTCATGGACCGAGAGTCTTTCCATGGCTAGCCCCCAAAGTTTTAAGCTGTAAATATTAGTAGCCTTTTTTACCTGCCTTACTATTCTATTTAAATTTGCCCCTTTATTTAACAACTTAGCCGCTAAAAAAATAGTCTCTGAACTAGCATTAGGGTAAAAAAAGTTATTAGTATCGGTTATCAGACCAGTTAAAATTGCCTCAGCCACATCCTTGTCTAATTTTAGGTCAAATGCCTGCCATAAATCATAGATTAATTCCGTCGTAGCCGCCTTGCTTGAATCTCTAATTTCAAGGTCAGCTGGACTGGCCTGCGATAAATGATGATCAATTTCTATCAGCCTTATTTTCCCCTTATTTTTAAGATCTAATATTTCTTCACTTAAGCCAGTTCTAGACAAGGAGCCACAATCAAGAGTAATAATTAAATCAAAATAATTTAAATTTATTTTGTCCTTAGAGTTTATTATTTTATTGAAATTTTTAAGATAATTAAAATAAACAGGCAAGTTGCCCAAGCAAACTATTTTATTTTCCTTTTTTAAGTTATTTAAAAGATAAGACAGGGCCAAACACGATGCTATGGCGTCCCCATCTGGTCTAATATGACCGATTAATAAGACCCTCTTTGCTTTCTCAATCATTTTCCTGGCAACTAAATACTTGGGCATAGATCAATATTCCTCGCTAATTGTATTAATTAAGGCCTCTATTTCACTAGCTTTTTTTTCGCGGGGGTCAAAGAGCCAATTTAATTTTGGCACCTGTCGTAGCTTTATTTTCTGGCTAGCCTGGTAAGCTAAGTTTTTTGAAGATTTTCTGACCGCCCTTAAAGCGGTGCCAGCTAGATTGCTAGGTAAAACACTAATGTAAACAATGGCCTTTTTTAAATTATCTTCAATTACTACACTTGATATGGTAATTAATGCATTATCTAATATTTTCTCCTTAGCTAAAACTTCAGCGAGAGCTTGTTGAACTAATATATTATATTTATTATTTTTTGACATACTAAACCTGCTCGATTGATTCTTCTTCATAATATATCTCCAGCTCATCATTTATTTCTAAATTTGCCTTGCCAATAAACTTTAAGCCACATTCATCACCGCTAAGAACTTGCGTAACTTCTTGTTTGCCAGCTTGTAAATTTTCAATTTTCCCCTCAAAAATTGGCTCACCATTCCTCTCTACAAGCACCTTACTATTGCTCCTTGCCTCTCCACTGATCACCTTGCCCCCAAGAATCTGAAACTTGCTGTCGGTTCTAAATATAGCTAGTATTTTAATTCTACCAATAACTACTTTTTTAAATTCAGGTTTAACTAAAAGATTCATCTCTTTTTTAACATATTCAATTAAATCATAAATAACGGAAAATATTTTAATATCAATTTCTTTATCACGAGCTAAATTTTCAATTATTGGCAACATCTTAATGTTAAATCCCAACACTTTAGCCTTGGCACTTTCTGCTCTTTTAATATCTCGCTCCGTAATATTACCTAATCCTTTAGCAATTATTTTTACTTTAATTTTTTCAGTATTTATTTTTAACAAAGACTCTTCAATTGCTTCAGCTGAACCTAAAAAATCACTTTTAATAATCACATTTAACTGAGCGGTATTTTTATCACTTTCCTGATCTGAGCTAGCCAAACTACTAGCTATTTCCTGATTTTTTATTTTTCTCATTTTCATTTTTTTGCCACTGCCTACCTTTAAAATATCGCCAACCGCCGGAGAAACTTTAAGACCTAATACTTTTACTGGCTGAGATGGACTTACCTTGCTAATATTTTCACCTAAATAGTTTTTTAGAGATTTAACTTTACCATAATAAATATCGTTATAGCACAATTCGTCTCCTATTCTTAAGGTGCCATTTTGAACTAACAAAGTGGCGACTGGACCAGCCCCTTTATCAACATAAGACTCAACAACCGTGCCGGCTGCCTTGGCTTGAGGATTAGCTTTCATTTCATCCAATTCAGTCTCTGCCAGTAAAAGAACCATATCCAGAAGATCTTCTATCCCCTTATTTTCTTTGGCTGAGACAGGAACGCAAATAATTTTACCGCCCCATTCTTCTAAATTAATATTTAATTGACTAGCTAATTCCTGTTTCACCCGATCGACATCTGCTTCAGCTTTATCAATTTTATTAATCGCGATAATAAAAGGAATTTTTGAAGCTTCAATAATTCTAAAAGCTTCTACCGTTTGTAATTTTACACCGTCATCAGCGGCTACCACTAAAATAGCAATATCGGCTACTTTAGCTCCTCGAGAGCGCATAGCAGTAAAAGCCTCGTGTCCAGGCGTATCAATAAAAGTAATTAATTTCTCATCGCGAACAACCTGATAAGCACCAATGTGTTGAGTGATGCCACCGGCCTCACCGCCAGCCACATTAGTTGTTCTAATTGCATCCAGTAATTTCGTTTTTCCATGATCGACATGACCCATAACCACTATCACCGGCGGTCTATTTATCAAGTCCAACTCTTTTTCTTGTCTAATTATAGTGGCTAGTTTTTCTGAACCATCTTCTTTTGATGATTCTTTTTCAGAAAGCAAAGAAATCTCTAAATTAAGATCAGAACCAATAACGGAGGCGGTATCAAAATCAATTTTTTCATTTATAGAGGTAAACACTCCATTTTTCATTAATTCTTTCAAAATTCTATTGACTGGAATATTAGACATTTCAGCAAAATCTCTAACAGTGATTAGGGCTGGCACTTTAATTTTAAGGGTCTCCTTGGGTAAGACCTCGCTCTCTCTTCGCTTTGCTTCTAATAATGATTTTTTTTGTTCAAATCTTCTTCTCCATAGAGGCCAATTTTTAATGATTTTTTTAGCTGTATTATTGTCAACTTTTATTGCTTTTTGACCAACCGCAAAGCCAAGTTCCGGTAAAAGATCTCTCAATTCTTGCGGACTTATTTTTAAAACTCTAGCTAACTCAGTAATATTCATGGTATTTAAATTATTTCTATCTTATCTGTCAATATTACTTTATTTTTTAATATTAGTCAATTATTTAAAATTTGGGGTCTTTACAAGCTCATTTTTTAATGCTAAAGTATTTAAGTAATTAATTAAATAATTTTTAGAATTTCTAGATTAGCTTGGTTTGTAAATATTAACAATAAAACACTGAATCTTTCCCAAATGACTTATCTTAGTATAAAAAAACATTTATTCTTCTTAAATCAATTTAATAATTGTTGTTTTTATTTACCAAAAAACTATATCGCTAATTAATTAGAACCCTAAAAATCAGTAATAATATGGAATATTTATTATACCTACTGGTTCTAATCGGCGGTTTTTTAATGGGTTTTTTCACCTTTAAAATAAAATCTAAAGGGCAAATTGAAAGTGCTCAAAATAAAGCGGATAAAATAATAGTAGACGCCAAAACAAAGGAAAAGACCACTCTTTTAGAGGCTCAGGATAAAGCCCTTAAAATTATAGATGAGGCTAAAAAAGAAGAGTCAGAAAGAAGAAAAGACATTAATCGCTTACAAAAAAGATTAGAACAGCGGGAAAATTCTTTTTCTCAAAAACTAATTGATCTCCAGGAAAAACAACAAAAATTATATGATAAAGTAAATGAAGTTACTGAAATTAAAGAGAAAATAAAAATAGTTAGAGCTGAACAATTAGAGAAATTAGAAAAAATAGCAAAATTAGGCACTGATGAGGCAAGGCAAATATTACTAAAAAATTTAGAAGAACGAAGTTCTGATGATCTTTTATTAAGACTAAGAAAATTAGAATCCGAATCTAACGAAAAAATTGAAGAAAAAGCTAGAGATATGATGGCAACTGCTATGCAAAGACTAGCTTCGACTTATACTTTAGAATTAACAACTACCACTGTTGACTTGCCTAATGATGAAATGAAAGGTAGAATAATTGGCAGAGAGGGTCGAAATATTAAAGCGATTGAAAATTTAACTGGAGTAGAAATTATAGTAGATGATACCCCCAATGCAATTACTATTTCTGGTTTTTCTTTAATCAGAAGACATGTCGCTAAAAAAACCTTAGATTATTTAATCAAGGATGGCCGAATTCATCCCAGCAAAATTGAAGATGCTGTTTTACAAGCAAAAAAAGAAATTTCTCTTGATATAAAAAAGGCTGGTGAAGAGGCAATGTATGAAGTTGGTATTACTGGTTTTGATCCGAAATTAGTTCAAATATTAGGTCGTTTAAAATACCGAACAAGCTATGGTCAAAATGCTCTGAGGCACTCAATTGAAGTGGCTCATATTTCCTCTCTTCTGGCAGAACAGCTAGGAGCTGATGTCACTTTAGCTAAAAAAGGCGGCTTGCTTCACGATATTGGCAAGGCGGTTGACCACGAAATACAGGGCAACCACACTGAAATTGGTCGAGATATTGCCAAAAAGTTCAATTTACCGCCAGAAATAATTGCTCCAATTGAAAGTCATCATGATGACAATCCTAGTTCTTTGGTTTCCGTGATAGTCAAAACAGCCGATGCCATCTCTTCAGCTAGACCCGGCGCTCGAAATGATAATTATGAAAATTATCTACAACGCTTAGAAGAATTAGAAAAGATTACTAATTCGTTTGATGGAATTGAAAGAAGTTTTGCCATCCAGGCTGGTCGGGAAATACGGGTCTTTGTTCAGCCAGAACAAGTCAATGACTTACAAGCCCATAATTTAGCAAGAGATATTGCCAAAAAGATAGAAAATGAGCTAAAATATCCAGGAGAGATTAAAATTAATGTTCTCAGGGAGACTAGAGTAATAGAATATGCTCGCTAGATATTTAAATAAAAATATATGAACAAAACTCAATTGGCTGAAGAAATTTTTAGAAAAGTAGACGGCCTGAAAAACAGCAAACAAGCTGAAGAAATTATTGAAGTATTAACTGAGACGATTATTAATGAATTAAAAAATGACCGTAAAGTAAGTATCGCTGGCTTTGGTTCTTGGGTATCTAGGCTTCGTTATGCTAGAGCTGGGGTAAACCCCCAAAAACCAAATGAAAAAATTACTATTCCGGCTGTTAAGGTGGCTAAGTTTAAAACTGGTTATAATTTAAAGCAATCTTTAAAAGGAAATAGATAGGAGGTATCCGTAGCTCAACTGGATAGAGCGTCTGGCTTCGGACCAGAAGGTTGCGGGTTCAAATCCTGCCGGATACACAAGCAGGCTGGGTAGCTCAGTTGGTTAGAGCGTGGCACTCATAACGCCAAGGTCGAGGGTTCAATCCCCTCCTCAGCCACTTTATTTGCGCTCATAGCTCAGTTGGTAGAGCAGCTCCCTCTTAAGGAGATGGTCGGGGGTTCGAATCCCTCTGGGCGCACAATATTAATTATTAAAAACTAAACATCATATTTAAGATGATGTTTTAATATTTTATGAAACATTTAATAATCTTTGGAGCTCCTGGCGCTGGTAAAGGTACTCAGGCGGAAAAAATTAGCCAACAATTTAACTTAAGACACCTATCAACTGGTCAGATTTTAAGAGAAATAGTTGACAAAGAAATCCTAGCTATTATGAATAATGGTTCGTTAGTTTCTGATGATGTTATTAATCAAATTATTAAACAAAAAATTGAAGAGGATAAGAATAGCTACTTTGTATTTGATGGCTATCCTCGTACTTTAAAGCAGTCAAAATACCTTGATAAATTAATTAAGCCAGAAGAAATTATTCTAATCAATTTAATAGTTTCATCTAAAGAAGTTATTGCTCGCTTATCTCTAAGAAAACGCAATGATGACACTGAGGAAAATATAAAACGCCGTTTAAAAATTTATCATAAAAACACTAAACCTATTTTAGATTACTATAAATCTACTAATCGTCTGTATAAAATCAATGGAGAGGCTAGTGTTAATGATGTTTTCAATAGACTTAAAGACTTAATTACTAATTAAAGTCCCTAGATATTCTTGCTTATTTAAACACTTACTTAAATTTTTAAATTTCTTGCCATTTAAAACAACCACCTTAATGTTATTTAACTGAGCTAATTTAGAGGCAATTGGGTCAAAAGGGGTGTTTAAACCGGGATTCCATTTATCACCAACAATTTTTCTATAATCATTCCATTTGATAGTTTTTATTTTTTTTGCATCAACTAATTTAGGGTCCTTATCATAAACATAGTCAACATTAGTTAGGTTAAGAACTAAATCAGCCTGATGTGTTTTAGCTAGACTAACCGCTACATAATCAGTTGACCGCCCCGGTTTAAATCCTCCTGCTAAAATAATTTTTTGTCGGCTTTCTACTTTTATTCTAGGGTCCTTAATTATTTCTGGAAAACAATCTTTATAAAAAATATTTTTTAAAAGTGTGGCATTTAGTCTAGTAGCGGCAATTCCTAGCCAGTCTTGATGATCGACCTTAACTTTAAATTTTTTTGAAACCTCAATATAATCTCTAGCTATTTGACCACCACCGGAGACAATAAAAAAACGATGTCCTAATTTGACTTGACTATCTATGAACTTCTTAAATTTTCTTAAAAACAATAAATCAATTCCTTTATTTGGATGAATCAAAGATCCTCCTAAAGATAAAACATAGGTCATTTTATTTATTATCAGTTTCTATTTCCTTACTCTTAATTTCTGTCCAGATTGCTTTCCGCAAATCATCTATTAATTTCTGATTATCTTTGATAAATTTTTTGGCGCTTTCTCGACCCACTCCAAGTTTCTGATCTTTGTAGGTATAAGAATTACCACTTTTTTTAATTACTCCATAATTTACTCCTGTATCTAGCAGATCCCCAGCCATTGATATTCCTTCATTATACATAATATCAAACTCACAAGTTTTGAAAGGAGCAGCTACTTTGTTTTTAACAATCTTTACTTTTACCCGGTTGCCAATTATATTATCACCCTGCTTTATTTGGGCTGCTCTACGCACTTCAACCCGAGCTGAGCAATAAAATTTTAAAGCATTGCCACCAGTTGTCGTCTCGGGATTGCCAAAGACGACTCCAATTTTCATTCTAATTTGATTAATAAAAATAACTACTGTTTTAGTTTTAGAAATAATGCCGGTTAATTTTCGTAGTGCCTGACTCATTAAACGCGCTTGCAGGCCCATATGCTGATCTCCCATTTCTCCCTCAATTTCTTTTTGAGGAACGAGGGCGGCCACACTGTCAACTACTACTACATCAACCGCGTTTGACCTGACTAATGTCTCAACTATTTCTAAGGCCTGCTCACCGGTGTCTGGCTGAGAGATTAATAGTTCGGCTACATTAACTCCGATTTTTTTAGCGTAATCAGGGTCTAGCGAATGTTCAGCATCAACAAAGGCAGCTGTTCCGCCTAACTTCTGAACTTCAGCTACAATATGTTGAGCTAAAGTGGTTTTTCCTGAAGACTCTGGACCATAAATCTCAATAATTCTACCCCTTGGCACCCCACCAACTCCAAAAGCAATATCCAATGACAAACAACCAGTTGGGATAGAATCAACATTAGTTTTTCTAACATCTCCAAATCTCATAATTGCCCCCTCTCCAAACTTGCTTTTAATTTGCTCAATGGCCGCTAAGGCAGCCTCATCTTTTAAATTTTTATTCTCGCTTGCTTCTTTTTTTTTACTCATATATATTGAATTATTTATTATTTTAATATTTTAGCAAATTTCACTTAACTTAAACTAATCTTGTCTATATAATTTAATTAAACTAATCTCCACTAAGCTGCCAGTATCTTTTCCAAAGAGAGATAAAATTGGCGCCTTTTATTCTTTGCCAAGCACCTCGCCAAAATCTCTTTTCTTTTAAATCTTCATATTCGAATTTTTGATAACCAATCTCGGCCATACCAGCTTTAGTTAAATTATCAATTTCACTTAAGGCCTGTCTGGCACTAGCCTCTGCTTTTTCAACCTTATCACTATTATCCTCTATTACTTCTTCAGTTTTTTTAAATAAATCAGCCATGAAAAACAAGCCTTGTCCACCGGCCTCCACTAATCTAACAATACTTCGTTTTTCTTTTTTTTCCTCTCTGGCCTCTTGAGGATTGCCATATTTAATAAAGGCAAAAACTATTAAAATTAAAAAAACTATTAAAATTAAGGCGTCTACAATTGAACCCAAACGACTAAACATATCCTATTTATTATATTAGATTATAGCACATTTTTAAAGCTTCTGGGTCATTTATTCCCACCGCTTCTTCTGGCTTGATTATAACTGAAGAAATAGGTTTTTTTTGCTCAAAAGAACGGTAAGCTAAATCTGTTAAATAATATTCCTGGCTTTGATTGCTATTTTTTATTTTCTCTATATTATCAAATAACCAATCATAATTAAAAGCCATCACGCCAACATTAATTTCAAGAACCTTTCTCTCTTCCTCACTAGCATCTTTATATTCAACTATTTTAATAATCTCTCCTTCTTTATTTCTAATAATTCTACCTAATTTTAAAAAGCTGCTATACCAAGAGTCATAACTGGGCAAAGCAGAGGACATAACAAGCAAGCTGTTTATTTTAGTATTAATTATTTTAAATAATGATTCTTTGGAAATAAAGGGGGTATCGCCGAATAAAACAATCACTTTTTGAGTTTCAATGGCGAGAGCATTTTTACAAGCCAAAACAGCGTGACCCGTCCCTAGTTGTTCTTTTTGAATGGTGTATTTTAAATTATAATCCCTTAATTCCTTTTTAATAATATCTTTTCCAGCTGGAGAAACTACTATAATCGGCTCATCATCAATTCCAGATTTTTGCACTGAATCAAGTAAATATTTAATAATTGCCTTGCCCTTTAAGGGTACTAAAACCTTGGGATAATCTAGGCCCATTCTTTTGCCTTGTCCGGCCGCTAAAATTACAATTTTAATCATATAATTTTTTTTAATTCCCTTATTCTTTTTAGTATAACAGCCCTTCTTTTGCCTTCCCCATAGAGCCGAATAATTGGTTCCGTATTGGACCGTCTAAGATGTAGCCAGGCATCATTCCAATCTAGGCGCAAACCATCTTCCTCGTTAATAGAAAGATAGTTTCTCATTTTCTTTTTTATGTCATCAAAATGTAACCTATTCTTAAGGTCAATTTTTTCTTTAACAAAGTAGTATTTGGGCAGTTTTTTAAGCAATTCTGATATTTTTTGATTAGTATTGGCTAAATAGCTAAGTAGTAAGGCTATGCCCACCAGGGCATCGCGCCCATAATGTAGCTCTGGATAAATAATTCCTCCATTGCCTTCACCGCCAATAATTGCTCCCGATTCTTTCATTTTAGAAACAACATTGAGCTCCCCTACTTTACTGACCCTATAATCAGCTTTTAATAATTTACATATATCAGCCAAAGCCCTGGTAGAAGATAAGTTAGAAACAGCTAACTTCTTATAGCCAGAATCAAGCTTGTAATTTTCTAAAACATACTGACTAATTAAAACTAAAGTATTCTCCTCAATTACCACTTTTCCAGTTTCATCAACTATTACTAAGCGATCAACATCAGGATCAACAGCTAAACCTAAATCAGCCTTTTGTGCCTTAACAGCTTTACAAAGTTGGACTAAATTTTTACTTAAAGGCTCTGGATTATGCTTAAACGGCTTATTTATATCTTCATTAATCAAAATATAGTTAGAAATACTCAAGGCTTTAAATAGTTCTTTAATAAGAGGTTTCCCGCTGGAATTAATTACATCAACTACGATCTTTAATCCCCTTTTCCTAATTGCTTCTTTTTTTACCAATTTTAATTTTAAAATATCTATGACCTGTTCGGAAATAGCCGAATTAATTTCTTTAAATTCGCCTAAATTAACCTTAAATTCAAGAAGCTTTATTTCCCTTAAATCATAATCAATATACTCTCCTTTACTATTAAAGAACTTTAATCCATTGTATTGCTCAGGGTTATGAGAAGCGCTTACCATAATTCCGCCAGCTAATTCATGTCTCTTAATATATTGAGCTAGAGTTGGAGTGCCCACCAAGCCAAGAGAGTAAACGATTCTACCTGATAATAATAAAGCTGATTTTATGAAATTATAAATAGGCTCAGAACTTAAACGACCATCTTTACCTAACGCAATATTTACCTTTTTCTTAGGTAATGAGCTGATATATCTTAGAGTATAATCTAGCAGTAAATCGGGCTTAAGTTCACTAACTAAGCCTCTTAAACCTGATATAGAACTTATAATAGCCATGTAAATAGCATACCATACTATATTAGCAATATCAATTGCCAATAAAAAAACACCATTATTCCGGCGGCGACCTACTTTCCCAGGGCTCAGGCCCAAGTATCATCGGCGCTAAAAGGCTTAACTTCTGAGTTCGGAATGGAAATCAGGTGTGACCCTTTCGCTTCAACCACCAGAATAATGGCGTCTTTTATGTAATAATTATTAAAAACAAAAATGTGGGAAAATCAAATGGCTTATTAGTACTCCTCGGCTAAAAATGTTGCCATCCTTACACCTAGAGCCTATCAACCCGGTAATCTTCCGGGAGCCTATGAAACCTAATCTTAGAGACAGCTTCGCGCTTAGATGCTTTCAGCGCTTATCTAAACCGAAGGTAGCTACCCAGCAATGCCCCTGGTGGAACAGCTGGTACACTAGAGCTTCGTCCTTCCTGGTCCTCTCGTACTAAGGAAGGGCCTCTTCAAGTTTCCACGACCACAGTGGATAGGAGACCGACCTGTCTTACGCATGTTTATCACTTATTACTAAATGCATGGACTATACCTTCACCCTGAAACGCTTTCAGGGGGCTGACGTTTAGTCTCTACGGGGTCAACTTATGTTTGATGCGTTTTTTAGAATAATTAATCTCAGCAAACTTATTAACTAAGTCCATTAATTGAATAAAGTCTTTAGAATTTTCGACAGTATCTTTTTTTCTAAAAATATCTTCCAATAAATTTGCTTGTTTCTTCTTAAGAATTAAGTATAGCTTAATATTCTTAATTAAGACCAAAATTTCATTTCTTCTACCAATTGTATACTTTAAAATGCCATCTTTTCTTCTACGCAAATAGCCACAACTTAACAATTTACAAATTTTTTGAAATTGTGCTTCAGCTTTAGATGATTGAAATAATACAATATAAGGAGCAACCTGAAAACCATATTTATAGGTTTTATTTGGTTTGAGTCTCACATATATACTTCCATCACCATCTATAAATCCAGCTAAGTAAGCTAATTATGTTTGCGTTAATTTTAACATAAGCGACTTCCCTCGATATTATCCTAACATATGACAGGTTAATTTTCAACTAACTGTTAGGATTTCATCGATATGAGTCAACTTCTCAATACTAATTGCTTAGTATCGCCGCCGTAAATTATCTTTAAGGGTTCAGAGTGTTCAACAGCCAAAACATTTAGCTGCTAAACGGTCTGAACCCAGCTCGCGTGCCGCTTTAATGGGCGAACAGCCCAACCCTTGGGAGCTTCTTCACCCCCAGGATGCGACGAGCCGACATCGAGGTGCCGAACCAGGTCGTCGATGTGGACTCTTGGACCTGACTAGCCTGTTATCCCCGGAGTAGCTTTTATCCGATGAGCTTCCACCATCCTATATTGAATGGTCGGATCACTAAGTTCCGCTTTCGCGACTGCTTGACTGGTAAGTCTCGCAGTAAAGCTGGCTTATGCCTTTACACTATCTCCCGGGTTTCCATTCCGGGATAGCCAACCTTTGTAAACGCCTCCGTTACTCTTTGGGAGGCATCCGCCCCAGACAAACTACCCACCAGACACTGTCCCACATCTCATGTGGTTAGAATTAAAAATATACAAGGGTGGTATCTCACTGGCGACCCGAAGGTCTCCCACCTATTCTGAACATGTATAGCCCTAATTCAATATCAAGCTGTAGTAAAGCTTCACGGGGTCTTCTCGTCCAACTGTGGTTAACGAGCATCTTTACTCGTATTGCAATTTCACCGAGTCCTTCGCTGAGACAGTGCCCAAGTGGTTAAGCCATTCGTGCAGGTCGGAACTTCAAATTAGCATTATATTACTATAATGATTAGACTATACTTTCATCTTGCTATCATCTTTAGGAGATCATTTCTATTGTATTTTTTACTGCCACTTACATTTAGATCTTCACTCAACTTAATAATTTTTGTTAAACCTGCTTGAGAAAGATGATGACTTGAATAAATTAACTGACAAATTTCAGTAAATTTATCAAACTCTAGTTTCTTAGCAGTTTTTAAAGGATACTTCTTGAAGTGAGGAATTATAGTTTTCACTAAATCTGAAATACTTCTAACTTCATACTTATAGTTTTGGTCATTTTTACTAAACCTGACTCCTCCGCAAGCAAAATAATTATGTAAAAGAAAAATAATTTCTTTACTTTTTTTATTTTGACTTACTGAAAAACTAGGCCTTACTTCAATTTTATATTTCATCTTACTTCGCAGTGAAAATGAAACCGTAAAACATCCTTCTCCATCAACAAAACCGGTAATGTATGATTTTATATCCATATTTTTTTTATTAAGTCTCCATAGATGACTTTTTTAGCAAGAGCTGACGTGTTACTCTCTTTTAAAAGAAAGTCTTGCCTTTCGGCTCAGTCGTTACGGGTCCAAAATGGTTCCCACGGTATTGCCCTTTACTTAATAAGTATTAGGGTTTCACCGTTATGAGTCAGTTTACTTTAACGTATCACTACGTTTTCGGGCAAGTTGATTCTCTGCGTTTAGCAGAGTCCGACCAATTTTACCCGACAAGGAATTTCGCTCTTCACTTTCTTAATATTTCTATTAAGGAATGGACTTTATCTTACTCATGATATTTAATTTACTCAAATATAATTTGATTAGTCTTAAATTTATTTTTTGTATTCATTTGAGAGGCGATTGTAATTATCTTTTTAATTCCAGATACAGACAAATGCTCTTTTTTATTCATTATTTCGATGATTCGTTTAAATTTAAGGAAATCATATTTTTTACGACTTATTAACGGATATTTGATAAAATGTGGAATCACAATTTGATTTAAATTAGATAATGATCTAATTCTTAGTTCTTGTCTTGTGTCGTGATTCTTTCTTACTACGCCACAGTTAAAATAATCTCTTATACCGTGCAATAGCTTTATATCTTTTTCATGTTGAACAATTCTAAATTCTGGTAGTACTTGACAACCTATAGTCATTGTCTTATTTCTGTTAATACCAACATAAAAAGTTCCTTCACCGTCAACAAATCCACTTATCCAATTTGAATTTATTTTCATATTTTAGAGTCTCAGTGTTAAGTCTCTGAGGATTATTCATCCTGCGAGTTTGCCCCGTGTATTTAAAGGTTGTTACTGGACTAAACCTAGTACTTTAAATCTTTTGAGGATTTTCCCGCATTTTACTGAGTATTTTTATGGACAACTATAACTTTCATTATAGCCAGGCAACGTATTTTTATGTTTACCACCTAAATCGTCCCAGTCCTTTTGTAATCTATAACTAAATTACAAAACCTTAGGACGATTATAGTTATCGCCGGCGTTCATCCGCGCTTCAATTCAGAGCTTCGCTATGTAAACATAGCTAACCCCTCCTCTTAACGTTCGGACACTGGCCAGGCTTCACCCTCTATACATCCTCTTACGAGTTAGCAGAGAGCTGTGTTTTTGGTAAACAGTCCCTTGGGCTCTTTAGCTGCGGCCCTGATTGCTCAGGGCAGGCCTTATCTCGAAATTACGGCCGCTGTTTTGCCGAGTTCCTTAACGAAGTTTCTCTCGTACACCTGAGGCTTCTCGCCTCACCTACCTGTGTCGGTTTACGGTACGATTACTGTAATCTTAGCCCTAGAAGTTTTTCTGGACAATTCCGCTACTTAAGTTGATTCCACCTTGCGGTTTCATCTTCAGACTGCTTCTTGAAGTTAATTGATCCGGATTTGCCTAGATCACTTCTTGAAGCCATCAACGGACATACCATAGCCCGCTTAAACTTTGGAACCGTGTCCCTCCATCGGAAAATTACAGTAGTGCTGGAATATTAACCAGCTCTTCCATCGGATACACACCTGCACTACACAGATGGCACCTTAGGATCGACTAACCCTGGGGCGATTGTCGTTGCCCAGGAAACCTTAGGTTTTCGGTGGGCAGGGTTTTTACCTGCCTTTTTGCTACTCATGCCAACATTCTCACTTCTATTCGCTCCACCAAGTCTCACAACTTGGCTTCAGTGCAAATAAAACGCTCCTCTACCAGATATTAGTAAAAAACTAATAAATTCGCATCTTCGGTATTATGCTTAGCCCCGATAAATTTTCGGCGCGAAACAACTTAATTAGTGAGCTATTACGCTATCTTTAAAGGATGGCTGCTTCTAAGCCAACCTCCTAATTGTCGTGGTCACAACACCACCTTTCACACTTAGCATAAATTTAGGGACCTTAGATTGCGATCTGGGCTGTTTCCCTTTCGACCGATGAACCTTAGCGCCCATGGTCTGACTCCCGAGTTTCACCTATGAGTATTCGGAGTTTGATTGAAGACGGTATCTTGCGACCCGCCCTCATCCAGTGCTCTACCCCCCATAGTCAGCACTCGAGGCTAGCCCTAAAGCTATTTCGAGGAGAACCAGCTATTGCCGAGTTCGATTGGAATTTCACCGCTAACCACAGCTCATCCCCTAGTGTTGCACGACTAGTGGGTTCGGTCCTTCCTTTGTCTTTCGACAAAGTTCAACCTGGCCATGGCTAGATCACCCGGCTTCGGGTCTTGTCCATGCGACTAATACTTCACCTTTGTCGCACTAATAAATTAATGCGCAAAAGAGAAGTAAAAACGGGCTATTAACCCTCGCTTTCACTGTACATATTCTCCACACGGAGCTTATGTAAGCCACATAAAACAAACTCGTTGGCTCATTCTTCAATAGGCACGCCGTCACCCCATAAGGGGCTCCGACTCTTTGTAAGTATATGGTTTCAGGTACTATTTCACTTCCCTTACGGGATACTTTTCACCTTTCCCTCACGGTACTTGTTCACTATCGATCATAAGAAGTATTTAGCCTTGGGTCATAGTCGACCCAGATTCAGACGGAATTTCACGAGTTCCGCCCTACTTAAGAAAATTCACAGTAAAGAAATAGGTTTTTTCACTTACGAGGCTATCACTCTCTTTGGCTGAGCTTTCCAGCTCGATTCAATTAAAACTTATTTTTTATGACTTTACCTTGTCTGTCTAGGCGACAAACGCGATTTCTTGCAAGCCCCATTAGACATATGGCCCTAGAACCTTCTGATTAATACTTAGTAAACTAAGCACCAATCTCAGTAAAATGGGTTTAGGCTTTTCCCCTTTCGCTCGCCACTACTTAGGGAATCACTATTGTTTTCTTTTCCTCTGGTTACTAAGATGTTTCAGTTCACCAGGTCTTCCCCCTAGGCTCAAAAACCTAGGGCTCCCTATCTTCAATAGGGTGGGTTTCCCCATTCGGACATCTCCGGGTCAAAGGTTGCTTGCCACCTCACCGAAGCTTATCGCAGGCTGCTACGTCCTTCATCGTCTTCTTATGTCAAGGCATCCACCGTATACTCTTAACGAGATTTTCCCACACTTTTATTCTTAATAAAGTGTTATTTATTTTTGTTTTTAATGATAAATTATTTGGAAATTGCTAAATAATAATTTATCTACTTACTATTTATTTAATTTTTAAAGTTCATTCCTTTTTCAATTCTACTTTTTCTAAACTAATTAAACTTTGTTTAGAAAAGATAAACCTGAAAATTTAGACAAAAAAACCGCTATTGAGCGGTTTTATTGGTAGACACGACAAACCGCCTTAAAAAAATCCTAAATTCTTTTTACTATTTAACATAGTTATCATTATACTCATTTAAAAAAAGATGTCAAGAGTCCAAGGAATTTTTGTTTACATAAGCACTAGCTGTTTCTCGGTCTATAATGCCCGCTTTATATAACTCCTTAATATGCTTGTCAAATGTGCTCATGCCAGTGCTAGTTCCCATCTCAATTGTACTTTTAATTTGGGCAATTTTGTTCTCTCTAATTAAGTTGGCAATAGCGTCATTTCTCACTAATATTTCTCGAGCGGCAATTCGTCCACCATCTTTTTTATTAATCAGTCTTTGGGAAATAACGGCATTTAGAACCATTGAGAGCTGAGACCTAATTTGGTTTTGTTGATGAGAAGGGAAGACATCAATAATTCTATCAATTGTTTGAGCAGCACTATAGGTGTGTAAGGTAGCTAAAACTAGGTGCCCAGTTTCGGCTACGGTAATAGCCGCTCCGATAGTTTCTAAGTCCCTCATTTCCCCAATCATAATGACATTTGGATCTTGTCTTAAAACATGTCGCAAGCCTGCGGCAAAAGACTTCATGTCTTCGCCTAGTTGCCTTTGAGCAATAATACTTTTTTGATTTTTGAAAATGAACTCAATCGGATCCTCTAAAGTAACAATATGCTCTGAGCGCGTATTGTTTATTTCATTTACCATCGCGGCTAAGGTGGTTGACTTGCCACAACCAGTCGGACCAGTTACTAAGATAAGCCCTTGCTTAGCTTGTAATAATTGATTAATAATAAGAGGCATGCCAATGTCTTGCAAACTAAAAAAGGCATTATTAACAACCCTAGCTGCTATTTTTAAATTAGTTTTTTCATAAGAAAAATTTACGCGATATCTATTGCCATCAATTGTAATCCCACAGTCTAGATCTTTGCTTTTTTGTAATAAATTATATTGCTCTTTATTTAAAAGATTTAAAGATAAGGATTCTAAATCTTTTTTCAGTAATTTATGTTCAACAATATCGCTAATTTTATATAAATAGTTTAAGGACCCATCAATTCTTACAAAAGCTGGTAATCCCACCATAAAATGCAAATCAGAGGCTTTATGTTTAGTAGCTAAGTTAAAATAGTCTTTTAAATTTAACATAATTTACCAATTAAATAATTTTAAGGCCTGGGCGGCTGCGGCAACTTGCGCTTCTTGCTTAGATGAGCCCTGTCCCGATGAAATCATCTCTTCCTCTAAATACAAACCAACGGTAAATATTTTATCATGATCAGGACCCTTTTCTTTTAAAATTTCATAGTGCGGCGTAATTCCTTTTATCTCTTGAGCTTTTTCTTGGAATCGAGACTTCGGGTCTAAATAGCTTTGATTTTCTAAAATGTCTTTAAATTTAGTTAAAATATTTCTTTTTACAAATTCCTGAGCTTTAAAGTAGCCTTGATCTAAATAAATTGCTCCAATAATTGCTTCAACTGCATCAGCTAAAATAAATTGCCTTGACTTCTTGTTCTTATCCTTTGACTCACCCTTAGATAATTGCAAATATTTTTCAATTCCCAATTCACTGGCTACCTGATAAAGCATTTTAGAATTAACTAAAGAGGCCCGCCAATTGGTTAATTGTCCCTCAGGAGTCTCGGGAAATTGGTGATACAAATGTTCAGTTACTATTATTTCTAAAACAGCATCTCCTAAAAATTCTAGCCTCTCGTTATGACCATAGGGCAAATCTCCGTGTTCATTTATGTATGAACGATGCACTAAAGCTTGTTTTAATAAATTCAATTCCTTAAATTCACAGGACAAGCTTTGGGCTAATTGTAAATAATTGTCCATAAAATTAACTTTGTTTTTATTCTTTTTTCCCCTCCTCCTTTTCCCAATGATTATCTCTTTCTTTTTTCTTTTCTTCTGGCCACGAGTTATATAGGGCCCCTAAAACACCATTGATGAATTTTCCTGAGGCATCACCACCAAAGCTTTTGGCGACCTCAATCGCCTCATTTATTATCACCCGAGGTGGGGTTATAGAGTGATTTAATTCATAAATACCTAGCCTTAAAATATTTCTATCAATCACTGTAATTTGATTAAGTGGCCACTCAGTCGCATACTTTACTATATATTTATCAATCTCTGTCTTGTGATTGACTACTCCTACCACTAAGTCTTTAACAAAACCACCATCGTTAAAATTCGGGGCAAAATTTTTGAAATTATTTGCAATCAATGCTTCTAGGCCATCAGCTTCTACTTGATTAAAATCCCAGGTAAATAAGGTTTGCAGAGCTAAAGTCCGTGATAAGTGTCTATTTGACATATTATTTCTTTGTTTTTTGTTTAATTTTTAAGACTTCTTTGTCTTTGTAGTTACCACAATTTAAACAAGCACTATGCGGTAAAACTGCTTGCTTACACTTTGAGCAAACATTTAAACTCATTTTTTTAAGAGCCAAGTGAGCCCTATTTTTACCAACCGCACTTTTTGTTTTTCTTTTTTTTGGATTTGGCATATTATTAAATTATTTTTTTTCTCCAACTATTTTTATAAACACATCTTTTTCAATTGTTTCTTTTTCCATCAGTTCTTTAACAATGTCTTCTAAAAGACTCTTTTTTTCTTTAATTATCTTATTAGCCATTTCACTGCCTTCTTTAATGAATAAACTAATTTCGTTATCAATCTTTTCAGCTATTTTTTCACTATAATCTCTTTGTTCGTGAATTTCTCTGCCCAAAAAGATTAGTTCTTCTTTTTCGCCATAGGTTCTTGGCCCAAGATCATAACTCATACCATAATCAGTAATCAAGCTTCTTGCTAGCGAAGTCGCCCTTCTAAGGTCTGAGGTAGCCCCAGTCGTAACTTCACCAAAAATTTCTTTCTCCACTAAATGACCGGCTAAAAGGACAGCAATTTCCTCAATAAATTCAGAACGAGAATGTAGTCGCTTATCTTCTGTTGGTACTTTTAGAGTATAGCCTCCCGCTTGACCGCGGGCGATAATTGAAATTTTTTGAACTGGATCCGTATTGGGTAAAAAATGAGCTACCAGAGCATGACCAGCTTCGTGGTAAGCGGTAATCTTCTTTTCTCTTGGCGAAATTACGCGACTTCTTCTCTCTGGGCCGATCATGACCTTCTCAACAGATTCAAAAAGATCAGCTTTAGTAATTTTTTTTCTATCTTGCCGAGCAGTTAAAATTGCTGCTTCATTAAGTAAATTAGCTAAGTCCGCTCCAGAAAAACCAGGGGTTCTCTCGGCCACTTCTTTAAGAGACACATCTTCATCAATTGGTTTTTGTTTAACATGCACCTTTAAAATTGCCTCCCTATCTTTCAAATCAGGTCTATCAATAATTACTTGTCTATCAAATCGGCCAGGACGGAGTAAGGCTGGGTCTAATACATCTGGTCGATTAGTAGCAGCTATTACAATAACATTTTGACTGGGTTCAAAGCCATCCATTTCCACTAATATTTGATTTAAAGTCTGCTCCCTTTCGTCGTGTGAACCCCCTAATCCTGCCCCCCTTCTTCTACCAACCGCATCTATTTCATCAATAAATATAATACAAGGAGAAGTTTTTTTAGCTTTTTGGAAAAGCGACCTAACTCGAGAAGCACCAACTCCAACAAACATTTCTACAAATTCTGACCCAGACATATGAAAAAAGGGAACCTTAGCTTCTCCGGCCACTGCTCTGGCTAATAGTGTTTTTCCTGTTCCTGGGCTGCCTAGGAGCAAGACACCTCGGGGAATTTTGGCCCCCAGTTCCAAAAACTTTTTAGGATACTTTAAAAACTCAACTACCTCTGATAATTCTTCTTTCGCCTCCTTAGCACCAGCTACATCTTTAAAGCTAACTTTATTTTTTAAATTCAGATTAAATTCTTTAGCATTTGACTGTCCAAAACTCATTGCCTTAGAATTAGCCCCTTGGAGACCACGCATCGTAAAAATAAAAAAAGCGCCAATAATCAAGATTGGAATAAGGTAGGGCAAAATAGAACTCGCCCAAATTTCCCAGACTGGCTTTTCTTCGACGCTGATAGCAATATTAGCTAAAAGCTCTGGCTCTACCTGAAAATTACTAAGTAAAGCAGATAGGGACTCGCCACTTTCTTTTTTTACCTCTAACTGTTCTCCATTTTTTAGATTAACTGTAACTACATCCTCTAAAACAGTTAAAGACTCTACCTGTTCACTTTGGATTTCACTTATTAACCTAGCGATACCCACTCTTTCTATTTTATCATTATTTAAGAATGTACTAAAAACTAAAGTAATAATTAAAAAGATAAAAAAGATGGCTACGAAATTTTTGAATAAGTTCTTCATACTTACATTATATAGTAGCTGTTAAGCTTTGACAATTAATTTTAAGCCAAGCCTATGATCAGCCGGTGAAATATTAACAATTTCAAATTTTAACATTTCATTTACTTTAAATTTTTCACTGATTTTTTCTTTACCAATTAAATTTAATTGGCTGATATGGGCAAGGCCATGAATTTGTTCATCTAGCTTAACAAAAAGACCAAAAGGATTAATTTTAACCACCTCTCCATCTACTATTTGGCCAGCCTTATACTTTTTACTCGCCTCTTCCCAAGGATCGGCTTGTAATTTCTTAGTGCTTAAAAATATTTTCCCCTCTTCAACTCCGACAATTTCTGCCTTAACATCCTCTCCCACTTTATAAAGTTCAGCTGGCGAATCGACTCGCTGCCAAGTTAATTCAGAAATATGAATTAAACCTTCTAAATTTTCATCAAAATTTACAAACACACCAAAATTAGTAATGGCTGAAATTTTCCCTTCAATCACCATTCCCACCTTATACTTATCAAGTGATGGCTTCTGCGCTTTATTCCAAACATCTTTTTCACTAAATATAACCTTATCTTCCTCAGGACTTAGGTTGATAACACTAACTGAGAATTCTTGACCGACAAAGTTTTTTAATTTCTCTAAAATTTTTGTCTTATCGCCCCCGCTAACCCGCGGATAATTTTCTGGAGCTAACTGAGAAACTGGCAAAAAGCCATTAATTTGACAATAACGGGCCATCAAGCCCCCCTTATTAGCATCAATGATTTTAACCTTAATAACGCTTTTATCCTTAGCGGCTGCTTTCAGTTCGGCCCAGGCTTTCTCTTGACCAACCCTTCTAAAAGATAACTCTAATTCTCCATTTTCATTTTCAACATCAATTACTGCCGCCTCGGCTTGGTCACCGGGTTTTAAATTAGCGTATTCATCAACTTCAATATACATCTCTGGCCCTCTAATAATACCCATTAAAATGCCATTGATGTCTAACCTTACCTCTGACTTGGAGGCAGATACAACTGTTCCCTTAACGATATCATCAGTTTGTGGTATTTGATATTGATCTTTTTCGAATAAGTCACTAAATTCTTGTGATAAATTTTCTTCAGACATATTTTTAAATCTATTTACTTAAAAAAATTAAGTAATAAAAAAATAGAATAAACCCCACAAAAGTGAAGCCTTTTGGCCACCTTAGCTAATATTTTAGCCTGAAATCCAAAAGTTTAATTACAGGTGCTATTAATTTTGTTATTATTATAACAGTTTTATAGAAAAAGTCAATCCAATTCTGGTCAAACTAAACCTTAATTAGTACTGGCAAAACCATTGGTTTCCTTTTAGTTTGTTTAAACAAGAATTGACCAATGTCGTTTCTGATTTTATTCTTTATATAATCATCATCGGCTGGAGATAGAGGGTTTTTATCTTTAACTATTTTTTTAACTTTCATTCTAGTTTTTTCGATTAAATCTCTATTTTCTTTCATGTAAATAAAGCCTCGAGAGATGATATCGGGATTGCCTATGATGTCGCCTGCTTTGGCATCAATGGTGGCAATAATAACAATCATTCCATCATCAGACATCATTCTTCTATCTCTTAAAACTATCTCTGAAACATCACCAACCCCTAATCCGTCAACCATAACATAGTCAGCTGGTACTTTTTCCTTAGTTAGCTTGCCAATAACCTTATTAGCTTCCTTTTTAAATTCAACTACTTGGCCGTTGTCAGCTACAAATATCTTATTCCTATCAATACCGACTTGCTCAGCTAATTCAGCATGGGCTTTTAACATATAGTGATTAGCTTCAATTGGCATGAAATATTCTGGCTTAACCAACCTCATCATTAGCTTTAAATCTTCTTGTTTAGCATGCCCTCCAGCATGAATATCTAACATTTTATAATTAATTACTCTCGCTCCCTGTCTAACTACTAGGTCAGTTAGACTTTGAATAGAGCGTTCATTGCCAGGAATTACTGAAGAAGAGAATAGAACGGTATCACCAGCTTTAATATGTATTGTCCGATGCTCATTGTCTACTACTCTTCTTAAAAAAGCATTTCTTTCACCTTGGGCACCAGTTCCAATAATAACTATTTTGTTGTCAGGAAGGGCATCTAAATCTTTATCTTCAACTAATATTTTAGGATTAAATTTTAAATAACCAATCTGGTGAGCAACCTCCACATTATCTTTCATGCTTCTACCTTGTAAATTTATTCTTCTGCCAAATTTATAGGCTAGGTCAAAAAGTTTTTGAATACGGCTAAGCTGTGAAGCAAAGGTTCCAAGAATAATTCTGCCTTCAATTTTATCAAACAATTTAGACATTTCCTCACCGATAACTGATTCTGATATCTGATATCCCGGGCGAGTGGCGTCAGTTGAGTCTGACATTAAAAGCAGGACCCCCTGATTGCCAATTTGAGCAATTCTCTGCAAGTCAGCTGGCTTGTCATTAACCGGTGAGAAGTCAATTTTAAAATCGCCAGTATGAATAACAGTGCCATAGGGAGTGTGAATAATAGCAGCAAAACAATCAGGAATAGAGTGATTAACTCTTAGTACCTCTACTTTAAATGAATTGCCAAGATTGATCTTAAAGTTATCATCAATCTCCTTAATTTTTAAGCTTGGTGCTTGTCGATAACCTTGCTGTCTTTTTCTAACTAAACCAGCCGTCATTCTTCCCATAAACATTGGGGGATTCCCTAAGTCATTCATTAAATGGGGAATTGCACCGATGTGATCATAGTGTCCATGGGTGATAATAACGCCCT
Organism: uncultured Gammaproteobacteria bacterium; assembly: GCA_964479455.1. GTDB lineage: Bacteria > Patescibacteriota > Patescibacteriia > Patescibacteriales > UBA12465 > PWHG01. Next base: position 4,080 of record CAYZMF010000003.1, on the reverse strand, counting down.
TAATCCAATCTGTTTTATCTCTAAGATAGTTAATATTAGGAATTATATAATCAATGCCCGGCATATTTTCTTCAGGAAACTGTAAGCCCATGTCAATTATTATAATTTCTTGATTACACTCAATTACAGTCATATTACGACCAACTTCTTCTAAACCACCTAAAACCATAATTCTTAAATTAGGATTTTTAGCTTTAAAGGGGTATTTATAATTTGAGCTTTGCTTATTCTCAGGCTCACGAGGTTTGTATTTTCTTATCATTTTTTTAGATAAATCGAAATTAAAGCCATAAAAAAGCCTTAATTTAAATTTTGATTAATTATTTTAATGAGTTAATATTTTTCTAGTTTTTATATACCAATCGGAAATAGAGGCAAATCTGTTTTTAGGGTAAATAATTGTTTGGCCATGAAAACCCTTTACTCCTTGGTCAAGTACATATAAGTACTGAGGGGAAAATAGGAATATGGCTGGTTTATCAACCAATATTAGTTCTTGAATTTTGTGGTATTTTTCAATTCTTTTTTCTTGATCATTAGCTATTTTTCTAGCTTCAAGTAGTAAGGCGTCCACTTCAGTATTTTTATAGGCAATGAAATTAAGGCCACCATTTACTTGACTTGAGTGCCAAAAAGAGGAAATATCAGGATCATTGCCAATAATTTGAATATTTAAAAGGGCCTGAAAGTCTTTATTTTTAACAATTTTCTCCTGCATTTGGGCTAAAGATAAATATTCAACATTAACTCTAATCCCTATTTCTTCCCACTGAGAGGCGATTAAATCAGCTAAAAGCAAATTTTCTTCTAATAATGGAGTGCTTAAATTAATCATTAAAACTTTTTCTTCATCTTCAGATAAAAACCAGTGCTTATATTCAGAAAAGTTATTTTCTGTAATTACTTTATCAATAGTTTTTTTCGCTAAGCTATCACTACTTAAAAAGCCATACTCTACTCTTTTCCAAGCTGACTCTTGAAGTAATTCTAAGGCTTTTTCAATATTATATTCCATCACTGGTAAGTTGGGGTGGTAGGCATAATTACTGATTGGCAGTGGTCCCTCACTTCTTTTTCCTGAAATCTTATTCAATAAAAAATCTCTGTCTAGGGAAATACTTAAGGCCTCTCTGATGTTCTTGTCTTTTAGCAGTTTGTCATTTTGATTGAAAAATATTCCTTTTACTTGTGGCAAGTCTAAATAGTTTAAAACTAATTTTTGTTTAGATAACAATTCGTCCTTCATATTAAAAGGCAGATAAGCAATCCCATCTACCTGCTTACTATTTAAGGCATTTATTAAATCATTATAATTATGATAAAATTTAAAAACTATATTTTCTATATAACTTTGTTTCCCATAATAATCAGAATTAGTGCTTAACATATATTCTTTAATCTCTCCTCTTTCATTTTTAATTAATGATTCAAATTTATAAGGACCCGAGCCAATTGGTCTTAAATTAAGGTCTGATAATATTATTGAATTCGCGCTGATATTTTCCCAAACAAATCTCGGCATTATTTTAAAAGTTAAAAGCTCTAAAAAGGGAGCATAAGGCTCTTGTAAAATAAACTTAATATTTAAGTCATCAATTTTTTCTAGCTCAATTCCCACTAAATTAGCCTGCCAATTAGATCGAAAATTAGGATTTTTCATTAAATAGAAAGTAAAAAGCACATCATCAGCAGTCAGTTGGTAACCATTATGCCATCTTATGTCTGGCTTTAATTGAAGACCGTACTCTAGAGAGTCATCTGACAATGACCAGTCTTGTACTATGTCTTTAACTAAAGCGCCTTGGCTATCATAAGAAAATAGGCTCGAATAAATTAAATACGAAAGATCAGAGTCTATATCTCTATCATTAGAGTAAAGAGGATTAACTAGGCGTGGGTAGCCAATTACTCCCTCAGTATAAACACCACCCCTAGCGGGCGTTGACTCAAAATTTCTATTATATAAATAATAGGCTAGATAAGCTAAGGCTAAGATTAATAAGATAAAGAAAAAAATGATTATTGATTTTTCTAACTTATTTAAATAAATCCCTAAATATTTAATTTGCCTCTTGCTTGGTATATTTCTAGATGACAATGAATAAACTAGCTTTTGATCAATATATTGAGTCTTTTCTTTCTTTTTTAAAAATCCAAAACTAGCTATTTTATTCTTAAGCTTTTTTAAAAATCCAGTTTTTTTTTGATAAATAGGGTCCACAATAAATTCTCTAAAACATTAAACTAGCTAAGGAAACAAGAAAAAATAATATAGCCAATACTATTGTAGCAATAAATAGCTTTTTTTCCAAACCTCGTTTAGTTAAATACACACCACCACCACCGCCAAAGGTGCTACCCAAACCAGTCCCCCTATTTTGCAATAATATTGATACTATTAAAAGTATTGGGATGATAATTTGTAATGTTTTAAGCCAGTTCATAGTATTATTTTTTTACTTGAACAATAATCTCTTTTAAAACCGCCTTTTCATTTTCTGCTAAATCAGCTAAAATTTTTCTATCAATTTTAAGCTCAGATTTCTTAAGTAAATTAATAAATTTGGAATAATTTAAATCATGTTCTCTAACAAAGGCATTTATTTTAATCTGCCATAAAGCCCGATTTGTTCTTTTTTTCAGTCTTCTACCTCGATAAGCATGTGCTCCGGCTAAAGTGCTAGCTGTGGTAGCTAATTTTACTAAGTTTTTTCTTCCCCACTTAAAACCCTTAACTTTTACTAGTAAGCTCTTTCTTCTCTTAGTATGAGTTGTCCCTCTTTTTACTCTAGGCATATTATTATTGATTATAGGGGGTTAATGTCTTTATAGTCTTAGCTAAAGTTTGATCAGCTTTTATATCTCGTCTTTTAGTACGCGTAATATTACCAGACTCCCGTGAATTAAAATGATCTTGTCCGGCTTTTCTTCTCTTAATTTTTCCACTACCAGTTATTTTAAATCTTTTAATAGTAGCTTTGTGTGTCTTAATTTTTGACATATTAAAAAACAGGTTAAACCTGAAATTATTTCTTATTAATAAGTATTATAGTAAGCCTTCCGCCCTGACTTGTCAAGTCCTGTTCAATCTCTAAATTTATATCTTCTTGATTTTTTAACTTTTCAACAAAGTTCATCATCATTTCTCTGGCCCGGCCCTGATGTTGTCTTTCTCGGCCCCTTAAACTTAATTCAAGCTTAATCTTTTGCTCCTTAGTCAAAAACTTAATCGCTTGCTTTAATCGTAAATTTAAGTCATGCTCGCTAATTCTAAACGACAGTCTAATATTTTTGGTGTCTATTTTTTTCTGCATCATTTTCTGTTTATGTATTTTCTTTTCGTGCTGATACTTCAATTGCCCTAAATCAACTATTTTAGCTACCGGCGGATCTGCTTTTGGGTTAACTAAAACTAAATCCATTTCGAGCTCTTTAGCCTGAACTATGGCGTCATGAGTCTTAATAACGCCAACATTTTCTCCAGTCTCATCAATTAAATAAACGCTCTCTGCCTTAATTCCTTGATTGGAGGTAAAAAACTTTCTTTCTTTTTTTTCTGTTCGATGAAATTTAATTCTCATAATATTTTAACACAAAAACCTAAGCACTTAGGCTGATAAAATCAGTATAACTTAAAATTGTGCTTTAGTCAAATAAACGAATAAATCCCTTAGTGTTTAGCCAATAATTACTTGGATTGTGTTTTAGAAAATTAGCAATCTCCTTTCTTTGTTGATTGATTTTATCTCCACCCTTTAAATTACTTAAAAGAATGTTAGAATATTTACCATCTAGGAAAGAGATATAGTGGATGTTGGGATTTTTTTCTTTTAGATTTAAAAGTTCAATTAGTTCAGATATTTGCTTATCTTGCCCACCACCCCCAATATTTAAGTGCTTGGCTTCTAATAAATAAACCTTCTCTTTATTTTTAATTAATAGATCTAGTTTTTTATTTTGTTTTTTTATTTTAATTTTTATTTCTAAATTTTTCCTAACTTCAGGTAAATCGAAATAACGAGAAAATTTGGCCAGGCTTTTTTCTTGATTATTAAAAAGTACCAAATAATCTACTATTAA
>CAYZMF010000002.1:0-47195 GCA_964479455.1 uncultured Gammaproteobacteria bacterium | reverse complement strand
TTCATTATAGCATAATTTATTATTATTTAAAAAGATAAATTAATTATAAGCAAAGTAAATAGAATAAGCCAAGTAAAGTAAATAAATGAAAACTAGGAAATAGCCAGAATAACGACCAATTTTCCACCTTTGGCTAATCATTAAGAAAAGAATAACTAAAACTGTGGCAAAGAGAAGAATTATTGAACTAAATAAGTTCTCCGAGCTAACTAATATTTCTTTATCAAAAAAGATTAGGCATAAAAGCCAAGGTACTCCTAGGCCAAAAAGAATATCAAATATATTAGAACCAACTGCATTGCTAATCGCCATCCCACCCCGGCCTTCTTTAGCTACTATAATTGATGACAGAAGTTCAGGCACAGAAGTACCGACTGCTAAAACTGTTAGAGCAATGATAACCGAAGGAATATTTAAAATATCAGCAATTGAAACTGCACTTTCTACTAAAACCCAACTAAGTAGGGCTATAATTGTGATTGAAATGCTAAAAACTATATAATAGTGCTTAGGGTTAGGGAATAATTTATCTAAAAGATAGTCAATTGGCGAAGTTAGAGTTCGTATAAAATTCTTCTTCGGCCTCTTAAACTCTCTACTCTCTATTTCCTCTATATTTTTTCAGTGTCCTTGCTTTTATAAGGTAAAATTCTATGCCAATGGATTACTAAAAAGATATAAACGACATACATTAGAACAAAAAATATTGCCTCATTTAAACTAATCGTTCCGTCTTTAAAAACAAAAAGAAGCATTAAAATAGAAATTGCATAAAAAATCATGTCCCTAATAACTGGCTGCCAAGATAAGACTGCCTTTTTAACTAAAACTGAAATACCAATTATAACTAGAATATTAAAAATAGCTGAACCAACGATAGTTCCTATTCCCAGAGCACCATGATCTCCCGGTTTTACTAAAGCGATGATAGCTATAAAAAGCTCGGGGGCACTTGAACCAACTGCCATAAAGTTGCTCCAGCTACATCTGAAGATAATTTTAAACGATTAGAAATCCTATCTAGAGAACCTACAAAGTATTTATCACAGACTTCAGAAAGTAGATAGAAGGAAAGTATCAAGACTAGAGACAACAGAATTAAGGTCATAAATTTAACTATTTACTATTTTTTTAGTAAAAGGATTTATCTCCACGACAAAACTGTCTTCCTTTGATTTACTTGATTTAATCAATAAATCAACTGTCTGCTTTAAAACATGCTGAGCAATAATCGTGCCAACTTGTCTTTCATATTTTAGCTTCGAGCCAATTGCTGGTAGCTTGTCAGCCAGTTCTTTATAGTTTTTATATTCATAAGCGAGGCAACACTTCAATCTGCCACAAATTCCAGAAATGCGGTCACTCCCTCGATGAGCTACTTGTTGAACCTCAGCCATCTCTGAGCTGATAGAGGCAAATTCCTTAATATGCTGACGACAACAAAGCTCTCGCCCACATGAACCGCAGTCACCTTCTATTTGGGCTTGATCACGGCTACCAATTTGAGTTAATCGAATATTAGCCCGACAAGCCGTCGATAAATCTCTAACTAATTCTCTAAAGTCAATCCGAGAATTAGCGACAAAGGCAAAATTAAGACGCCGACCATCATAAGAAAACCTTAAATCAACTAGTTTCATTGCTAATTCATGCTTCTTTATTAATTGAGAACATAAATCTAAGGTTTCTTTTTTTTTATCTAGATCATTGATAATTAACCAATCATCCGGCTCTACTTTTCTAATAACTCGAAAATCTGAATCTCCCTCTCTTATATCTACTACCTGGCCTAAGTCATTACCGTGTTCTGTTTCGGAAATTACAAAATCTCCCGGTTGACAATCAATATCAAGAAAACTTTCTTGTAGTTTGTCCCAAGAGTTAAATTGCAATAAGGCTATTTTAGGCATAACTAAAGACTAAATCTAACAAATTTAATAATTCTTACTTCTTTAAGAATATCTTTTATCTTTAGCTTATCATCTTTAATAAATTCTTGTTCAAGGAGACAAACTTCTGTATAATATTTAGCCACTTTTCCCTCTATTATCTTTTCTATAATATTTTCTGGCTTCCCTTCCTTTAATAATTGCTCTTTGTATATCTGTTTTTCTCTATCTAGCTCTTCACTTGAAACTTCATCAGGGGCTAAATACTTGGGATTAGTGGCAGCAATATGCATAGCAATGTCATTAGCTAATTCAGACTTATTCTCCTTATCTAAAGCGACAATCACGCCAATCCTTCCATTAAGGTGAGAATAGCTAGCAGTCGTCTCCCCAGCTACTTTTGCTAATTTAGAAAGACTTAATTTTTCACCAATCGTGCCACTTAAATTCTTTAATTCATCCTCTAGGCTTAAATTATTTTCTTGGTGGGCTAAAAGAGTTTTTAAATCACTAATATCCAGACGCACTGCAGTGTCAATGGCTTGTTTAGCAAAGTCTTGAAATTGTTGATTACGAGCCACAAAATCAGTTTCTGAGTTTAATTCTAATATAAAAGCAGATTTATTATCATCACTTTGAGTAAGGACAATCACTCCTTCACTGGCCTCTCTGTCAAGGCGTTTAGCCGCTTTAGCAATCCCCTTTTTTCTAAGTAAGTCAATGGCCAAGTCCAGGTCTCCATTAGCTTCGTCTAGGGCTTTTTTGCATTCAAGCATACCCGCTCCACTAGCCTCGCGTAATTTTTTTATCTCTTCCATATATTTATCATTAATTTTTTTTAGCTTTTTTTAAATTTTGTTTAAGCACATCTAAAACTAATTTAATTGTTTTAGTTGAGTCATCATTGGCAGGAATTGGATAATTAACAAGTTCAGGATTAACATTAGTATCACAAATAGCAATTATTGGTATATTCTTAACTTTAGCCTCAGCTACAGCTGTTGACTCTTCGCGAATATCCCAAACAAAAAGAGCGTCTGGTAATTTAATTAATTTAGTCAATCCACCGACTCGCTCAGATAGCTTATTAATCTCTCTTTCAAATTTTAGTCTTTCTTTCTTAGTATATTTATCTAATTTACCAGCTTCCTTTTTTTCAAGTAAATCCTGATATTTTTTGACTGACTTTTTAACAACTAAAAAATTAGTCAAGTATCCGCCTAGCCATTTACCAACAACATAAGGCTGGCCAAGAGCAACAGCCGTTTCCTTAAGCTTATTCTTAACTTGATCTTTAGTTCCTACAAAAAGAATATTTTTATTCTCCTTCAAAAGAGCAATCATAAAAGAAAGCGCTTCATCAAGCTTTTCTAAACTTTTACTTAAATCAATGATATAAATACCATTTTTTTTAGTGAAAATAAAAGGCGCCATTTTAGGGTGCCAACGATTTGTGCGATGACCGAAGTGCATTCCAACCTCCATCATCTCATTTAATTGAGGTAATTTGTTTGTCATATTTTTCTTTTAACGACTGCTTATAAAGGTTTTAAATAAACCAGAAAAATTAATAAGCATGATTTTTATTAATACTTATATAATAATGGACAAGATTGAATATGTCAATAACTACTGAGCTAAAAGCGTTTTAAACAGATCTTCATCAGGGATTTTGGGAAGGTGAGAAATGTCGTTGATTTGGTTAATCTTGACATAGCCATCGGAGTCTATTAAAACCTTGGTAATTGATGATTGAAAGATCTCAATTGATAGGAAGCCAATCACATCAGCGTTTAGTATGCTGGTAATTATTGATTTAATGATATTGCCATGGCAAAAAACAGCTAATCTTTTACCTTTGTTTTTTCTAAATAAATCCCAGAGTAAGCGTCGTCCCCTAGCCTGAAAGAGGTCAAGTTTTTTATCCAGCAGCTTATAGCCTTTCAGCTTTGTTGGGCGCTTAGCTTCACAGGTATTAAAATACTTAGTTCGATGCCAGTTAATCCAATTGATCTCATTTAAACGACTGTCAATTTTAATCCTCTTTTTACTTAGTTTAGAAAAATATTGGGCGGTTTCCTTGGCTCTTTGTAGCTCACTAGAGTAGATAAGGTTAATTTCCTTTTTAGCCAAACTTTTAGCCAGCCAAGTGGCTTGCTTTTTACCGTATTTAGATAGGGGCATAAACTTATCACCCAGCTTTTTTTCTAAGCTGTAATCGGGATTAGCGTGTCTAATTAAATAAATAGTAGTGTATGGTAATCTAGATTCCGGCTTAATTTTATGATAAGGAGAACTACTCATAGCTTATTGTTTATTAATATTATCATTAACAAAGTCCCAGTTTACTAAATTATCTAAAATAGTTTGGACAAAAACAGCTCGCTTATTTTGATAATCTAGATAATAGGCGTGTTCCCAAACATCAACTGTAAAGATGGGTTGTAGTTTTAATGTTAAAGGATTATCGGCATTAGCTGTTTTAATTATTGAGAGTTTATTATTCTCATCTTTTACCAGCCAAACCCATCCACTACCAAATTGACCTAAAGCAAATTCTAGAAATTGTTGCTTAAAATTTTCTAGCGAGCCAAATTCATTAATTATCCTAAAATTAGGACCAACCTGAGTGTCTCTTTTAAGTGACTGCCAGAAAAAATCGTGGTTATAGACCTGAGCTGCGTTATTATAAACAGCTTTAAGCTTTTCATTCTGGTAACTTTTGAGAATAATTTCTTCTAAACTTAAATTTTCTAAGTCAGTATTGCTAATTAACTTGTTTAATTTATCTAGATAAGCTTGATGATGCTTGCCGTAATGAAATTCAATTGTTTTTTTAGATATAATTGGCTCAAAAATATTTTTTTCAAATGGCAATTCTTTTAAAATAAACATATGATTATTTTTAGTTATTATTATTTAATCTTAATTGCCCGCAGGCAGCCTGCAGGTCTTGGCCTAAACTTTCCCTGACACTAACTTTTAAGCCCTCTTCTTCAAGAATGTCCCTAAACTCATCAATGACTCTTGGCTGAGAGCATTTATAATTTTTTACTTTATTAAGGGGAATTAAATTTATCATATACAATTTTTTGTTTTTAATCAATCTACTCAACTGATAAGCATCCTCTGGACTATCATTAATATTTCTAATCATTAAATACTCCAGCATTACTTGGCGATTAGTTTTTTTGATATAATCATCACTCGCCTTAAATAGTTGATAGAGATTGGCCTGAGCACTAGCTAGGGGCATTAATTGTTTTCTTAAAATATCATTACTAGCGTGCAGTGATATGGCTAAATTAATCTGAGCCTTTTCTGTCGATAACTTTTTAATACCACTTAAGATGCCAGCCGTAGAGACGGAAATTTTTCTCGCTCCTAAATTAATTTTTTCGGGATTATTTAAAATGTCTAGAGTTTTTTTAAATTCATTGTAGTTTAAAAAAGGTTCGCCCATGCCCATAAAGACCACTCTATCTATTTTTTCTTGCTCTGCTTTTAAATATCGAGCCCAAAATAAAAATTGATTAATCATCTCATCAGCTTGTAGATTTCTAACAAAAGGAGCTTGACCGCTGGCACAAAAGCGACATTTTAAAGGACAAGCAATCTGCGATGAGAGACAAACTGTGTTTAAATGATTATTTCTAATTAAAACAGTTTCAATTGCCTGACCATCGGCTAAGTATATTAAGGCTTTTAAGCTTTTTTCTTCTTTAAGTAATTGATGCTTTAATTCTAAGGGAAAGCTTTGATTTAACTCCTCTCTTAACTGAAGGGGCAAAACACTTAAATCATTCCAATTACTAATATACTCCTGATACAAGCCTTTATTTACTTGCTGATATCTAAACTTAGGCTGACTTTTTAAAACATCATTTAGCTTCATATTATATGGATTAAATTTAAAAGCCCTGATAAGGGAAAGCGGGATATTTTGCCCTTCCCTCAAGCTCTTTTTCTATTTCTAAAATTCGATTATATTTAGCAGTTCGCTCACCTCTAGCTGGGGCACCGGTTTTTATCTGACCTCCGCCCATAGCAACGGCAAAATCAACAATAAAACTATCCTCAGTTTCACCACTCCGGTGGGAGATAATATAGTTCCATTGGTTTTTTTGGCAAAGCTTAATTGCTTCAATTGTTTCACTGACTGTGCCAATTTGATTTAATTTAATCAAGACTGAATTACTGGCCTTTAGCTCTAAGCCTTTCTTAATTAAATTAATATTAGTGACATAGAGGTCATCTCCCATTATTTGACAATGCTTACCTATTTTTTCCGTTAAAAGAGAAAAAGACTTGAAATCTTTTTCAGCAAAAGGATCTTCAATTGAAACTAGAGGGTATTTTTTAATTAATTTTAAATAGTAATCAATTAATTGAGGACCGCTTAACTTTAGCTTATCTTTCCTTAACTGATATTTCTTGTTTTTGTAAAACTCTGAAGCAGCCGCATCAATCGCCAAGACAATCTCTTCCCTCGGCTTATAATTAGCTTTTTTAATGGCTTTTATTAATAAATCAAAGGCTTCACTATTGGAATTAAAGCCAGGAGCGAAACCACCTTCATCGCCCAATCCAATGAATTTAGACTCCTTAATTAGAATATTTTTAAGTGTTTGGTAAACCTCAACAATCATTCTTAGGCCCTGCTTAAAACTCTTAGCTTTAGGTAAAAGCATATACTCTTGAATATCGCTTGACCAATTAGCGTGACGCCCGCCATTAAGCAGATTCATCATCGGCACTGGCAAGACATATTTAGCAGAAAACTGAGGATTAAATTGACTTAAATATTGGTATAAAGGGATATTTTGATTTTTAGCGGCGACTTTAGCGACTGCCATTGAAACTCCTAAAATAGCGTTAGCTCCTAAATTCTTCTTATTATCACTGCCGTCAAGACTAATCAGTACTTCATCAATCAATTTCTGTTTTTCCACATTTTTGTTGACTAAAGCTCTCTTAATTTTTTTTTCAACATTAAAAACGGCCCTTAATTGCCCTTTACCATAATACCTACTCTTATCACCATCTCTTAATTCAAGTGCCTCTTGACTACCAGTTGAAGCTCCAGAGGGAAGCATTGAAACAGCTGAGACTCCATTTTCTAAAATCACCTTAACTGCTAAACTGGGCATTGCTCTTGAGTCTAGTATTTCCCAGGCTAATATATTCTTAATTCTGTTCATATCTTTAATGTTTAATAACATTATCTTTATAGAGATATTGTTTGGTTCTTATAATTGTTTTTTTTAAATAATTAATAGCCAAAACACTATGATTACCAATCGCTGTTTCATCAGATAACATAATCATATCAGCCCCATCTAAAACCGCATTGGCAATATCACTTATTTCCGCTCGGGTTGGACGAGCATTATTTATCATCGAAGTCATCACCTGAGTAGCAATAATGGCTGGCTTATCATGCCAATGAGCATGTCGGACTAAATGCTTTTGAATAATTGGCAGTTCTTCCATTGGCACTTCAATGCCAAGATCTCCTCGTGCCACCATAATTGCGTCAGAAACCTTAATGATGCTGTCAATATTATCTAGGGCAATCGCTCTTTCAATTTTAGCGATGATAGCTACTTTTTTATTATCAATCAATTTTTTTAATCGTAAAATATCGCTGGCTCTCTGGACAAAAGAAAGGGCAATATAATCGACTCCAATTTTTAGGGCAAACCTTACATCCTTAATATCTTTAGCCGTTAAACCAGATTGTTTAAAGTCAGTCTTTGGTAGATTAAGGCCTCTCTGAGAAGTGAGAAGACCTCCTTTTAATACTTTGGTGGAAATAATTTTTTTTTCTATTTTCAATACCTCTAGCTCCATTTCTCCATTGGCTAAATAGATTAAATCTTTGGGCTTTAAAAATTGATACAAAGATGGACTATCCAGTGGTAAAATACTCTCTTTCTCCGTATTATTTCTAAAATATTTAAACTTAAGCTGATCATCTTTTTTAATTAGATAAGAATCTTTTAATAAATTACCAACCCTAATTCGGGGTCCTTGCAGGTCTTGAATTATTTTAACCTCTGTTTTGAGCTCTTTATTTAACTCATCTATATATTTCTTTACTTTCCGATATTGAGTATATGAGGTATGAGAAAAATTAAGTCTAAAAAAACTAACGCCAGCTTTAATTAATTCTTTAATTTGACTTTTAGATTCAGTCTTGGGGCCAATTGTTGCAATTATTTTAGTGTTCATAATTTTTTAAGATATTTAATTAAATTTTGATAGAATTCTAAATTATTTAAACTGGCTAGATACTGACCGAGTGGTTCATTGGCTTTAAAAAGATGGTGTAAATAGGCTAAGTTATGATCAGCTAAGCTTTTAAATTGACTATTTTCATTGATTAAACTTTTATCATTTTTAAACTTTGCATTCTTGATGTTTATAGTGTAGTAAAAGTCTAGTCTTTTGTCCAAGCCCTTAAAATTTTTATTGAAATAAAAAAGGCGCCCATGCCTTCCTTCACGGCTAGGAATAACGCAATCAAAGGCATCCCAACCCAATTGGTAGGCACGATAAATATCTTCAGGCAGACCTACTCCTAAGGCAAAACGGAGCTTGTCGGGGGGGATAAGCTTAGCTGTTTCCCTCAAGACTTCCTCTAAAAAATTCCCCTCCTTGTCAACTGGCCTAGCTCCAAAGCCATAAGCATCAAAGCCTATTTTAATCAATTCCTCGGCGCAGAATTTCCTTAAACCCAGGTCTAAACCCCCCTGAATAACGGCTAAAAGAAGAGGGCGCTTTTCTTCCTTAATTTTCCGTTTTTTAATTTGTTTTTCAAATTCTTGCTTTGATCTTTTTGCCCAGGCAATTGTCCGTGCCACTGATTTTTCCATAACTAAAAATTCGCTATCATTGGGCGGGCAATCATCTAAGCAAACCATAATGTCAGTATTTAAATCAAATTGGATAGCAAGCGATTTCTCGGGGCTAAAGCTATGCCACGAACCATTAAGAGGTGACTTAAATTTAACCGCCCAATCACTAATTTCCCCCATCTTCTTGTTTTTGTAAATAAGTGAAAAAACCTGAAAACCACCACTATCAGATAGCAATATCTTTGGCCAGGACATAAAAGAATGGATGCCTTTAAATTTTTTTATTAAATCCCGCCCTGGTTGAAGATATAGATGAAAAGTGTTAATTACTAAAGCATCATATTTTAATTTACTTAAAGTCTGCTTATCGCTTAACTTTAAAAAACCTCGAGTGGCGTCAGGTAAAAAGATGGGTGTGTTTAAACTACCGCTTTTAGTTTGAAGTTTTCCTTGGCGATACTTTGTTTTAGTTTTTAATTTATACACAATATTATTATTCAATTACCCGACCATGATTATTGAGAAGGGCAATCTCATCATCCTCTAAAGCAGTTGTCTTAGTATTTTTTTTAATACTAATTTGACCAGCTGTCACCTTATCATAAGCGGAAACTTGAGTGCCGGGCGACAGAACTAAAATTTTATTAAGATCCCCGCTTGTCGGGATCAATTTAATATTGAAGTAGGCGTCGGCTCTAAAAATTGAAATTGGCATTTCTTCAATTATCCAGGCAACTTGATGCAAGTCAGGATTATAATTGATAGCACCAACCGTTGCTTGAGAAAAATCACCAAATTGAACAAAGTCTGGTAAGTCTAGGAGGACAGAAACATCATCTAAGTCATGGACATTATTTTTTAGAGTCCAATAGAAGCGTAAGCTAGTTTCTTCACCCACCTTTGGTGGTAAAGGACCAGAACCGACTGTGAAATTATTTTCATCGAAATACCTTAATTCTTCACTAAGGCTTAAATCTGAATTAATCACTATCTCTACTTCATTGCTCTTATTGTCCTCTAATTGACTACTGCTACCAGCTAAACTATACTGAGCAAAATTAACTAGCTTCAACTCCTGAGCTATGTACTGAGAGTTAAAACTTTTTGTTTTAACTGAAAAGCTTAGCTCAGAATTCTCTCCGGCCTTAAAATTTGCTAGTTTTTCAATTTCTTTTTTAGTGAAAATGATAACATTGTCCATTATTTGGTAATTTAAATTTGACTCAAGACTATTTAAATCAAGAATCTCACCTTCTAAAACCACCATTAAAACTAAATCAACAATATCTGCCTCGCCATGATTAGAGAATTCTAGCTTATAATTTAAAGTCTCGCCAAAGCCAGCCGCTAATTGTTGACGACTATCATTAACGCTTAAAGCCAGTTCTAAATCACTTTTTAAAATTTCAACTAGGTAGCTCTGCTCCCAAAACAAAAGGTCATCGCTATATAAAGAAAAGCTTAGTCCTTGGTGATCAGCTTTTTTTTCAGTAATAAGGTATTTAAAAATAATTTCTTCTTCAAAATTCTTTATTTTAAACCGATTATCGCCTAATGTCTCAAGATTGTCATTTTTCTGCTCTTGCCAAATAAAATTATCAGGTTTTTCTATTTCTAAAATAATATTTTCAAGCTGAAAATCATCAATATTGTTAAATTTTAATTTAACCTCATTTTCTTGACCAAGCATATTAGTACTTTGATAATCTAAACTGAGATTAAAGCCTAAATCTGAAACAAGGGTATTGGCACTGACTTGTTTGCTAAACTGACTAGAAAAATTAGCGGGTACATATGATAAAGAAGCACTAGCAGTATTGGGAAAATCTTGTAAATTTACAAAGTAGCCCTTTATAATAATTTCCCCACCTGTTTTTGGGCCAAGTTCTCCTAAACTCCAACTATGAAGTGAACTTGGCTCTAAGGAAAAATCATTTATTACAAAGCTTTTTGGCAAAGTTAAATCTAAATTTAAGTCATTGAGACTAATCATTGAGGGGTTATGATATTTAATTATATATGACACTTCTTCCCCTAAAACAACCTTCTCGGGTACTATTATTTCTAAATTAGGACTACCGGTGCTGGCATAATAATAATTACTAAGATAGCTATAGGCTAAATAAAGGGCACTTAAAATTATACCGATAATAAAGAGGTTTTTAAAAATTATCAATAACCAAGACCGCTTCTTCCTAAATTTATCATTAGCGACATCAATCAATTTCCCCTCTTTATCTTTATAAATATCTTCTAAGTTGTCACTTATCTCCACTTCCCTAATTTCTTTATTAACATTTTTTTCAAAACGCGAAACATCTTCTTGACTAGGCAAGGGACGCTGCGTAAATTGTGATCCTTTTTTATTATTTTGCATATTTTTTATAAAGCTTGAGCACTAAAAGCCCAAATTTTATCTTGATTAATTATTTCATCTATTGACCAAATATATTGCGAATTAGACATATTTTCAGGGTAGAACCACTTAAGCTGCCAATTCCCTTCGGCTCTCATCCTCGAATAGAATTGAAAGTCTTTTAAGCCGGCTTGCTTTTGAAGGAGCAAGGAATGAAAATAACTTTCTCTGCCGTCTTTCGAGATTAAACTCTTAAGCCAGGACTGTTCCTGCGCTAAGGGCTTAAACTTGAAGGGTAATTCATATTTTAATTTAATCACTGAATGCTTTTGAGGATCTGTCATTGTCCAATTGGCAAAAACTGTTTTATCTAATTCTTGATAAACCAAGGTTTTTGATTGGGGATCAATCTCGGCCCTTTTCTCCCCTTCTTCAACTAAGGGAATATTTTCCCACTCATCTTCTGGATAGCTAAAATATTCCAAATCAGGCGTCTTAAAGCCACTGGCAGAAATCAATTTACTACCCTCCGGGACATAGACCCTTAACCAATTTACATTTCTAACTCCTGTAAATATTTCATTTTTGAGACCGGTATGTTTTTTAGCGATTGTTAGTTCATTTATGATCCGACCATCTTTCAAAATTTTAGTATCTAGAAAAACTTTTTCCTCCATCACTTTATCTGTTTTTTGCCCAGCAATATTGCTATTTATAATCATTAAATAATCATAATCTGTTTGAGAAATTGAAGCTGATAAACCTAGTTCATTAATTTTTTCTTGAGGCAGTCTGTCATTAAAGTATAACAATATATCCTTAGCTTTTAGGTGCTGGTTTAAACTTTGCAGTAAAAAAGCTAAGCTTTCAAAGTTAAGTTTCTCAGGTAAAATTTCTAAAACAGAGGTCATTAAGTCAGCAATTATTTGCTTTGGTTCATTTTCTAAACTATCGGGAATATCCATTAATTCTTGAGAATGACTAAGTAAAAGATTTTTCTTTTCAGTGGTCTTTTGCAAAAGAAGCCAAAAGTTTTGATCATCAATTCTTAGCCCATAGTCGTCCCCCAAGTCAATTGGTCCCGTTAATTTAAGTAAAGTTTCTAAAACCGGCAAGTTAAAGGCAATTACTCCATCAACGCTCGGACCACTACTTTTTTCGTATAAATACATTATATTCTTAGCACTAGTTGGCCAATCTGGCCACCAATTAGCATCCCAAAGATACCAACGAGGACTAACTAGCCATAAAGGCTCAGGTGAGGCAATAAAGCTGGTCATGCCCGCTTCTGTGTCATAGCTGCCACCACTAGGGACCTCTAAGTTCACAATTGCTCCATTTAAAACATCGACTAAGGCGTAGCTGCCCATAAATCCACCACTAGCTCTCATTTCATAATTATTCTGAAAAACAAGGAGATATCTCTGCTTCCTGTCAAAACCTAAAATAGTATAGAAAGTATTTTCTAGGTTTTTAACAGCAGCTAAAGAACCTTCTATCTCCTTGGCAGTATTTTCATATAATGAATATAAAGCTTGATGCTCAATTGGCACTAGCTTGGGGTCAATCTTGTCTAAGGCTTTATTTAGCTCATAAATTTCACTCAAGGCTAAATTATTATAATTAAAAAAGGATTTAATCTTTTCTTCCCAATCATTATTATTATTTAAAAAAGCTTCAAAACCCAAACTTAAGTACTGACCTAAATTAGCTGCTCTTTTACCAGCCTCTAAAAAATGAGGGGCAGCTGAGGCTAATTTAAATTTTGGATCATTAGAATATTTTGCTAATTTAAGTAGCAGGATATTAAATTTTTCTAATTCTAAACTAGCCTCTCTAAAATCGCCAGCCGCTAAATTAAAATTAGAACTAGCCTCATCTAAATTTAGTTTTTTTATTGAATTGCTGGCTAGACCTAAATTATTAAAGGCAGCCTGACTATGACTAAAAATCTTGTTCTCCAAGCCTGAAATATCAATTACTTTTAAATAACTGAGAAATTTAAAAGGAATAATTAGAAAAATAAGGATAAGAATAAAGGCCAGAATTGATCTAGATCTAGATTTCTTTAGTTGCTTTTCTTCCTTGTTATTATTTAAAACTTGAGAAAAGGCCCTCAATCTCTGCGACCAAAGCCTTTTAGTGCTTGGCCTTCTTTTGATTTTAAAATTAATTTTTCTAAAACTTTTTTTAATTTTAGTAGCAAAATTTACTTCCAAATTTTTTTTTTGAAAAAAGGGTAGCTTAGAAACTCTTCTTTTTTTATTAACACTTAAATCTTTTAGGTTAATAACAAAAGAAGTCGATAATGATTTCGGATTTTCAATAATATTCAATTTTAATTTTTTTTTCTTCATAAGGATTCCCGGTAAATCTTTAAAGTTTCTTGGGCACATTTATGCCAGCTGTATTTTAAAATTTGCTTCTGTCCTCTTTTGACATAAATATCTTTAATACTGGGATTATTTTTCAGCTGAAAATACTTTTCTATAAAATCATCTAGCTTAAAAGGAGAGAAATAAATAGCTGCTTGAGATAGTATTTCTGGTAAGCAAGACTGATTAGATGATAAGACTAAACAGGATTGAGACATAGCCTCAAGTGGAGGTAAGCCAAATCCCTCATAAAAGGAGGGAAAGGCGTAAAAAAAAGCTTTCTGATATAATTTTTTTAACTGATTATCACTAACATAGCCAGTGAAAACTACCGGACTTTTAATTATATCATATTTTTGATATATCTTTAAATTTCCAGCATTTTTCTTTAATTGCTGGTAAAAATAATCTTCTTTACCGACTAAAACCAATCTAGTCTTCTCTCCCCTATTTCTTATCTCAAACAAAGCTTTTAGCAGAAAGTCTAAATTTTTGTGAGGATAGGCATTGCCAATATAGAGAATATATGGCCCCTTTAAGTCATATTTTTTAATTAGATCATCTTCCTTGAGGCTTGAATTTTTCAGTTTAGAAACCCCTTCATAGATGACCACAATTTTTTGGCTTTTAACTTTTAATTTCTTAATGATATCATTTTTACTAAAAAGAGAAACAGTGATAATTTTCCTCGCTCTTAAAACCGCTATCTTAATAACCAGCCGATACATAAAGTATTTAAACCAATAACTTAAATAAGACAAGCTAGAGGCTTTAATTGAGGGAAACTTAGTTAAGATTAAATCATGAATTGTAAGCACAAAAGGACAGGGGCAAAATATAGCCGCGTTAAAATGAGGAAAATGCATTAAGTCTATTTTCTTTTCTCTAATTAAGCGGGGCAAAATAATCTGTTCTTTCAAACTATACCACTTAATATCAACTAATACTTTTTCTAAATTATCAGCCTCTGGCAGCAAATTAAAATTTGAACTATTTAAAAAAACAACAAAGTGCTGCTCTTTACTTATTAATAGCATTTTTTTTATTAACTCCTCCATATAACGCCCTAGTCCTTTTCCAACCGGTCCAAAAAGACGAGCATCAATTCCAATTTTAATTTTTTTTTTCATAAATTAGTCAATAAAGGGCAAATTCTCCGGTATATTAATTTCCTTTGACTCTTCTTTTTTATCCTCATCAAATTTAAAGTTTAAATCTTCGCTTATCAACTCTTGTTTGCCTTCAGAGACTGGCAGTGATGAAGGGGCGTCAGCCTTACGACCCGGGGCTTTCTTAATTAATGGACCCTTAACTGAAGCTTCAATTGGAAAGTGCCAAAGAGTAGCTAGCTCTTCAATATTTAAAATACTGGAACGCGAACCTGCAAAGTCATCACGATTAATATAATTTCTAATAATATTATTTTTCTTAATAATCAATCTTTGTTTTTTTGAGAAATAACTTGTTTTAGTTAGAGTGCCCTTAATATCAGGCATTAAATTATTTAAATCTAGGGCGGTAAATTGCTTCATGTAACCAACTAAACCATTGGCCACCTTTGCTTTATGAAAAACCTCTTTTTTGGCGATATAGACAGCTCTGATTTTTACCTCAAAAGCTAATTTTGAGGCTTTCTCTTGAACCGCTTCAATCTGTTTTTTTTGTTTTGGGGTAAGATCCATCATTGTCGGCTGTTTTTCTTCCTGTCTTGGTTTCTCCTCTATATCACCCCAAAGTGGGTAGATAAACTCACTAACCTCACCCATTACCTCCACAAATCTATCGGACATATCTTTTTTGTAAGCTGGCTTCCGACCTAAAATTTTAGCCGCCTCCTTTTCACTTTCTTCAATCCAATCAAAGCCAATCGGCACTATAATTATTTGCAGATAAACATACTCCCCAAGACCAAGTGAACTATAGAGATCCATTAATAAGGCCATTGGATCTTTAAACTGAGTTTCGCTCGGACCGCTAATATACTCAAATTCTCGATACAATTTAATTGGATAAGGATTAGGTTTGGCTAACATAAATTCAGTTCCCCAAATATCATATTCCTCATCGGGAAATCTATGGGGTAAGTTATCAACATAATCATCCACTTCGATTATTTCCGCATCTGGGTACTGGGAATAGACCGAGGTTTCAACTAAATTACGAAATTCAATTGGACATCTAATTAAAAATTGAGTATAGCCTTCTAGGCTAATAAGTTCATAACTAAAAGAAACTTGAAACTTCCCTTCAAACCATTTTTCAAAAAAAGTAACTCCCCCATGGGCTCCGCCTAAATAGGAAAACATGTTTTCAGTTGCCTTGGGAGACTGCTCATTTGCCTTAGGAATATCAAGTGCCAGAATAATAAATCTTAAATTAGCCTCAGACCACTTGGTTCTTAACTGCATTAAATAGAAATACGAAAAGCCAGCTAAATAAGTAATTCCAAATATAATAATAGCCAGCAGAATATAAAAATCCCAGCCAAGGAAATTTGAAACACTTGAACTTGTCATTGAATTTGAATACAAAAAAGGTTCCATGTCTCTATATTATCACAAAAATAATAATATATAAAGAAAATACTACCCTAAGGTAGTTTTCTTTTTTATCGATAAATTATTATCTAAATTGATTATTGCCAAGCCTTTAATCCATAAGTCCCCCGCCCAATTAAAACATAGCGGTCATCTAGAATTAATTCATTATGAACTGTAGCAGCGTTAGCTAGTTTATGATCAAATTTTGCCTCATTAATTTTTTCAGCAATTTTAGTAAAATGTAAAGGCTGTCCATAGTGTTTTAAAACTAAAAATATTTTGTCATTGATAGTTTTAGGTTTTATTTCCTGCCAATCAGACTTCCCCCAATAGCCATACTGATTTCTTTCCAAGTTTTTAATCGCTTGAATTAAAGAATAGAGCACCTTATTGCTATTGATAATTTCTGCCTTATCATAAAAAGTCTGGCTTTTATAAAGAGGAAAGATATCAATACTTTTCTCTTTATTTAATTTTTCTTGATAGCGAGTATAGGCGTCTAGTTTTTTAAGCATATCAACTAATTCTTCCGTCGTTAAAGTTTGCTTGAGAGTATCAATCTTACTCAACAAGTCATCAGCTAAATTTTCAAGGTGATCTATTTTTTCTTCCTTTAATCTAATAATCGGATTAAAACGGTCAGATTTGTTAATAAAATCAAATTTATCTGCTAAAATTTTAGAAATAATGAAATCAAAATTATTTTTATAGACCTCCTTCTTTTCAGCCAAATCAGCCTCACCACTTAACTCAACACTTAAAACAGTTAAAATATCTAATAAGAAATCTTTTTTAAGTAAACCACCGTGCTCTTCTAATAGATGTCCAACCACTCTCTTTAAGGTAGTTAAACTTTCATCAAGGTCACTATACTTTCTTATCTTTTTAATACTGGCTGCCTCAATTTGCCTGACTCTTTCCCTAGTTAAATTATGAATACCACCAATCTTTTCTAAGGTTTCACTAGGACGGCCATCTAGAGAAAAGCGCCTATTTAAAACATCCTTCTCTCTGTCTAAGAGTTTAGCTAAAAGACCCTCCATCATAGAAACCGAATTAAGCCTTTTTAACTCCTCGGCTTGCCTTTCTTGAATAATTTTCTCTAAAGTGATATTGTCCATATTTTTATATATATTTATCTAAGTAATATAAAATTATCACATATATTTTAATTAGTCAATAGCTATTTTCTAAAAACAAATCTCTCAAAAAGAAGAGAGTATGTATAGAGTTTTATTAAATTAAAAATAATGATGAGCTTGTTTAAAAATGATTGTGTTGAGAAATGTTTTTTGTAAATATAAACTTGTCCTTGAAATGACCAAGCCCGGACTTGGCGACTTCTTTTTAAGCGATTATTAATTCTATTAATCAAACTACCTCCAGAAACACTTCGGTCATGATAGAAAATAGAGTTGTTGATTGTCTTACTGCTTAAATTATTTAGATAGAAGCGATAGGCCAGGTCGCAATCCTCTTTGTACATAAAAAAATTTTCATCAAAGTATTGATCATTTTCTTTGACCTTCTCCAAAGCTGACATTTTATATAAAGCAACTGCCCCAGAGGGGCCGATTATCTCATTTTGAACATATTGATTTTTGTCTTCTCTGCCCTGCCCTAAATCTTTAAACTTTAGTCCGGCTTTTAATACTAAGCCACAAGAATCAATTTGAGATTTTAGCCTATTATTATTAAAATCCCAAACTAGTATTTTAGGCGAGAGAGAGGCTAGTTTTGAATTTAAATCGCTTGCCTTTACTAAGTTTAAAATAGCCTCTTTTGAGCATAAAACATCAGGATTTAAAGCTAGAAAATACTCAGCCCTCATTTTAGAAGCCTCAGTAATTAATTTATTATAGCCTTTGGCAAAGCCAAGATTTGTTTTAAACTTATAATAATTAATTTTAGATTGATCAATTATTTTTTGCCTTTTTAGATAATTTAAGTTATTTAAATCTGAGCCACTATTGTCACCTAAGAAAATTTTAAATTTAAAGTCTAAAACTGAGCTGGCTGTTTTTAAACTATTCAAAAAAAATGGCAGGTAATTAAAAGAATTTTGTCGGTAAAGCAAGGTGGCAATCACTAGTTTCATATTATCAGCTTATCGACAAGTTTTTCTTTAGCTAAATTCTGGGCTTTAAGAAGGCTGTCGAAGGTACCGGCGTCAAGCCAATCGCCCATTACTTTAGCTACTTCTAATTTTTGTTCCTTTAAGTAATGACTATTTAAATCACTTATCTCTAACTCACCACGCGCACTAGGTTTTAAGTTCTTAGCTACTTCCACTACACTGTGATCATAGATATAGAGCCCAACTACTGCCCAGGAACTTAAAAATTCCTTAGGTTTCTCCACAATTTGCTGGGCTTTGTTTTCCTCATCAAACTTAACAACCCCAAACCTTTCTGGATCAGATACTTCTTTGGCGAAAATTTTAGCTCCCGATTTAAAACTAGCAATATCTTGGCTAAAGTCATCGCTGAAAATATTATCACCCAAGATCATAGTCACATCTTCTTTATCAATGAAATTCTCGGCGATGATGAAAGCTTGGGCTAGACCTTCCGGCTTATCTTGTATTTCGTAAGTAAACTTAACGCCAAAATCTTTTCCGCTGCCTAGTAGGTTTAAATAATCACCAGCCCTTTCTGGCGAGACTATAATTAATATTTCCTTAATACCTGCCTTAATTAAGGTATTGAGGGGATAGTATATCATTGGCTTGGAATAGACTGGTAGTAATTGCTTGCTAGTGATTTTTGTTAATGGGTGAAGCCTAGTGCCACTTCCTCCTGATAAAATGATTCCTCTCATATATTTATTGTTTATAATAATTTAATAAAGCCTCAGTATAGGGTCTTAGCTTTCTTCTTTTGCTGTTAATTAAAATTGAAGAAATAGGTCTAGGAGCAATTCTCTCTAAGCTCTTAACTGCTTCAATTTCTACATTTTTAATTTTTAAATATTCAAACAAAAAAACTAAAGCTTGATACCAAGTAACTGGATTTTCGTTGACTAAATGGTAAATGCCATATTTAGCTTGGTCTTTTAACAAGGAAAGACTGGCCTGAGCTAAATCGGGGGTATAAGTAAAGCAACTTCTCTCACTACTTACCACTCTTATCTTTTTATTAGCCTGACTCAATTTTATCATTATGTCAAAAAAACTTGGCTTACTATTTGGACTTTTTCCGACTGGTCCAAATAGTTTAGAGCTTCTAATTAGATAATAAGCGAGACCCTTATTAGCCAGAGCTAAAATCTTTTTTTCTCCTAATGACTTACTTAAGCCATATTTATTAATTGGCTTAGTTTGATCCTTTTCTAAAAAACCTTGATGGTCTATATTATCTGAGTTAAAAACATAATCACTTGAATAGTGAATAAGGGTGGCTTCTCTCTCCAGACTCCAATCAGCTAAAAAACCAACTAATTTTTCATTTAAAAAAAGCGCCTTCTGATATTCTTCGCTTGAGTCCTGGCAGTCATCTACTTTGTTATAGGCAACTGTATTAACAATGATACTAGGTTTAAATTGCTCTAAGAAAGAGGCTAATTTTGGAATTTCAAATAAATTAATTTGCTCTTTATCTAAAGGTATTAATTGATAATCGTGTCTAAACTCCTTCACTATTTGCCCTCCTAAATTCCCCTTAGAGCCTAAGATTAATGCTTTTTTCATAAGTAAATTATAGCATTTTAGCACTTTTTAGCCAATCTTCTTCTTGTCTGACTAAATTTTTTTGATCTAATTCAGGATTTTTTAAGAGACCTTTAACTACAATCTCCATTCTTGCTCCCTGGCTGCCTTTAACTAGAATAACACTGTCTTCGCTTAATTTTGGCTTTAAGTAGGAAATAATTTGGCTCGGACTAGAAAAATGATGTAATTTTTTTTGAGAAAAGCCTAAAGCTAATAATTCGCGATTTATATTTATAGCTGTTTCTCCTTTAGTGATAACCCGACTAAAGTTTAATTTATTAATTTCTTTTGCAATTTCAATACTAGCCTGAGCTATCTCTTCACCAATTTCTAAAATATCGCCTAATACTAAAATTTTATTTTTTAAGCTTTTGATTGTTTTAATAGCTAAAATTATTGACTCAGGAGAGGCATTATAACTATCATCTATTATGAGCGAGTTATTGAGGCCAATAAATGGCTTCATTCGACCAGCTGGTAAGGAAAAATTCTTTAAATCTTTAATCCCTTTAATTAGATTAATATCAAAATGAGTGGCTAATAATAAGGCAGCTAAACAGGCATAAACCCCTCCTTTTGAAATTATATTTTGAAAATTAGCTGGCACTAAGGCGCCTTCAAAATTAAGCTTTAAGCTGGCCCCTTTTTTAATATCCAGGAAATAATCAACTGCCCCTAAATCGGCTTTTTTAGAAAAACCAAAACTAAGGCTTTTAGCTGGGCTTTTTTTAGCCATCTCTAGAACTTCTTTTTGATCATGATTTAAAATAACTAAGCCTCCAGCTTTAACATTTTCTACTAAAACTTGTTTTTCTCTAATAATATTGGCTTGGCTTTTAAAAAACTCAAGATGGGCTGTACCAATTGCTGTTACTATGGCAATATCTGGCTTGGCAATGTCGCATAAGTACTGCATATCACCCGGTCGGTCAACACCCATTTCCAAAATCAAAATTTCAGGATAATTTTTATCGTGCTTTAGTAATAAATGAATTGACTTTAGGAAGATTATAAGCCACTTTATAATTGAGTTCTTGGCTGATTTTTGTCCTAAAATAGTTAAAGGTAAGCCAATCTCATTATTATAATTATTATAGCTTCTCCTTACTCTAAAATGATTTTTTAAAATAAAATAGCTCGCTTCTTTAGTGCTGGTTTTGCCAACTGAACCAGTGATGCTAATAAGCTTTGGCTTATATTTCCTTAAAACCAGTTTCGCTAATAATTTTAATTGTAATTCTAAAATTTTTTTCATATTTTAACGACTTGGTGCTATTTCATAATGTTTGATTAAAAATTGAGCAATATCTTTCCATAAAGGAACAGTGGAAGCTTCGGCAAACCTAACCCCCTTAGGTTTGTCCAGCTTTACTATCATCGCAAAACGAGGCTCATCAATTGGAAATATGCCGGTAAAGACATGAATATATTCATCACGACTATACCCTCCTCGCCTAGCTATTTGGGCTGTTCCCGTTTTGCCGCCGATATAGTAACCCTCAATCATCGCTCTTTTAGCATGCCCCTTTTCAACAACATTAACCAGCATTGCCAACACGGTTTGAGCAGTTTTTTCCGAAACTACCTGTCGAACGATTTGTGGCTTTACCTCAATAATACTGCCATCGCCCTTGTTTATAATCTGAGAGACTATATAGGGTTTCATTAGTTTACCATTATTAGCTAATGCCTGATAGGACATTAACATTTGAAGAGGAGTAACGGCAATCCCTTGACCAAATGAAGCAGTCGCAGCATCAATTTCTTTAATCCGTTTAGCTAGTAGATTATCAATATTACCAGGACTTTCAGCCCCTAATTCAATTCCCGTTCTTTCGCCAAAACCAAAGTCCTGTAAATATTGAGCAAAAACCTGTGGCCCAATTTGAAGCATTGCAAAAATGGCTCCAGTATTTAATGATTTTTCTAACATATCCTGCATCGTAGAGAGACCATGCCCACCATGACTAGCAAAATCGGAATTAGTTATCGCTTTAGGCCAGCCACTAATAAATATTTTCCCTTCATCAAAAAAACTTGTTTTAGGATTTACCTTCCCCTCATTGATAGCCGCTGCGACCGTGATTGTTTTAAAAGTTGAACCTGGTTCAAATTGATGATAAACTGCCGGATTACTAAAAACAGAAATATCTTCTACTTGGCGATAATTATTTGGATCATAAGCGGGACTTGAGCACATAGCCTTAATTGCTCCTGTTTGCGTTTCCACGATTATCACGCTTCCCCCGCTAGCTTGATAATTTCCAATAGTTTCTTCTAATTTTTGACAAGCATAATATTGAACACTGCGGTCAATTGTTAATAATAGATCGCTACCAGGCTGAGCTTTAAAATGGTCGCGATCATTTATGATTAAAGTATTGCCAGCTCCTTTCTCAGATTTTAAATAACCTAACTGTCCGGCTAATTCCTTTTCAAAAAATTCCTCAATTCCGTATTGACCCTTTAGTTTATCCTCCTTCATACCCACAAAGCCTAGAAGGTGAGAAGCGAGACTTGGCTCTGGATAGAAACGATGACTCTGCATATTAAAAGAAAGCCCCTTTATATTAATCAAATCTTGACTATCTTTAAAATAGATTTTATTCCTCTTTCTCATTAAATCATCAGAGCTATATTGGTTTTTCTCATCACTTATTAAAAAAGCATAAAAATCTAGGAGTAATTTATCCTCTACTTTATCTAAAAATGGCTCATAAGGGTCGCCTGGCTTATCCAATATCTTAAGATACTGCTTTATTTTTTCTTCTTTAAAAGATTTTAAAAATAATTCTTTTAATTCATCTTCTTCGATTTCAGCTTCTTTTAGCTCTTCTAAGGATTGCTCTTGATCAAAAAAAAGATAAAATTTCTCGGCCAATAGTTGAGGCTCTTTTATATCTTTTGGAATGGTAAATATGAAGGCATAGTCTTTATTACTAGCTACTAAATATGGCATCTTTTTGCCAGCAATTGTTTCTTGCAAAAAAATCTTTCCCCGGTCAGGGCTTAGTTCACTGCTTATTTGATGTTGATTGAGAGCAAGAGCCAAATACCTATCATTATCAATAATTTGTATTTTAAATAATTGCCCAATAAGGGCTAGAAATAATAAAAAAATAATCGCTATACCAAAGTTCAAGCGATTACTAGGTGCCAGTATTTTCTGTCGACCTTTTTTGCGATTAAAATCCTGCCACATACTTTTTATTTCTTAGCCACACTAAAATCAGATAGATTGATATAATCGAAATCTGCTATTGCTACCATGTTTAAATCCTCTACTTGACTATAAATATTGCCATAAGCTTTCATGCTCATTAAATTAGTTTCTAGACTACGGTTTTCTTCATTTAAATCATTAATTTGGGCCCGTAAATCTCGCAACTCAAAGCCCTTAACGGTAATATTATTTACTAAAAGAATATACGCGAAGGAAACAACAAAAAGAAAAAGGAATAGGCCAATATTAATTTTTTTAAGCGTAAAAAAACTAAGATTTTTTTTCTTTTTCTTAAAACAACAGTTGAAAGATTTCATATTGATTTATATTATTTTTTTAATTACTCTTAATTTAGCACTCCTTGCCCTTTTATTAACCATTAATTCCTCTTGACTAGCAGTAATTGGCTTTTTAGTAATTAGCTCTACCTGCCCTAGTTCTTTCAATTTTTTAAAATAATGTTTAACTAGCCTGTCTTCACCACTATGGAAAGAGACGATTGCCAGATGTCCATTTAGGGCTAAATAATCAAAGGATTGGGGTAAAAACTTTTCTAAACTAACTAATTCTTGGTTGGTCTCCATTCTTAAGGCCTGAAAGCTTAGCGTAGCCGGATGAATCTTCTTTTTCTTATAGTAGCCACCAATTGCCTCTTCTATAATCTCTACTAATTGACCAACTCGGGCAATCCTTTCCTTCCTCCTGGAGGAAACAATTGCCCGAGCGACACGACAAGCATGGGGTTCTTCTCCTAATTCTTTAAATATTTTAATTAATTCTGTTAATGAATATTTATTTACTATATCAGTAGTTAATATATCTGGCCTTTCTCCAAAAGCCATGTCTAAGGGGCTATCTAAATTCTTGAAGGAAAAACCTCTTTTTTCATCAGCTAATTGATCACTGGAAAGACCCAGATCAGCCACAATTGCTTGAAAATTATCTTTCTTTAAATTTAATTCACCTATGTCTCTAAAATTTGACTGTAAAGCCTTAATGTTTACAAGGCCCTTGTCTTTGATTATCTCCTTAAATTTTAAAACAGCTAAGTCATCTTCATCTAGACAAATTAATTCTCCTGCATCGCCAATAATTTCTCTAATTTTTAAACTATAAGCCCCAGCCCCTAAAGTTGCATCAAGAACTTTATCTCCTTTTTTTATTTTTATATTTTCAATTAACTCTTTTAATAAAACGGGAATATGAACTGACATACTAAATGCCCAAATCCCCTAAAGCCTCAGCTATATCATTGCTATTTTCTTCTATTTCACCCTTATAGGCTGTCCACTTTTCTTCATTCCAAATTTCAATATGATTATATAGTCCAGAAATTACCGTATTCTTATTTAAAGCAGCAAAGGACCTTAGATGAACCGGTAAAGTTACCCTCCCCTGATTATCAAATTCAACATCAATCGCTCCGCCAATTAAATGTCTAGTTAAAGCCCTAACCTTTGATTGACCAATTGGTAAATTGGCAAACTTTTCTGCCATCTTAGTAAATTGGTCTTTAGGGTATAAAAAAAGACAATTATCCAACCCCTTGGTAATAACTGCCCCTTTCTTAAGAAGACTGCGAAACTTAGCCGGAATTGCCAGTCTGCCTTTGTCATCTAAATTATGTGTATATTGTCCAATAAACATATTTTTTTATTTCCCCTTAGTTCCCCACTTTTCACCTAGATGATTTAATTATACACCACTTATCCCCGCAGGTCAACTATTCTAATTTATCTAAGATAAGGGAAAAAAGTTAATAAAAAATCACTTATCCACAAGTGATTAATTATTTTATAATTTTTCTTTAGAAATTACTTATTTTCTTTCCTTTTTCCAATCCTTGGCTCGGCTTGATATTGTGGCTTGATTATTTTTTTTACCCTTGAGTCATTTAAACTCTTAATCGGAATATTTAAGGCGTAGGCTAGGGCATTGGCCGTTAATAATCCAATTCGCAGAGCTGTAAAACTATCACCACTATCAGCCACTTTTATTTCCTTGATGTCTTTGATCTCTTTATTTTCCTTTTCAAGAAGCCTAGCAATGCTTGGCAATAGTTTTTCTGATTGTTTAAATAGGGCTGGGGTTTTAATAGAGCTAATCCCCTCTAAGGCGACTTTCAAATACTGACTATCGCTAGTATCAATAATTAAGGTCATATTATCTTATTTAAATCACTGGCTCGAGTGATGCTAACTAAGCGCTGGCGATAAGCACTGGCTTGAGGCAGGTCTTTAACATAGAAACATAAATGTTTTCTCAGCTCAACGATTGCCTCTGGCCCCAAATCTTTTTCCACTAAATTAGCCTGTTTCTTTATTATTTCAAAAATTTCTTTTGGCAATAATTTAATCTCTCTCCCTTCTTTTATCTCTTGAAATAGCCACGGTCGAGATAAGACGCCCCGGCCTAAACCGAGACCATCGGCTTGGGTTTTCTTTAGGGTATAGATAGCTTGCTTAAGGCTATTTATTCCCCCATTAGCTAAAACTATACCTTTAAATCTTGTCTTTATTTTTTTAATTAAGTCATAATCAATTTCTCCACTAAAGCCCTGCTTTAAACTTCGGGCATGAACCATGATTGCTTTAATTGGTAATTTAATTATTTCCTCTAAGAAATCTAAGGCATTTACACCAAAAGCTTCTTTCCGAATCTTTATTGAAACCGGCAAGTCAGTATTTTCTAAAACCGTTTGAACAATCTCTTTAGCTCGTTTTTTATCTTGCATTAGATAAACACCAGCCTTTTGTTTTAAGACCTTGGCCACTGGGCAGCCAAAATTGATATCAATTCCGCTTGGCCTTATCTCTTGGCTAACAATCTTAGCAGCTAAGGCGAAGTGTTTCGGCTCAGAACCAAAAAGTTGAACAATGTAATTTTTGTCTTCCTGATCAGTTTTAAGTAGTTTTAGAGTTTTTTCTTTATTCTCCTGAAAATATAAAGCAGCTACTGAGGCCATTTCACTATAGACAATGTCCGCTCGATAGTCTAAACAAATCTTTCTAAAAACTAGATTTGTAAAGCCGGCCATCGGAGCCAGGGCTAAGATCGGCTTTTTAAAATTATTCCAGAAATTATTTTTCATAGATAAACTGCTCATTGCCCTTGTCTTCAATTAGATAACCTAAATTAGAAAGTTTCTCTCTAATTAAATCAGCTTGACTATAATTCCTCTTTTCTTTAGCCTCCTTTCTTTGCTTTAAGAGGTTTTTAATCTTATCATTTAGTCTTTCTACTTCAAGTTCTTGTTTTAAATACAAGTGAGAATTTTTTAAGTCCAAAGCCAAAACTAAATCAAAGTCATAAACAGTTGCTAATTTATCTTGAGCCTTTATCTCTTCTGACTTTAAAAGATTATTTAAAATAGCTAAAGCTTGGGCAGAATTTAAATCATCGTTAAGGGCTAAATTAAATTCCTTTTTCTTTTCTTGGTTAATTTCTCCAAAAGTTTTAACTTCAGTCTTTAAGTTAGCCACTTGCTGATAGATTCTATTTAATGAATTTTCTATATTTTTTAAGCTAACTAAAGAAAACTCCATATTTTTTCGATAATGAACTTGCAGACTAGCCAAACGAAAGGCTAGCGGATTAATATTTTTATTAATAACAGCAGACTCCAAGCTTAAAAAATTGTTCTCACTTTTGGCCATTTTTTTACCACCAACAATATTTAAAAAAGCATTATGAAGCCAATAATTAAAATATTTTTCACCGTAAGCTGATTCGCTTTGAGCAATCTCATTGCTATGATGAACATTTATATGGTCAATCCCCCCGCAGTGAATATCTCTTTGCTCGCCTAAAAAATGACGACTTAAAGCGGAGCATTCAATATGCCAACCAGGAAAACCAAGCCCCCAAGGAGAGGGCCATTCCATTTGTCTTTTTTTATCTTGAGGAGAAAATTTCCATAAAGCAAAATCAGTCGGATTTTTCTTTTCAATATTTATTTCTACGCGCGCCCCTTCTTTTAGACTTTCAAGAGGCAAATGACTTAATTTGTTATAATCATTAACGAGCGAAGTGTCAAAATATAGCCCATCACTAGTTTTGTAGCTAAATCCTTTTACTTCTAAAATTTTGATTAATTCAATTTGCTCAGCAATATAATCACTAACCTTAGCCCAAATATCTGGTTCTATAATATTTAATAATTTTAAATCTTTTTTGAAAGCTTGGGTGTAATAATCAGCAATTTGCCAGGCATCTTTCTTCTCCTTCCTGGCCTGGCTTTCTATTTTGTCATCGCCCATGTCCATGTCTCCGCTTAAGTGTCCAACATCAGTAATATTCATAACATGCCTTACTTTATAATCATTATATAACAAAGTTCTTTTTAAAAGATCAACAAAAAGATAGGCTCGTAGATTGCCAAGATGAGCATAATTATAGACAGTCGGACCACAGCTATAGATTCCCACTTCCTTGTTTTTAATTTCTTTAAATTCTTCCTTCTCTAAACTTAGAGTATTATATAGATATAGCTTCATATTTTAAATTTATTTAAATTAGCCCGCAGATTCTCATTTAAATTCATCTTATTATAAGCCTCAAGCTGCTCTTTAATTGAATTAATTAGCTTGCTAAATAATTCCTCTAAGACATCAGCTTGTTTTGAGTAGTAGGCCTTTAGAAGTCTTGAGAGATCCTCCTTACTTAAGGATAAATAGAAGGCCGGTATATTTTTACAACTAGCCGGAATAATTTTGCCCTTCTTATCTAAACTGGCTCCATATTGAATATTAACCCCTCCTTTTTCCATAATCTTTTTAAGTTTATCTTTCTTAATATCTTTACCATCATCACCTTGATGACCAATTATTCCATCCATACCACAAACAATATCTCCACTTTCTTTGTCAATTAAAATATTGTCAGCGCCATTTTTATAATCATCAAAACTAGAAGCCCGGGCGATAATATATCTATCTTCTAAGTGTTTATCTAAAAGCAGACTAATCGCTATCTCGGTAATGTTAGATGTATTTTTCTCCTTATCCTTTAACCACTGCTCTTTATCTTTTTTATCTAAAGCTGACCACTCCCCTTCTCTCTCATTAACAAAGTCAAGATCGGCTGGCTGACTAGTTTTAATCTTTAAATCATCAGCAAAATAATTAAAACCTAAATAATCATTATTTCTCTTAGCCATCTCAGCTATTGAATCTTTTAATTGAGTTAAATATTCCTGCGGTCTTTTTTTCTTTTCCGGCAATTTAATTACATCACCTACTTTAATCTTATCTAAATAATTAATTGACATATATTTAAATTGATATTTCTAGCTCAAAAAAGTCATCAAATTCTCTTAAGTCACTAGGGTTGTCTTTAATTAATAATAGTTTAGCCTTGCCTTGATAATTGGTTTCAAATTCTAAATTGGCAATAAAAGGGACTAGTTCGCTTGTCATCCAATCTGATTGGGCGGTAGCCAGACTGGTGCTAATAATATTATTATTTTCATCAAGTAATTGAATCACAAAGTCAGCTTCAAAAAACCAGACCCCGGGGGCTAAACCCCTAACTTCATAAGGACTAGAAATTAACTCGCCAGCAAGTGGTTGAATTAACTCTATTTCTAAAGACACAGTTGATTCTAAGAAATCAGAACACGATAATGTGCTAGCAATACATTTTTCTATTTCCTGGCACCAAATAAAATCATCTAGTTGCGAGCAAGTATCATAATTGTGAATATTACTATAGTCAATACAAGGCTTCTCTGGCATTTCTTGATTTGTTCTGCCTTGTTTAACCCACTCGCCATCCTTACATATCCACTGACCACTATTGTCAGTAATTCTTAAGACTAAAGCACTAATTAAGATAATCCCTACTATAATTATAATAAAATAATTTTTTATCATAGTTAAAAATTAAATTTATCTAAGCTAGTAATTTGTCCTAAATCTAAACGATCAGACGGTTTTTCCAGCTGGGCTAACTCCTCGCTTAAAGTACTATCTGGTGCTAAATGTCCTAAAGCGATTACTATCTCTATATTATAGTCATCATTAATTGAAAAACTGTTTCTTAGCCTCTCTAAATCAAAACCACCCATACCATGGGCAACTAATGATTTTAAACTTGCTTGCAAAGCTATGTTTTGCCAGGCAGATCCCGTATCAAAGCTCGCCTTATCATTGAGTTTATTATTCTTAAGATAATTCTTACGACTCAAAACTATCACTAAAGCTCCAGAATTTTTTGCCCACTCCTGATTAAAAGGGACTAAACAATCTAATATTTTCTGCCAGGCTAAACTGTCTTTAAGGGAGTAGATAAAACGCCAAGGTTGCTCATTGAAAGATGAAGGGGCAAAACGAGCCGCTTCGAGTAAGGAGAGGACTTCGTTTTGTTTTAAAGTCTCACCAGTCATCGCCCGTGGCGACCACCGACACCAAAAGAGCTCATCAATCTCTTGGCTAACCTTTCTATATGTTTTTACATAATCACCGCTATATTTCATACTTATATCTTGCCATAAATAATGTTTCTTGTAAATCTATGTTATAATTAAAGCATGCTTAATCTAGAGATAGAAAAGAAATATTTTGACTTGGGTTATGGGAAGGTGGCGGGGATTGATGAGGCTGGTCGCGGTCCTTTAGCGGGGCCGGTGGTGGCAGCCGCTGTTGTTTTAGATGCAAACTTCAACGCCAATGAAGAAAAATGGAGCTTAATTAATGACTCCAAAAAACTCAGTCCTAAGAAAAGAGAGACTTTATTTAAAACAATTAAAGATGATTGCCTGGCAGTTTCAATTGGAGTTGTTGGTAGTAAGATGATTGATAGAATTAATATTTTACAAGCTAGTTTTTTAGCGATGAGAAAAGTAGTTGAGGCTTTAAGTATTTCGCCTGACTATTGCTTGATTGATGGTAAGTTTGCTATTCCAAATTTTAAATATAATCAAAAAGCGATTATCTCTGGCGACTCCTTGGTTTTTAGCATTGCGGCTGCTTCTATTATTGCGAAAGTTAGTCGCGACTATATAATGCTGAAATATCACGATAAATATCCCCATTATAATTTTAAACAACATAAAGCTTATGGCACTAAACTGTATTTAGAAAAAATTAAAGAATATGGACCTTGCCCTATTCACCGCCTCAGCTTTGCGCCCTTTGCTCAGAAGCTTAAAAGAAAGTCGTGGCCTAAAGTGGATATTTAGTCTCTTGGCCACTCTCTAAATCCTTTATCTTGTAAAGCCCTTTATCCTTCTCTTCAATTCCTAAAATAATTACCTGATTACAATTTAACTTATTAGCACTCTCTAGAGCTTTAGAAATTCTTTGGGGTTCAAAAGACTGGAGAACTTGTTTACCGGATCTTCTTAGCTGAGAAGCTAAGCGCTGGACATCAATTAAAAGCTCGGCTGAGATTAGTGGGAAATAAATTAAATCTTGTTTCTGATTAGCAACTTTATCTAATAATTGCCAGCTTTCTAAGAATAGTTTGCTTGTTTCGTCGCCGGGGGCAAAACCAACTGCTGGAAAAGTATCGGCTCCAAACACATCAGCTAGTCCATTATAGCGACCACCGCCAAACATGGCTCTTAAATTATTTTCATGGGTATCGAAAACTTCAAAAATTAGACCATCATAATAATCAAAACCTCTAACTAAAGAGGGGTCAAAAACAATCTCTTGACCGTAGCCGAGTAGATTCAAACGGTCAATCACAAAATCAATTTCCTTTTTAGCTTGATTTAGATTTTGATTTGTATCTAAATATTTTAATAATAGATCTAGATGAAAACCAGCCATGAAAGCCTCTATCTCTTTGGCTTGGCTAGAACTAAGCCCTATATTATCAATTAAGCTTTTTAAAAATACTGCCTTGCTGAGCTTGCTATGTTTATCTAAAATTCTAAAAAAATTTTTTATCTTTTCCCCCGGTATTTTAAAATTCATGGCAATTTCTTCTAATAATTTACGACTATTTAAACGGAGGGTAAAGGATTTCTTTGGGGCACCCAATTCTCTCATAATATCTAAGGATAGTTGCAGTATCTCTAAGTCAGCGGCAATTGAAGCAGAGCCAAAAATATCACAATTTAACTGCCAAAACTCCCTATTCCTTCCTCTTTGCGGTCTTTCATTACGCATGAAATTAGCGATTGAAAATAGCTTTAGGGGCTTAGGACTACTAGCATATATGCGACTAACCATTCTTGTAACAGAAGGAGTCATTTCAGGGCGAATACATAATTCCCGACCAGCCAAATCTTTAAAGCTAAGTAGTTCCTGGCCACCAATATCTTCCCCTGATTTATGCCGATAGATTTCAGCTGACTCAACTAGGGGAGTTAAATACTCTAAAAAACCATAGCGCAAACAAACACTACGCCAAGTATCAAAGATGTGTTTTCTAATTACAAACTCTTGCGGTAGCCAATCAGCCGTTCCCTTAGGCGGCAAATTTGAAATGATTTTACTAGACATATTTTTTCTATTAATAATTTAAGTGAATTTTATCCACCTTATTGTATTATATAGTTAAATTATAATTAATTCAAATATATGAAAATTCTATTAATCGAAGATGACCTAAATGTCGTCAATTTTATTAAAGCTGGCTTAGAGGCCAAAATGTATGTTGTTGACACCGCCTTAGATGGTGATCGTGGGCTTTTTCTAGCTCGCACTAATAAATATCAACTGATTATCCTAGACTGTAATTTGCCAAAGCTCAGTGGTTACAAGGTTCTTTTGGGAATTCGTCAGGATAAAATTAACACTCCAATTTTAGTCTTAAGCATCCAAATGACTATTGAAGATAAAAAGAAAATGTTTTTAAGTGGAGCGGATGACTATTTAACTAAGCCTTTTATCTTCGCAGAATTGCTTCTGAGAATCAAAGCTTTAGTAAAAAGGCCACCAGAAATACTGGAAAATATTTTAAGTATCGGAAATTTAAGTCTAAATCAAAATTTTAAGTCTGTAAAAAGAGCCGATCGGGAGGTTTATCTTACTAAAAAAGAATATAACCTACTTGAGTACTTAATGCTTAATCAGGGACAAATACTATCAAGAATTGAAATCCTAGAAAATGTTTGGGATGTTAATGCTGACCCCTTTTCAAACTCCCTTGAAGCTCATATTATGAGCCTACGCCGAAAATTAAATTACCGACGAGAAAAAAATCTAATTCACACCTTCACCGGTCGTGGTTATAAATTAAGTTTGCAGAAATATTAAGATTTTTTCTTCTTTTCTTTTTGATAGATTATTAGGGAATAGAAAAAGGGGATAAAAATTAATATAAACAAAGAGCTAAATAAAAGGAAGGCTTTAATATATGATGGAGAGATAGAACTTAAGGCCAGCAAGGCGGAGGCTATTAAGAATATTTTTTTAGATAATAGATGGGTCTTCTTCCAAACAAGCTCTGAGCTTAGGGTCCAGGGTGTTCTAATACCGAAAAACCA
Organism: uncultured Gammaproteobacteria bacterium; assembly: GCA_964479455.1. Taxonomy (GTDB): domain Bacteria; phylum Patescibacteriota; class Patescibacteriia; order Patescibacteriales; family UBA12465; genus PWHG01. The sequence continues at coordinate 14,804 of CAYZMF010000002.1, read as the reverse complement.
ATTGATTGGTAATTTGGGTAAAATAAAGGCTAAATAAAAGAATAGAAGAGCCATTAGTAATTGAACCCATAAAGATATATCAATTGGATAGCCCAAAATTTTGAAGGAATTTAAATAATAAATAGAAAGAAAAAAAATAATTATTATATCCTTTAAGTGATGATAGCTATGAGAGAAATCATTATTGCTTTTTAATTTAGGGTCAAAAAAAGGAAGGATTATAAATACAAGGTAAATAAAAATACTAAGTGTGGGCAGTAAAAAAGCACTCAACCAAGCTGGCGAGTAATTATTAACTTCGCCACTAAAACCCCAAGAACTAGGTGTTAGGTTGGGAAATAGGTAGAAAAACCAGAAAGATGAAAAAACGCTTAGTATTATTAAGCTTAGCGGAAACCACTCTGTTTTCCAAGTAATTTTTAATGGATGATTTTTTATAAATTTCATATTAATTTAAAATTATTCGAGCATCAATCGCTAGGGGCTGGCTTTTGCCAGTAAAAGCTAAAAGAGGATTAATATCAATCTCTTTAATTTCCCCACAATCGCTCATTAGTTGACGAATTTTTAAAATAGTCAAAGCCAAGTCTTTTTTGTTATAAGCCTGTTTGCCGCGAAAACCATCAAATATTTGACTAATCTTTAAAGACTCAAGCATGTTCATAGCTTGCTTAAAAGAAAGAGGCTCGAGGCCAAAGGACTGGTCTTTTAAAATCTCCACATAAATTCCTCCTAAGCCAAAAACTAAGGTGATCCCTAATAGAGGGTCGCGAAATGCACCAACAATTAGCTCCAAATTACTTCTTTCAATCATCTCAGCTGCTAAAACTCCCTCTATTTTTGCCTGTGGTCTATTTTTTTTAACTCCTTCAATTAGTTGTAAATATGATTTTTTTATATCCTCAGCCTTAATGTTTAATTTAATTCCACCAGCCTCACTTTTGTGAATTATATCAGGTGAAGAAATTTTTAAGACAAGCTTATTCCTAAACTTCTTAGTTAATTTTTGCACCTCTTTTTCCGACTGAATAAAATAATTCTTGACGACTGGTATTTGATAAGCCTTTAAAATCTTAAAAGCTAGATCTTCTCTAATAATTTTTTTCTTTTCAATTAAACTGGTCTTTATAATATTTTTTACCAAATTCTTGTCATTGCCTTTAATTAGATAATTTCTGGTATTAATATCCCCTCTACTAGCCTGATGTTTTAAAAAAGCAGAAATAGCTTGAACCGCTTCTTTGGGGCAAGTAAATAGGCTAATATTATTTTTTTGTAAAAATTCCTTGGCTTCAACTATTAAGCCCTCCCCCATCAAAACAAAGGCTAAAAAAGTTTCTGACTTTTTTACAGCCAGCAAAGCTTTTACTATCCCAGAAATATCTGACATTGATTGAGGACTGATAATCACTAGAAAAGCCGCTTTTTTTTCTTGGCTTTGAAGGATTTTAAAGGCTTCAAGATAAGAGTCCGGCCCAGCATCTCCTAAAATATCAATTGGGTTATCTAGACTAGCACTATGGGGCATCTTTTTAGACAAACTAAATTTTGTCTCCTTATTTAAAATAGTTAAATTCAAATTATCAAACTCGGCCTGATCGGCTGCTAAGACACCAGGACCGCCAGCGTTGCTGAGAATAATTAAATCATTTAGCTTTTTATTTAAATTAGTTTGAAAGACTAATAAATAATTAAGTAGTTCTCTTATATTTTTAACTTCAATGAAATTAGCTTGTTTAAATAAGGCTTGATAGGCACCGCTATTCCCCACTAAGGCTCCAGTATGAGAAGCACTGGCGCTAGCTCCCAGCTGACTAGCCCCGCCTCTTAAAACAATAATTGGCTTCTTGCTTTGAGCACAAGCTTCAATTAATTTTTTAGAATTCTCTAATTGCTCAGTATAGATTGCAATTATTTTCGTTGCTTGGTCATTAGCTAAATACTCAATTAAATCAGCCTCATCAATTATTGATTTATTGCCCAAACTAACAAATTTAGAAAAGCCAATCTTTGAAGAATTAGCTAAATCAATTAAACCAGTACAAATAGCTCCACTTTGAGAGATAAGGGCAATATTGCCCGCCAAGGGATAGCTACCAGCAAAAGAGGCATTTAAGTTAAAATGAGGATTGATAAGTCCCAGACAATTAGGGCCCAATATTTTAATATTATTTTTCTTAGATATTCTTATTATCTCTTCCTCAAGCTTAAAATTTCCCGTTTCTTTAAAGCCAGATGAGATTATAATCGCCGATTTTAAATTTAAAGAGGCCATTTCCTCTAAAATAGAGACTACTTTGTCGGCTGAAATGACAATAATTACTAAATCAATTTTAGCTGAAATAGCTTTTAAATTGGGGTAGGACTTAAGGCCTAATATCTTGTCTGAATTAGGATTGACGGCGAAAATTTTTCCCTGGTAATTACTTTTAACTAAGTTATCTAAAATGCCATAAGATACTCTAAATTTTTTAGCCGAAGCCCCTACTAGGGCAATTGATTTTGCTTGGAAAAAAGAATTCATATTATCTTAATATTTTTTTCAAAATTTGATTTATGTGATAAAAGCTTGAATCGCCTAAAATTAAAACATCAAAGGCTTGACGGTAAGGATTTAAATTAATTTCTTCTTTTTCATTTAAAAAGCCAATTTTAAGTAATTGATTATATTTAAAACCCTTATGCATTGAAGCATCAGCTAAGCTGTCGCCAATTATAACTAAATTTCTTCTTTCTTTAATTCTATCATAAAAATCATACTGCCTAATAATAGTTTCATCTTTATTATAACTATGTATAATTGGTTCTTTTATCTTCTTCAAACGACCATCTGGCTTAAAGTAGAAAGAATTAGCCACAATCAAGACATTGGCGAGTAACAAAGCTCTTTTCCTTAAAAATATTTCTATACTCAACTCTCCCAAACCCCCGGCAGAAAAAATTATTAAGGGAACCCGCTGCTTATTTAATTGCTGAAAAAATTCTCTCCCTCCAGCCCTTAATTTAAAAGGCGAACGACTAATTGCTTGATAAACAAGATCTTTAGTCAATTCTTCTTTTATTAAAAGTGCAAAGTGCTTCCGCCACCAGAGCTCCATCATCTTCTTTTTAAAACTTAAGCTTAAATTAGGATTAAGTTCAATTGGCTGATAGCGATTAAGTAGAGTGTAAGCCTCTTTTACATAGTTAGCTGATAAATATGACTCTTCTCTCAAAATTCCAATCAAAGATGGCATTTTTTTTCCAGCCACAAAACACTGGCTAAGAGTGCGATCAAAATCACAAACAAAGCGCAAATTTTTTTTGCCCTGTCTCTTAATCTCTTTAATTTGCTCAGCAAATCTCTTTGGATTAGTAATAATAATCCGACCTTTTTTCATTGACATAGCAAAAAAACTTTAATCCTGTTTTTCTTCTATTTCGTCAGTTTTGGGATTTAAGTCAATCTCAGGACCAGAGTCTAATTGATCAACTTCAGCCTTAAGTTTTTCTTCTTGCTTAGCACATTTAGATCCAAATAATTTGGGAAATAATTTACATAACATATGAAATTATTATAGCATAAATAACTGAAAAGATAAATAACTACTCCACCCTCATCGCCTCAACTGGGTCAAGCTGAGAGGCTTTTTTAGCTGGTCTTAAACCAAAGATAAGGCCACTGGCAAGACTAAACAAAAGAGCAACAATAATTCCTCGGCCAGGAAAGATAAACTCCAAATTAACCCCATAATTATTAGCGATAATTATTAAAACTCTAGATAAAGCTAGACCGAGGATAAGGCCAACTACCCAGCCCCAAAAAGTAATTAAGATTGCTTCTATTAAAAATTGCTTGGAAATATCTTTTTTTCTGGCTCCCAGGGCTTTTCTTAGGCCAATCTCCTTAGTTCGCTCACTAACGGCCACATACATAATATTCATAATACCAACCCCACCGACTAATAGAGAGATTAAAATGATGGCTAAAAGAAGACCAGTGATTGCCCCGGTGATGCTATCAATAATATCTAGAGCCTCATCTATGGTTGAAACTCGGAAATCATCTTGGCTAGGATCAGAAATATCATGGCGATCTCTTAAAATATACTTTATCTCCTGAGCAGTTTCCTCTGCCTTAGAAATATCGACTAATTGATGAACAAAATAAAGGGCGTGGTCTACACCCAGTATTCTTTTTTGAAGAGTTCGAATTGGTAAGTATATAGCTTTATCAAAATCAATAAAACCCATTGCCCCGCCCCTTTCTCTTAAAACGCCAATTACTCGGAGTTTACGATTGCCATAATTGATATATTCATTTATTGGTGAACGACCAGAAAAAAGATTTTCTCTTAATTTAAAACCAATTACTGCCACCATGGCTTGGGAAAGATTCTCTTCTTCATTAAAAAAGCGACCCTCAATAGTTTGACTAGCTTGATCAATTAAAGGGTAGCTGGAGCTTACCCCGAAAACTAAAGCACCCTCTCTTTCGCTTTCATAACTAAGTCTTGATTGACTAATTAAGGTAGCATATGATCTTTTTATGTTTGAAAGACTGTCAATTTCTTCCATATCTGACAATTTCAAACTGGTAATTTCGCCAGCAGAAAATTGACTAGCTGTGCCTGGTACCTTAATTTCCGTTTGAATAATATCCGTGCCATATGACTCAAGCTCAGCTAAAATAAAATTATTTAAGGAATCTCCAGCCGCAAAAACAACCACAATCGCAGTTACGCCAACAATTACTCCTAAAACTGTTAAACTAGTCCTTAGTATATTAACAGTCAAGGAGCGCCAAGCTAATTTAAGGGCAATAATATAATCATTCATAACGAAGAGCCTCAATTGGGCTTAACTGACTGGCTTTCTTAGCGGGGAAAAAACCAAAAACTAAGCCAATTAAAATGGAAATAAAAATAGCTAAAAAGATAGCTAGCCAAGAAATACTAAATACCCAGGAAATTCCTAAAGCACTTAGAGTTATATAAACTAAAAAACTAATAAATATTCCTGATACCAAGCCAATTAGACCGCCAATTAGGGTTAAAAATATTGCTTCTAATAGAAATTGACGCATTATCTGCCAATTAGTTGCCCCAATTGCTTTACGCAAACCAATCTCTTTGGTGCGCTCAGTAATACTAACTAACATGATATTCATAATTCCAATTCCACCAACTAGCAAGGATAGGGCGGCCATGGCTGCTAGGAAGTAGCGAAGAGCATTAGTAACAGTAGTTACTAGATCAATAGCGTCCTGAAAACTTCTAACCGAAAAATCATCATCCTCTGGATCAATGATATTTCGTCTTTCTCTTAAAGTTAATTCAATTTCTTCTAAGCTTTGTTCAATGTTATCTAGACTGTCAACTCTTATCCTAATAGAACTTAAATGAGAAACATTAGCGACTTGTTTTTGAACAAAACTTAAAGGAGCGATGATTTGGTCATCATAATTTTGAAAAGCAATTTGCCCTCTTTTATTTAAAACCCCAATTACTTCCAATGTTTGATTTTTAATTTTAAGTCTTTTGCCAATCGGATTAATGTCACCAAATAATTCACTGGCCACTGTCGAACCCAAAACAGCCACTTTAGAAAGACTGATCTCTTCCTGGGGACTAAAAAAACGCCCCGCGGCAATATCCCCTCCTTCTAATTCCAAATAATTGCTAGTTACGCCAATTAGTTTAGTATTAACTAAATTTTGTTGCCAAGTAGCACTAATATCTAGCTCATAAAAACCAGCCACCTCTTGGGCAAAACTAACATTATTTTTATTCTCCAAGGCCTCTAAATCCGCCATATTTAGGGTAGTAATCAGGACACCAAAGGCAGCGGCTGGTGGACCGCTATCATCTGACTTGCCTGGTAAAACGGCAATGATTTCACTATTACCTAAGCCTTCTAACTGGTTTAAAATTAGCGACTGGGCACCGGCCCCAAGAGACATAATAATAATAACTGAAGCTACGCCAATAACAATTCCTAAGATAGTTAAAAAACTACGAGTCTTGTTGCTTAGCAAGGCTCGTTTAACGATTAAAAGTATTTGCTGAAGATTAACTAGCATAGATTACTTTAAACTACTTAAACTCTCTGCCATCCTTCTGTTCTTTAATATTTGATCACTTTCAATCCTGCCATCTTTAATATGGATAATTCTTTTAGCATGCTCAGCAGTAAAAGTTTCATGAGTTACTAGAATAATAGTTTTTCCTTGATTATTTAAGTCTTGTAAAATTTTCATCACGGCAATACCGGTTTTTGAATCTAGATTACCAGTCGGCTCATCGGCAAAGATTATTGCTGGATCATTTATCAAAGCTCGGGCGATAGCTGTTCTTTGTTTTTCACCTCCAGAAATTTGATTGCTAAGATAATGTAAACGATGTCCCAGGCCAACGCTCTCTAAAACTTTTTGAGCTCTTTTATCCATTTCTTTTTTATTGCTAGAATAAATTAAAGGCAATTTAACATTATCTAAAACTGAGGTTCTGGCCAAGAGATTAAAAGACTGAAAAACAAAACCAATCTCTTTGTTTCTCAGGAGAGCTAAACGATCGTCATCAAATTGGCTAATATCTTCCCCCTTGAAGGCATAAAGACCAGTAGTACTTCTTTCTAGTAGGCCCAATATATGCATTAAAGTTGACTTGCCAGAACCAGATGGTCCCATGATAGAGACAAACTCACCATTATTGATAGAAAAATTAATATCGTATAAAACTTCTGTTATTAAGCCCCCACTCTGATAACTTTTAAAAAGTTTACTTAATTTTATCAATTCATTACTCATCTAATTTGAATTACGAATAAAGGTAATCACCTCCTCCCCTTCACTTAATCCACTAATTACTTCTACTAAACCACTATCTCCTCGCAAGCCAATTTGGACTTCTTTTTCAACTATCTCACCATTATTTAAAACTCTTACTATATTTCTCGCCTCATCTTCGCTAATAATGGCTCGACCAGGAACTTGCAAAACATTATCACGACTGGCTGTTTCAATTTCCAAATTAGCAGTCATCCCTGTTTTAATTTCTTGTTTTTTTTCTATATTTTCGGCCAACCAGGCCTCTAGTGAAGTAAATTGGATTTTTACTTTATAATAAACTACTCCCTGAATCATGGTTTGAGCCGGTTCAATAAAAGAAACGAGGCCAGTAAATATCGTATTTCTACCAAAAGCATCTAAAGTAATTTGTACTTTATCATTAAGCTTAACCTTATTGATATCTGATTCAGCAATATCTACCTCAATTTCAAAAAGATCATCAACTAAAAGTTTAATGAAGCTAGTTAAACTAGGGCTAAATTGTTCACCAATATTGTAGTTTAATTCAGTAATTACTCCGTTAAAAGGGGCATATAACTTGGTGTTTTCAATTTGCTCATCAATTGAATTTAGATTAGCTTGGGCTTGATTAATTTGAGCTTGGGCTAAACTAATATCAGCCTGACTAGCTGAATCCTTAATATTGTTTAATTGAGCTTGCGCTACCACCACTGCTTGCTTAGTGCTACTAAGCTTGGCTTCTGCTAAACTAATTTGCTGATCGCCTGATAGAATTAGATTATTTAAATTATTGCTAGCGTTTAAAATGGCATTATTTAAATTAGCCTCTGCCTGCCTTAAAGCCTCACTGGCATTTGATAATGAATTATCTGATTGGAGTAGAGTATTTTGAAAATTGAATAAAGCTGTTTCAGTAGTCGTAATAGCCGCGGCAATCTGGCTAATTTGATTATTTATTGCTGATTTATAGCTATCTAAACGAGTTTGCGGGAAACTGCTACTAGTAATACTTGCCTCCAGCATGAAATAAGTGTTGGATAATAATTCTCTAACTAAACTTAAAGCCTGTTGAGCTTCCTCCCCAGCTAGACTAGTTAGTTCATTGTCATTTGAATTTAGAGCTAAATCAAGTGCCTGACGGGCCTCATCTAATTTAGACAGAGATATTAGACGACCATTTTTTACTTTAATCAGCCAAGAGGAATCCTTGGCACTTAAGACATGTTCAGCCGTATCATCTTCAATTAGAGAATAGACATTATCAACCGCAATCTGAGCCACTAATATCTTATCACTGAAAGTATTTAAGGCTAAAGAACGGCTATGATTGATATTTTTTAAATTACTTTGTCTAATATTTTTCAAATTAATCTGAGCACTATTGACTCCCTGCCTGAGAGGCGTAATAGTTTTAGTTGATTCTAAATCAGCCAGTGTTTTTCTAGCCTGCTTAATGCTTTCTTCAACTGATATTTTAAGCTTTTCTAATTCATTTTCGGCTGAAGCCTGAGCGATTTTAGTTTGTTCTAAATTACTTTGACTAATATCAATAGCTGATAAACTGGCCCCCTCTAATAATTTACTTAAATTAGCTTGGGCCATTTGCAAGCCGGCTAAAGCCTCTGACCTCCTTATTCCCAAAGCGGTGTTATCCAATTGAGCTAAAAGTGCTCCTTTTTCTACTTCATCGCCAACTTCAACCAGGATATCTAAAACTTTGCCAGTCTGAGAAAAATTTAAATTTAATTCTTTCAAGGCCTTAACTGTGCCAGTTTCTGCTACCGTTTGCTTTAAAGGTCCGGCCAAAACAAAGGCAGTGCTATATTCTTCTTCCCCCTTATCTCGCCTCAAAAAAAAGATAGCTAAAACCACCAAGACAATAGCTACCGCCCAATAGATATACTTTTTATACTTTTTATTTATTTTCATAGAATTAAAAAAATACTTAGTTCAACAAGCTATTTGTTAAAAAATTATTTATATTGACTAAATCTCTGATATTATAGATAAAGCTTAGTAAATATATCATAGAAATGACATTTAGTCAAGACCAAGTGTTTGTCAGTTAAAAAATCATTGAATTTATCAATCATATAATTATGCTGGTATTATAGCGTATATAGAGAGCTAGGGCAATCTTAGAAAAAAGCTTATCTTTTAAATTGCTTTTTTAAGTAGCTAAGGCTAATAATTGACCAACTGAGAATAAAGATGGAAAGAAAGAAAATATAGATTAAAATGTTTTTAATATAGCCAGTGCTAGTACTAAAGATAAAAAAGGCAGAAAAAAAAGTCAGTAAAGACGAAAATAGGCCAGTTATGTAGGCAATAATTTTAATATAGAGACAATATTGCTTTTTATCGGCAAAACAATAAGTTAAAATTCCCCAGGCGATTAATAGAGCGCTGATTAAAATAAAATACCAAGTACTAGGAGCATAGAAAAAAAGCAGACCTAAAATTATTCCAATAATTGAATGAATTTTTAAGGCAATTGTCATATTAATATATTATAACATAATCTTTCTCCTGAGGACACTGTATCTAGGGATTTTTTTGTTTAGCTTAAGAATTACTTCGATTGAGCCGCCTCCGCCATGTGCTTCATCAATACTTTCTCCATTGTCAGCTCTAAAAATCTGCTTGAGCTTAATTTTTGTTAGTTTATAAGGGGGGCTGATAATTTCTATTTGATCGCCAACTTTAAGGCTGTTATGAACCTTGATTTTCACCTCGCTTTTATTTGAATCAAGCACCTGTCCGCAAAACTCCCACCCAGGCCTATTTTTACTATTAGCAGTATTTTGCAGTTTTCCATCGCTGCTAACAAACATTAGACCTTCAGTAAAACCGCGTTGCACTAATTTAGATTCTAATTCCTTGTATAAATAATTTAATTCTTTCTCTACCTTCTTCTTTTTAAATGATAAGTCAATTGCCTGTCGGTAAGCACCGACCACATTGGCTAAATAATAGACGCTTTTCGCCCGTCCCTCTATTTTACAAGAAGAAATACCAATTTTTATTAACTGAGGAATTTTTTTAATTAAACATAAATCTAAGGAATTTAAAAAATATGTTCCATTTTTATCCTCACCAATAATCATTGAATCTTCACTATTTTTAGTTTTTAACTCATATTCGAAGCGACAGGGTTGCAGGCAGTCACCTAAATTAGCATTAGCTTGTTTAAAATACTGGGAGAGAAAGCAGCGTCCAGAATAAGCCATGCACAAAGCCCCATGAACAAACACTTCCACCTCGCTTCTCTTTTTTTTCTGCTTAATAATTTCTGCCACATCGGTATATTTTAATTCTCGGGAAAGAATAAAGCGACTAATGCCCTGCTCTTCCCAATACTTCATTGACAAATAGTTAGTAGTGTTAGCCTGGGTGCTTAGAATTAATTTTGTTTTTGGTAAATATTTTTTAAGAAGCAAAAGAATGCCCGGATCAGAAATAATTAGTCCATCTGGATTAATCTCTTTTATTTTCTTTAATTGTTTCTTTAAGCTAGTGATATGCTGGTTATGGGCAAAAATATTTAATGTTAAATAAGCTTTCTTCTTCTTTTCTCGGGTATACTTAAGCGCCTTATCAACATCTGACCAATTAAAATTATTAATTCTGGTTCTTAAAGAAAAATCAGGCACCCCAAAATAGACGGCATCCGCTCCAAAAGCTAAAGCAGTTTTTAACTTTAAAAAATCACCAGCTGGAGCTAGTAATTCTGGCTTGATTTTCTTATCCATAGATTTCCCTGATGACAGCTTTTAGGCTCAATTCTAAAATCAGCACAGAGCTCAAACTCTGTCTCGCTAATAATATTATAATCAATTAAAGCCAAATCTTTAACATTGATATATGATAACTTAGTATTGAAATTTCTAATCTCTTCTAAATCAGCTGGCAGTTTTTCATTATTATTATAATATTCGTTTATCAAGGACTCTAAATTATAAATATTATTGAGTAAGGCTTGATCATATTTTCTATCTCGAGACATTTGCGGTGATTCAATAAAGAAAAAAGCACTAATAAATATCGCTAAGATTATAAAAAGAGAACTAAATAAAAATAATCTCTCCAATATTTTTTTTTGATGATCTCTAAGGTTGTAGAGGTAATAAAGAAAAACAAAGGCGGAAAGAAAAAAGACACTAATTGCCTTTAAAACAAATCTAGTGGTCAATTCACCACTTAAAAAATTATTAAATAGGCTAATAAGTAGCCCTAAGATAATGACTGAAGAGACTAATAAAATCAGATAGATTAACCACTTCCTTAAATTACTTTCTTTAAAAAATTCTTTTTTCTCAAAACCTTTTTTAATAAAATACTGACTTAAATAATAAACGGGGGCACTAATTAAAAGAGCGGAAATGGCAAACTTTAGTTGGCTGTCATAATTATTAAAATTCCCCTCAATTAAAGCATCGCCAATGCTAAGATTGATGATGTTAAATAAAATTAGGCCCAGTGAAATAGCGAGAAATATTAAAGAAACTAAAGAGAGAAGGTAAAAATAGCTATATTTAGCTTTGAAAGATTTACTCATATTTTTTTTTATTAGTTAAATTAATTGGCGCCTCTCCATCTAAATCGAGGTGCGGAAAAATATTCCAAAGAATATTCAGGTATTTTAAAAATTGTGGTATAAGTTGAACTGGTACTTGAGTTTGCTTGCAGATATAAGACAGGGCAATCTTTAGAGATTGATCACTTTTATTTCTGTAAATAATCTCTAAGATGTCTTCAATTTTTATCTTAATATGATTAGCCTGCAGATATCTTTCAAAATCAATTAGAATGCCTAATTGCTGACTAGTATTGGTATTGGCTGGCTCTTCTTTATGAATAACATTATTAAAATAGTAATCCAAAATTTTATCTCCTTGTTGATAATATTTTAAATCAACCCAGAGATAATTGAGACTTTTGAAAACAGAAGCTGGTAAGTCAGAAACATATTCATATCTATGATATTTTTCATTAGCATATTTATCAAGCAAGTCTTCTATCCTAACTGATAATTGCCAATACTTTTTCATTAACTCTAAATCTTTAGAGCTTGGCTTTTTTAAAACATTCTGGGAAAAATTAATATTAATTAACAGGTTAGGAAAGACCTTAACCACCGCGTTTCTAACTAGTCCAGAATCGGAGCTAATCTGTTCTAAAAGAAAATCAGCCCAAAAATCTAAATCTTTTTCTGGACAACTAAAGATAAGCCATTTAGAGGCGTAAATAAAGTTAGCTACTCCTTGATGATTATCGTTTTCTTTAAAATCCTTTATATTTTGTATAAATAGATTGTACAAAATTTTTTTCTTGTCTTTACGCTCTAATTTTTCTATCTCTAACTTAGCTTGCCTACTTTCTTCTTTGTTTGAATAAAGTATCTTATTAATTAAATCTTGCATATAAGCTTATCATAGACAATATTTTTAAATAATTCAAGTCTTTAAATATTTAATTAATCTGCTATAATAAACTCGTTAGAAATAAATAATTTAAAATATATGGCTAGAATTATCGCTAAAGGCTATTCCTTCAATGATGTTTTAATCGTTCCTAAGTATAATAAGATTAAGTCCAGAAAAGAAGTTAGCTTCAAAACTAAAATTACCAAAAACTATCAACTTGATATACCGATTGTAGTGGCCAATATGGATACCACTTGTGAAAGTAAGATGGCGATTGCTGTGGGTCGTTTAGGTGGTTTGGGGGTTATCCACCGCTTTATGAGCATTGAAAAGCAAGTTAAAGAGGTAAAAAAAGTTAAAGATAACAAACTAATGGTGGCAGCTGCCATTGGCGTTAAAGATTACGAACTTAGGGTCAAGGCCTTAAATGAAGTTGGGGTGAATATTTTGGTTTTAGATGTTGCCCACGGACACTCCAAAAGAACTGGCAAAACTCTGGATTATTTAAAAGAACATTATCCTCATATTGATATTATGGTAGGTAATATTGCTACTAAAGATGCGGCTGAGTATTTTATCAGCAAAAAAGCTGATGCTATTAAAGTAGGAATCGGACCGGGCTCAATGTGTACTACTCGAATTATGGCGGGAACTGGTGTTCCTCAAATCACTGCTATTATGGACGCTTACGAGGCAAGCCAAGGACGAGTACCAATTTGCGCTGATGGGGGTATGAAAAACTCAGGCGACATCGTTAAAGCTATTGGTGCTGGGGCTGATTGTATTATGTCCGGCTCTCTATTTGCCGGCACTAAAGAAAGTCCCGGTAAAATAATCACTATTAAAGGAGAAAAATATAAAGACTATCGGGGCATGGCCAGCTATCTAGCTACCATTAAAAAAATGAGTCTAGATGGTCAGAGGGTAAAAGAAGTTGTTCATGTTGAAGGAGAAATGACTAAAGTGAAATATAAAGGCTCAATTAATCTAATAGTTAACAATCTTTTAGGAGGAATCGCCTCGGGTATGACCTATATCGGCGCCAGAAACATTGAATCACTCAAAGGCAAAGCCGATTTCATCGAAATAAGTCAGGCCGGTTATGATGAAAGCATCGCCCATGGCTTATAAATTATTTACTACTTAATTTGTAAAATTAGTAATTACTAGGCTTTAAATCATAATCTCAACTAAGCCGGTAAGTAAATTCATCCTTAATTTATCACCGCTTTTTATCATTTGAGTAGCTTTTTTTGTCGAAATTATACAAGGTTTAGCCATTTCCCTGGCCACTATGGCGGCGTGACAAGTAATGCCCCCTCATCAGTGATAAAGCCTAAAGCTTTTTTCATAGCTGTCACAAAATCTGGGGTAGTCATGGAAGTAACTAATATCTCACCTTTTTTCACCTTTCTCCACTCAGAAGATGAGTGTATAACACAGGCCGTGGCTATATAAATATTTTTTTGACCTTTAGAGGCAATCTCTCCTTTTATTATACTCTTTTTTTTCTCTTCTAATTTAGACTTAATCATTTTAAACTCCTCGTCTCCCACAAAATTATATGTATCGCTAAAATCATCAACATACTTTTGAGAAAATCTTTTAACCAAGCTGTAATCTTGATTTGATATCTTTACTTCTCATGCCATATTATTTTAATAAGTAATTTAAAATTCCCTTTTCCAACATATCTAAATTCAATAAATAATCATTGTATTCAAAAGTTTCTTTTAAAGGTTTATGAACTTTTTTCCAGCCAAGACCATCAGTAATCCATATAAACTTATACTTCCTCTTTAGTACATCAAAAAGGCTTTTATATTCACCTGCGGTTGCTTTTAATTTTGAACCGCCTCCACCATAAAAGTTAGTTTCAAAGATAAAAAGTTCTTTACCGTTATCTACTACAAAATCATATCTTCGTGATGATTTATCAACTGGAACATCATAACCCCATTCTTTTTTAATTTTCTCTGCATTAGCTTCTTTTAAATACTTACACCCACTTTGCTTACAAGCATCTTTAATAAAATACTCAACAATATCTTCCATGGCATGACCACCTCTATTTTTTCTACCATTACTATCTAGTCCAGCCTCAACACCAATCATATAATCAACAAGGTTTTTTATTTTTTTTGATGTTATCAAATCTTTTAGTCCAGTTTCTTTTATAAAAGTTAAATATTTTTCAACGTCCTTGTCATTCAGATTCTTAATAGTAAAATCATATTCATCGTAAATAAGTTTCTTATTAGAAAAATCAACTAAAATCTCAAATTTCTTTTTATTACTTCCATCCCTTACGGATAGAGCTGGAATAACTTTTATGATACTTGGATTTTCTTTTACTAAAAATTTAAATTCTTTATCAAAATCATCCTTACCAATTAAATAATTTAAATTATTTAAAGCAAGTTCAATCTTCTTAGTATTTTTAAAAACCTTTTCCCAATTTACAAAATAAGTCCAAAGTGTATTACTTGGTTTCAGATTTTCAATGATATAATCAAAAACTTGATCTTTTGTTTTACAGTTTAATTTTTCTTTATAAAAATCTAAAAATTTCATATTATTTATTTCTT
>CAYZMF010000001.1:0-54776 GCA_964479455.1 uncultured Gammaproteobacteria bacterium | reverse complement strand
AGTATAACTTATCTTTTATATTAATTAATAATAAAAATAAAAGAATGGCTAATAAAAATATAAAATACCTGTAAACAGATAGGAGCAAATTAGGGGACAGAAATATAGAGATAAAAAGCAGCAAGTCAAGACTAATTAAAGATATTGCGATTAATTTGTTTAGCTTTTTTAAGGATTCAATGATTTTAAAAAAGTTAATAATTACTAAAAAGAAAGCAAGAATAATAGGTATAAATATAGCTATCTCCCAGTAATTTAAAGGGCTGGGCTTTAAAATATACTTAATCTGCCAAGGCAAAAAGAAAACGAATGAAGCTAATAATATTTTATTTATTCTGGCCATTTTTTTAAAACTTGATATAATTTTTGGTCAAATACTCTTTTAAACTCCTGGCGCCTATCACTTAGATACAGTTTTATGATGCCTTCTTTAATAACTACTTGAGAGCCTTGATTGGCCTGCTCCTTTAAGGCCTGAGGCATAATCTTTAATTGAAATTTTTCTGCCTTCGTTTCTAATATATTAAGGAGCTGACTAATTCCTTTAAAAATAAAAGGGGCTTTAGAGCGAAATCTCAAAGCTGGGCTATAGCTTTGATTGCTGATTAAAAAATCAATATTAGGTAAATAATTTTTTAACCACTGATTATTTTGCATCAAGCGCAAATAATATGAACCTTCGTCATATAAAGGGTAAAGACCGGCTAGCCAATAATAAAAATACCAATCTTCTCCGCCCTCTAAGCTTAAAGCGCTGAGATCTAAATGATTGGTGTCAACATAAAAACTTAAACAGATTTTATCCTTCTTGTTTTTCTCAGTCGGTCTTTTATTTAACAATTTCATTAAACCGGCACAAAAAAAACGAGCCAGCCATAAACGCTTTTTGCCAGCAATAATAAATATATCGATATCACCTTCCTCTCGCATATTATGTCGACCGATTAAATTACTTAAAGCCACTAATTTTACAAAAGGTAGATAACTAAACCACTTAGCTACCCGTTTAGCAATTTTCAATTTTCGATTAGTTAAGTGGTATCTATTTAGGCGAGAATAATAATGATCTTCTTTGCTATTGAGATAATAAAAGCCATCTTTTTCTTCAATAATTCCAATTTCAATTAAAAGGGGCAAAATATCAATAACTTCCTTAAATTTTGTCTTAAAAGCTAAATAATTATAGATTTCATAGGCTGTTAGGGGGTAGTCAAAAATATCAAAAAAAACAATTGTTTTAATAATTGCTAAAGAAAATTCCTGTTGATTAAGATTTAACATATTAAGTTAGCGGTGGATCAATTTTTAAAGGCTCGATTTTTACCTCAGCTCCAGTAATTTTAACAACATCTTTATCAATTTTTTTAAATTCTAAATAAGCATTATTATAATGATTAACACTAGTTTTCAAACTAATGCCCAGTTTTCTTAAAAAGTCATCGTAGCTTAAGAGATGCTTGCCTAATTTTTCAATATTAAGCTTAATCTCTTTGGCCTTTTCTTCAATTTGCATTGCCTTTAAGCCCTGCAAAACTGTTTGGAGATAAGCTAAAAAGCTAGTTGGCGAGACAATAATAACCTTCTTATCACGAAAGGCATATTCTACTAAATTACGAGTACTAACTTTAGCGCTCCCAATCGAATTAACTAAAAGGTCATAATAAATTGCCTCAGAAGGGATAAACATAAAAGCAAAATCCATTGTTCCTTTTTCTGGTAAGACATATTTAGCCGTCTCGTCTATTCTATTTTTTAAATCTTGCTTAAATTGGCTCTCTAGTTTTTTCCTAGCTTCTTTGTCATGACAATTTAATAACCTTTCATAATTTTCTAAGGAGAATTTAGCATCAACTGGAATAATTTTATCCTTCACAAAAACAACTGCATCAACAATTAACTCCTTATCCGTTTTATCATCCTTACCTAGTGAATACTGCATCTGAAATGATTTAGGTGGCAATACATTTTTTAAAGTTTCTTCTAAATAATATTCCCCTAAGACCCCTCTTTGCTTAGGATTTTTTAAAATATCCTGCAAACTTTGTAATTGAGAGGAAAAGTTAATCACCTGCTTATTAGTTTCATCTAGTTTCGCTAATTTTTCCGTCACCTCAGTAATTAATTTAGCTGATTGTTTGTTTATATTTTGAATAACATCAGTTGTTTGCTTAAATTGACCCTGATTAGCTAAATGTGTTTCACTTAATTTCTTATCTAGCTCTTGCCTGAGCTCTGTATTTTGCGTATATAATTGAGCTAACTTCTCCGATTGTTGACTTAATCTATCTAGCATTTTTTCATCATGACCACTTTTTTTTCTGTTAAGCAAAAGACTTATCACCACAATTAAACCGATGAGTAATAACAGGGAAAGAAATAATAGATAAGTATCCATATTTTTATATTAATGTATCTTTAGACTCGCTATTTCCATTTTTCTATGAATTTTGGAGTTATTAAACCCAAGTAACACTAGCCACCTTATCATCTTTATCTTTAAAGCGCATAATTCTAACTCCTTGAGTGTCTCGATTTAAAACATTAATTGATTTAAAGGGAAGGCGAATGACCTGGCCTTTGTCAGATATAATAATAAGATCTCTTTTTTCCATTAAGTCGGCGTTTATCAAGAAAGCATTAGTCAGGCTTCCAGTCTTATCACTTATCTTGGCTGCTTTAATGCCACTGCCACCACGACCCTGTGTTTTATATAAACTAAATTTAGTTCGTTTGCCATAACCATTGGCCATAATAGTTAAAATCTGATAATTAGATTTTGTATTTTTTGCTACTCCCATTCCCACGACCTTATCACCCTTCTTAAGTCTAACCCCGTAGACACCTGAAGCACTGCGACCCATTTGTCTGACATTTTCTTCTTTAAAACGAATTGCCTGTCCTTGAGAGGTAACTAAAAGTATCTCATCATTCCCAGAAGTAGGCTTGGTCCAAATCAAGCTATCATTATCTTTTATCTTAATAGCCATTAATCCACTTCTTCTGACATTGTCAAAAGCGGATAACTCAACTTTCTTAACCAAGCCCAACTCAGTAGCAAAAAATAGATGTTTGCTATCACATATCTTGTCTAGCGGTAGTATTGAAGTAATTTGCTCGCCACTTAACAATTGTAGAAAATTAACAATTGGAGTGCCTTTGGCAATCCGTGAACTCTGTGGTATTTCATAGGCCTTTATCTTAAAGACCCTCCCCTTGGTGGTAAAAAATAGTAAATCACTATGTGTAAAAGTAGTAAACATAAATTCAACGGCATCCTCTTCTTTAGTATTTAAACCAATTACTCCCTTACCGCCTCTAGCTTGAACTTTAAAGGTATCAGGCTCAATTCTTTTGATATAGCCGTCTCGGGTCATCATTAAAACCATTTCTTCATTGGGTACCAAATCTTCTATATTAAATTCTTTTACACCATGAGCAACTATTTTAGTTTTTCTAGAATCACCAAACTTTTCATTTACTTCTTTTAATTCTTTTTTAATAATTGATCTAATCTTCTTTTCTGATTGCAAAATAGCCTCTAACTGACCGATTAAAATCATTTTTTCTTTCAATTCATCTTCAATCCTTCGTCTTTCTAAATTAGCTAAATTCTGTAGTCTCATCTCTAAAATAGCGGTTGCTTGTCGGTCAGATAATTTAAATCTTTTAATTAAATTAAGTTTAGCTACTTCTTTATTAGCAGAAGCTTTAATCGTTTTAATGACTTCATCGATATTTTTTAAAGCAATCATTAGACCCTCTAAAATATGGGCTCTATCTTTGGCTTTTTGCAAATCAAATTGAGTCCTCCTCCTAATTACTTCTTGGCGATGCTTAATATATTCTTCTAGAATCATTTTTAGAGTTAACACCCTAGGCTGGAGGCCATCAATTAAAGCTAACATATTAACATGAAAGGTAGTTTGTAGGGAGGTGTTTTTATACAAAGCATTCAAAATTTTCTTTGGATAAGTGTCTTTTTTCAACTCAATAACGACCCTGACTCCGTCGCGATCTGATTCATCGCGAAGTCCCCTAATTCCTTCTAATTTTTTATCCTTAACTAAATCAGCAATTTTAGCAACAAAATCCGCCTTGTTGACCTGATAGGGAAGTTCAGAGATAATAATTTGAAAAGCTGAACCCTTTTCTTCAATATTAGCCACCCCTCTTAAAACTATTCCGCCCTTGCCAGTTGCGTAAGCATTTAAAATATCTTTTTTATCATAAATAATCCCTCCGGTTGGAAAGTCTGGACCTTTAACAAATTCAAATAAATCCTCAACACTAGCCTCAGGCTTATCAATTAAATGCTCAATGGCTAAGATTAATTCATTTAAATTATGGGGAGGAATATTAGTCGCCATGCCCACTGCTATTCCCATAGTTCCATTTAACAATAAGTTGGGAAGTTTGGCTGGAAAGACTATTGGTTCTTTTTGTGAATCATCAAAATTAGGTCTAAAATCAACTGTTTCCTTTTCAATATCTAAAAGCAATTCCTCAGATATCGTTGCTAACTTAGCTTCAGTATAACGCATCGCTGCTGCTGGGTCGCCATCCATTGAGCCAAAGTTTCCTTGACCTCGAACTAAAGGATAGCGCATAGAAAAATCTTGAGCTAAGCGAACTAAAGAGTCATAAACAGCACTGTCGCCATGAGGATGATACTTACCCAAGACCTCACCAACTACAGTCGCTGATTTTCTAAATTTAGCATTAAAGCGGAGTCCAATACTCCACATTGCATATAGTATTCGTCGATGAACTGGCTTTAGACCATCTCTGACATCAGGTAAGGCTCGGGAGACAATAACACTCATCGCATAATCTAAATATGAGCGACTCATTTCTTCAACAATCGCCTCCTCCTTAACAATTCCATATTCAGTTCTTTCTTCGCCATCTTTTAAGGCTCTTGGTATTATCTCTTCTTTTTTCTTTGACATAAATTATTTATTATTCACAATCCTCTCCTAATAAGCAGGTATTTTTCTCTTCTATTTTAGATTTTAAATTGTTTAAAACAGCTTCTCCCTGGCTAGTTTGATTACTTGCCTGTAAATCATTCCACTCATTACTAAACTCTTCAATATCACCTAAAACATTAACTCTTAAATTTTGCCAATATTTATTATCCTGACTTACTTGATCAGTGGCTACAACTGGAAAAATTATTTGTCTTAAATTAATTGCCCATAAAAAAAGAAAAAGAAAAGTAAAACAAATAACCCCCAGCGTGAAAATTAAATATTTTTTTTCCTCTTTGCTCTTATTCTTAAACATAAATTATTCCTTTATTCCGTCTAAATCGACATCATACAAAATATGTTCAGCCACAAGTTTATAAGAAAAAATTTCTTCTGGCCTAAACCATAAATTAATTTCTCTAACTGCTTCTGAGGCTTCATCTGAGCAATGAACTAAGTTCCTAACCGCTCTTTGATCATAATTAGATAATTCATATGAATCTAGAGTAAAATCACCTCTAATCGTACCAACATCTGAAGTTAAAGGTTCGGTTCCTCCAACTAATTTTTTAACAATTCCAATTGCTTGATTACCAGTAAAAACCATCGCGATCACAGGGGAGGCGGTTATAAATTTTACTAAACTGCCAATAATATCTTGCCCATACTCAATCGCTTTTTTTTCAATAGGCATGCCTTTGTCTTTTCTGTTTTTTATTAATAATTCTCCTTTACTTAAAAACCATTTTTCATCTTTATTATAATGCTTCCAACACAAATCTTCACTGGCTTGAAGCATTTTTAAAGCAACTAATTTAAGACCAGTTTGCTCAAATCTTTTAATTAATTCACCAATTAAACTTCTTTGAATAGCATCAGGTTTTAAAATTACTAATGTCTTTTCTTTTTTAGGATGATTCATATTATTTATTAATTATTATACTTTAAAATAAGCAACTCTCTATCCTCTGTAGGAAGATTTTTTTTACTTATCTTTAATTTATCTTCATAAATAGGACTAATTCCTAACTCTTTAATAAACTTGTCAACTTCATCAATGTCTTTAAGGCCACCTTCTTTCATCTTATAATGCATGGGAATAACAATTCTTGGCTCAATTTGAGAAACAACATTAACCGCCTCTTTGTAATCAATAGTATATTTTCCTCCCACCGGAATTAAAAGTATATCAACCCCATTTAATTTTTCCAAGTGCTTATCATCTAAAATATGGCCTAAATCGCCCAAATGAACAATACTAATATCATCTACCACTAAACGATAGATTATATTCATTCCTCTATCAGCTCCTTTGTTTTTGTCATGGTATGAATCCGCTCCTTCAACTAAAACTCCCTTGACATCATATTCACCCGCTTGATTTATTATATAAGGAGTTCCTCTTAAAGAAGAGACATTATTGTGATCAGCATGATCATGGGAAACAGTTACTATGTCCGCTTCAAAATTAGCTAACTTTAAACCTAAGCTTTTATCAAAAGGATCAGTTACTACTGTAATCCCATCACTGGCTATTTTATCTTGAATTTTAAAGCAGGAATGCCCCTGCCAAGTAATAATCATATGTTTTTGTAAATAAAAAAGTCTTTCCAATGCTTTAAGTTTAGCAAAGCCAAAGGGCTTAGTCAATTAAAAAACCCGCTTCCTTTTTACAAGGAAAACGGGTAAATATTATTCAATGCGCCTTATTTCTACGCGCATTCGTTTCTCGGCAAGCACATAAATTGACATGGCCTGCCTTAGAACGCCTTTATTGTCTATGAATTGCCAGGTGGCATTCATGAAGCCGTCATTAGCTTCAAGTGTCCTCCTTGATAGTTTGCCACTGGCAATAACTTGCCCTAATACACTACCTCCAACGCCGACAACATCATGGCCAGTTTTATTATGAAAAACAAAACGAACTTTTTCACGCCCAGCGAAGGCCACATGTAGATGATTGTCGGTCACCCGGATAATTTCTTGATCCTGAGTAACAATTTGCGTAAAAACCTGTTGCATATAACGGCGGCCGGTGCTGATTGAATCAGCATCCAAGTCAACAAGGAGTGTCAAGGCAATTAAGCCTTGGGGAATTAGAACACTGTCTGACTCCTGCTCTGGAGCCAAGGAAAGTCCTTCCAAGCCATAACTTTTAGAAATAACTTGGAACCTCCGATCAGAGGCATTCTTAATCACTCTTAATTCGCTTTTCCCTTGGCTAAGAGTTTGGCGAGTCTCAGCTATAGAAGAAATTTTTACCTCCTTAGTAATTGGCCCTCGGTTCACATCTATTACTAAGACATTTTTCACATTTTCAGTGAATAATCTACTTTTCTTGCTTAAGCCATCGTACCAGCTCACCTTATATGTATTCTCCCTATTGGGAGAAAATAGGGTGGTGCTAGCTCGCCCACTGCCTGGCAAGATAAAACTTTTTTTTCCCACAATAACTTCCACAGGGAAGTTATGGGAATTTTCAACAATTACTTGTCCTACAGCTGTAAGGGCAATAAAAAACAAAAAAACAACTACTACTATTTTTTTCATGATATATAATTTTTTAGGTTATTTTAATGAACTATTTCATATTAGATTAGTTAATATTTTAATTAATGTCAAGCCAGAAAACCTTAATGCAAAAACCATATTAAAACATTAATATATAAATCACATAATTAGTGAGTATGGCGAGAGAACTGCTTAGCTTATAAGCCTTTAACTTGACTTAATTTTTTAAGTAAACTACTTAAATCTTGTAAACCTTGTCTAGAAAAATCATAGTTAAACTTTTTTTCGCCTAGAGTAAAGGCAATTTTATCATTACTTAAATCAGTCGCCTCAACAATCTTTATTGCTCCTTTTTCTTTAAGCATTTCTAATGCCTCAAATTGCTCAGAGCCTCCATTGCCCATCTTGTCTCTTAATAAATCGTAAAATAGGTCTATTTTTTCTGTTCCGGTAGCATTCCTAATCTCACTAAAACTTAATAACTCTTGAGAAATAGGATTGCCAGTTTCTAATAAAAAGACATTTTTACTTAACAAATTTGTTAAATTTTCAGTTTTTGACACATTGTTTTGTTTGATATATTCTAATAATATCTTGTCCTGAGACGTCGGATTATCCTTATTGGCAATAATATCTAGCACTTTATCAATTGTTTGTTGGCTATATATTTTTTCTTGTGATTCAACTGCCTCATTTACATCTTCAATAGTCAATCCACCTGTCTCTGTTTTATCTTCGCTAACTTGTTCACCTCCTTCTTCAGAGACATCCTCTACTGCTGGCACCTCATCCCCACCCTCTTGATCAATAGCTTCTCTAGCTCTATCAAGAGATTCTTCTATACCAGATCGCTCGCCTCCTTCTTCGTCAATATTATCAACAATATTTGATAGCTCTTGCTGATCAGGACTAGACTCACCATCAACAACTGGTTCCTCAGCGACATTCTTTAAGTCATCTAAAGTAATATCAGCATCAGGGGCTTCCTTGTTTGGAAGATTATATGTGTGCGGTATCTCATTTATTTCTTTTCTAGGAATTTTTTCAGGAATATCTTCCATTCTAGGTCTTTCACTTAGTTCAGCTTCATCGGGAAGATAGCCTGGCTCAAGACCTTCTGCCTGATGAAGTTCGATAATATATTCACCAGCTTCATTTTGATTTAATTCTATTACATTCCCCTCATGAACTAAATCTTTTACATCGTCCATCCTGTTTATTGCTCCAGCCACCATCTTGTCAGCCCACCCTCTTAACTCTCCAGCATTAGACATATCTCCTTCATAACCAAGGGCCTCAGCATTATTAGTAAATATCTCTCTAGCTGAATGCCAAATAGAATCTGTTTTTCCTTCAGCAAAACCCTCATTAGAAATATTATTAGACAAGGCACCGGTTTCTTTTAAGTCTTCAAAAGACGGTAAAAGAGGTGCTTCTGGCGGTACATTAATAGCGCCATCTATAGTTTCAGCAATAGCAGCTCCATTGATGGCATCTACTTCGTCAATACTTGGCATTGCTTCAGCTAAGCCTTCCGAGCTATCAAATAAATCTTTAATTGCCTCTACTGCATCCTTTCCCTGATCAATCCCATGACTAATAGCATTCCCGATTTTCTCTTTTAGCGCTTGACCCATCTCTGTGTCACCTAAATGATCAAAAGCTTTCATACCAACAAAGGCAAAAGCTGCTCCACTAACTGCCCCAATAGCGGCTTTTTTAGCTTTCTGCTTAGCTCTTTCACTGCTGACCTTATCATCTTGTCTGTCTAAAAAGTTTTTAATTTTAGTTTGCCTATAAAGAGCCAAGTCTTCTCCTGAAGCTGCCTCAGCCCATGCTTTAAAGTTGATTGTTCCATCATCATTCCTATATTCATCACCAATGATATCACCAGCTTTTTTTGGTAATTTTTTATCTTCATAATCAACTGTTTCAATTAGCAAGCTAGCCTGAGCAATCGTATTAAATAATCGGGTACTGCTCGTTAAGCGATTTTGACTCAAACCCAGAGCCAGCAGACCGTCACCAATCTTAGCTTGCGTGTATTCAAGTCTAGTTTTTAACATCTCTGTTTTTTTAATTAACCTTTCTTTATCCTCAGTGCTTAGACTCTCTTGATCTTGCAAGGCATAAATATCATTCACTAAATTATCAATCTTAGCACTAGCTGACTCGGCGTAAATAAAGTTGGCTTCTGTTTTGAATTCTAAAAACTTTTTCTTTTGAGTTTTTAAAAATTCGAGATTAGCCTGATCGAATTCTCCTTTCTTAGCTATGTATATTTTAGCTTTTTCAGGATCAGCCTTTAACCATTCTTTAGTTTTTCTATCTTGATAAGTTTCCCAAGTTTCACCCTTTTTTTTATCTTCATTCTCTCCAAATATTTTTAGAAATTCAGGTGTCACTTTTTTCAATTCAACTAAAGCTTCTTTTCTATTTTTCATTTCCACCGTTTCCTGATATTCTTGCTTAGCTATTTTTTTATCCTCTTCTCTAATCTTTTTCTTTTCTCTTTGCCAGCCTCTTATTCCTCCTATAGCTGCAGCGACTCCTAGAGTTCCATAAGAAGCTAGGCCCACCGCAGTGCTACCACCAAGACCGGCTAATTCACTAGTACTATCACTACTTAATTTACTTCTAATCGCCCCTCTACTTAAATAACCACCAACTAAATATGAAACTTTCTCGGTTTTGCTAGACTTTAGAAACTTAAAAAATTTAGAATCAGATTTTTCAAACTCCTCTCTCTCTTTGTCAGTCAAATTATTTTGTAAATTAGAAATTTTATTTTCTAAACTATTTAAAATATTAATTATTTCCCCCTCACTCTTTTTATCCAGCAATGACGCTTCTAGTTCCTTCTTCTTATTTTCCACCTTTAATTGAGCCTTTTCATATTTTTTCTTATCACTTCTCCTGGCACTAATATTAGACATATACTGAGGCATTCGGGCAAAATTATTTGCCTCCTCATTTAACTCTTCAATTATGGCTTGTGTTTCTTTATCAAACTCAGAACCATCAACAAATTCTAATTTAACTTTACCATTTTCTAACTTAGCTGGGACATCAAAATTGGAGACCCAATTAACCGCTGCCTCTAAAGCCATTTTCTTATTACTTTCATCTTCCTTGTTTTTTAAGTCTTCATATGATTCTTTGAAAGCCTTCTTTTCTCTTTTACCGCTTCCAAAAAAATTTCTAAGACCAGCCATAAAAGCGCCTTTTTTCTGACCCATCTTCTCTTGATATCTTTTTTTCCTCGCTTCCTTAATCTGTGCGACTTTTTCAGGAGTCCCTTTAACTGCTTCATCAACCAGTATTTGATCATAGTTTTTTAAAGCCAGTATTTGCCCCCCTTCACTGAGCTTTCCAAAGGCCTCCATCTTTTCTAAATCTTCCGACTTCAAACCTAACTCTTTAATTCCTTTTAATACCTCCTCACTAAACTTAATCTCTCTCTTCTCATTAGGTTTTTCTTTTTCTAACTCCTGGCTTTCTGGTTCTTCATTTTTTTCAACTTTCTCGGGCTCAGATATTTTATTTTCTGCCTGCTCTATAGCTCCTCCTTTAACTTTCTCAATCTCCTTAATTACTTTATAGTTTTCGTTATAAGCTGCTTCATCTTTATTCTTCTCGGCTTCATCTAACAGTTTCTTAGTTTCATTCCATTTAGTATTTAACTCCTCCAAAGATAAGTTGATATAGGAGTTAGCAACTTTTTTAAACTCTACTTCGCTGACCTCCTTTACTTCTTTTTTTGTATCATTAATCCCCTCAGCCTCAGAGACCTTTTTCCTGCTAGCTTTGTCTGCCTGGCTAGATTTTAAACTTTGCTCTCTAGCGTATTTAAGCTCCCTTACCTTATCTCGAAGTCTACCGTTTCTGGTAATAATCTCTTCCTCTGCTTGATTGTTTACATACGCACGCACCCGTTCCCAAATTTCATCTACTGAATAAAACTCTGACGAACCTTGAATGCCTCCAATTTCTTTAATAATCTTGTACAGTTCACCAAGAGAGTTTGCAGACTGTATTTTTTCGGTTTCATTTTCCTGAAAATTTTCTTTTATAGGAGAAGGCGAATCTTTATCTTCTTCTTTATAATTTAAATCAGTAGCCAATTTTTTATAATCTTTGGGGTTATAAAAAATTTCATAACAACTACCATCTTTTTTAAGTTTTCCTATATTAACAAATCCCTTCTCTTTATCTAATTCAATAATTTGATATTTTTCACCCCTAATCACCAATTCCTGTCCCTGTTGTAACTTTAATTGATTAAAAATTTTTAATATATTCTCTAGAGATTCTCTCTGAATTCTTTCTTTTTCTTCTTGTTTATTTTTATTTTCTATTACAACTTGATCTTTTATTTTAGCTAATTCATCAGTCGATATTTCCCCGTTTTTTACCATTTCTTCTAACTCTTCTTTCTCCATCTGACCATCTAATTCATATTCTATACCATGATCTAAAGAAATTACCCTAGGAGATTTATTTAATTTTTCCATTTCTCTCACTAACTGCTCTGCTCTAATATATTTTTCAGCTTCTTTATTCGTGGTACCTACTTCTTTAGGATTAACAACTTTTTTAATCTCCTCTTTACCACTTTCTTTAACTTCTTCTCTTCTGTTGTCAATTTCCCCTGCTCCAGGAATCAGTTCCCCTCCACTAGCTTCTTCTTCTAAGCCTTCTTGATTACCCACTTCATTGTCAATTTTTTTAATACTTTCCTTTGCTTTTTTTATAATTTCTTCCTTCGCCCCTTCTGGAGTAGTTGGTATTTCTGGGCCTGTTTCTGGAGATGATTTTAATTCTTTATTTGTTTCGCCAGTTTTAAAATTTTCTTTTGCCATATTTTTTAAATTAATCTATCCTTCTTTTTTAATATCCTCCCTTATTTTTTTAATTTCTTCCTCTTGAGCTTTTTGTTTATAATCCTCAATTAACTTCATTTTTTGTTGATGAAGTTTTTCTAAAGAAAGAAAAGTATTATTATAAATCTGATCTATTTTTTTTATTGACCGTAAAAAATCTTCCTGCAGCTTTGAAACTTGATCCTTATCTCCTTCTGGCATAAACTAAAAACTAAATTATTATACTTAATATAATAGACTAATTTATCAGTCTTGACAAGTTT
This sequence comes from uncultured Gammaproteobacteria bacterium, assembly GCA_964479455.1. Classification (GTDB taxonomy): domain Bacteria; phylum Patescibacteriota; class Patescibacteriia; order Patescibacteriales; family UBA12465; genus PWHG01. Next base: position 42,149 of record CAYZMF010000001.1, on the reverse strand, counting down.
TTTAGGATGGTATATTATAAAGGTAATTATAAAAGTGGATAAGTTTTGATATAAACAAGATATTAAATATCTTTGTTTTTTACTATCGCTTTTTGTCCCTTAACAACTGAATAATTCGTGAAAATAATTTTGATGCTAATTGGCATCAATTCGGAAAACAAAACATTATCTGTTTTTAATTAAACAGATTAAAATATTCAGGAGCCACCTGATTAAAAACTTTTTTACAAGAGAGTTTGATCCTGGCTCAGGATGAACGCTGGCGGCGTGTCTAAGGCATGCAAGTCGAATGCTAATAGCAATATTGGCATGGCAAACGGGAGAGTAACACATTGGTAACCTACCCCAAGGACGAGGATAATCCACCGAAAGGTGGGATAATACTCGATGGTATAAATAAGCATAAGCCTATTTATTAAAGCTCCGGCGCCTTGGGAGGGGCCTATGTCCTATCAGCTTGTTGGTGAGGTAAAAGCTCACCAAGGCTATGACGGGTAGCGGGTGCGAGAGCATGATCCGCCTCACTGGGACTGAGACACTGCCCAGACTCCTACGGGAGGCTGCAGTCGAGAATCTTCCTCAATGGACGAAAGTCTGAAGGAGCGACGCCGCGTGCATGAAGAAGCCCTTCGGGGTGTAAAGTGCTTTTATCAGGGAAGAAACAATGACGGTACCTGATGAATAAGGGGCTGCTAACCTCGTGCCAGCAGCAGCGGTAATACGAGGGCCCCGAGCGTTATCCGGATTTATTGGGCGTAAAGCGTCCGTAGGTTGTTTATCGCATCTCCTGTTAAATTCCAAGGCTTAACCTTGGGGCAGCGGGAGAGATGGATAAACTAGAGACTGGAAGAGGCAAACGGAATTGCTGGTGTAGGGGTTAAATCCATTAATATCAGCAGGAACACCAAATGCGAAGGCAGTTTGCTAGGACAGTTCTGACACTCAGGGACGAAAGCGTGGGGAGCAAATAGGATTAGATACCCTAGTAGTCCACGCTGTAAACGATGGATACTAAACATTGGCAGTATCGACCCTGCCAGTGTTGTTAATTTAAGGTAACCCGTTAAGTATCCCGCCTGGGGAGTACGAGCGCAAGCTTAAAACTCAAAGGAATAGACGGGGACCCGCACAAGCGGTGGAGCATGTGGTTTAATTCGACGATAAGCGAAGAACCTCACCAAGGCTTGACATCTAGCTGCAAGGTCTGGAAACAGATCCGCCTTCGAGGGTGCTAGACAGATGCTGCATGGTTGTCGTCAGCTCGTGTCGTGAGATGTACCGTTAAGTCGGGAAACGAGCGCAACCCTGATCCTATGTTTTATATGTCATAGGAGACTGCCCGTTTTAAATGGGAGGAAGGTGGGATGACGTCAAATCAGCATGGTTCTTACACCTTGGGCAACACACGTGCTACAATGGGAAATACAAAGGGACGCCAAGCCGTAAGGTGGAGCAAATCCCAGAAAATTTCTCTCAGTTCGGATTGAGGTCTGCAACTCGACCTCATGAAGTTGGAATCGCTAGTAATCGTGGATCAGCTATGCCACGGTGAATACGTTCTCGGGTCTTGTACTCACAATATCTGCGCCGGGCAGATTACTTTTCCAAACGGTTAAAATCCGTTCCTCCTTTTTGTCTATAAAGGAGCGTAGTTGAAAGATAGTTAATTTTCGTGAGAAAATTAGCAGAGGATCTCAAAACAAACAATAGCCTGATGATATAGAACGAAGAATCGACCTTTGATTGGGTGGTGAGCCTAGGGAAGATTCAAAAAAAATCGTTTCAGGATGTTGGGAAAGGAAATTTAATTAACCCCGGGAGATCTAATATCAGTGACTTCATTAATAATTTTATTAATGATATAATTAAACTAACACTATATTAGAAGTCAGCTGATTCATAGTACTTTAATTATTAATTAGAGGAAGGAATCACTTTAATGTTTATGTTTAATGTAAATTATATAATTGGGTTAATAGACGGAGAAGGCAGTTTTACTATTTATGTTTATGATAACAAAGAGTTAGAATAGAGCCAAAATTTTGTGTAAAGCTACAGGAAGGGGATAAAATTATCCTTTACCAGCTTGAAAAATATTTTGCCTGTGGAAATGTTTATCTACAAAAAGATAATCGAGTAAATCATAAAAACTGTTATCGTTATGATGTTTCAAATTGAAATCATTTAAACGATGTTGTAATGCCCTTCTTTAAAGAAAATCCAGTTAAATTTGTTAGTAAAAAAGAGATTTTGACATATTTTGTCAAATAATGGAAGATATTAACCTAAAAAAACACTTAACATCGTCTGGTTTAAATAAATTATATCATTTAAAACAGAAAATGCATTAGAGCTCGCTCAGTGCGGGAAATCCGCTCGCTGAGTGGGAACATCAATTCTTAAGTTTATAAGAAGATAATCGCCCGTCAAGTCAAGGAAGTTGGTAGTGCCCGAAAGCTCGTTTTTACGGGAATAAGGTAAGACCGATGACAGGGACTAAGTCGTAACAAGGCATCCGTAGCGGAAGCTGTGGATGGATCACCTCCTTTCTAGGGAGATATGTGGTTTTTTAATTAAGATCACAAGTCGACACTGTTTTATACAGTGAACGAATTGATGCCAATTAGACTTGAAATATTTTCACAAAAAGCAACAAACACCATTATTCGGTGTTTGTTTTGTTTAATTAAGTAATGCCATTACCATATTAATGTCATTTATGGTAATTATTAAACCATAAATACTAAGCAATTCCAATTCCCTTTTTTACTGTCTCTAGCTTTAAATTAGCCTTTTGCTCGGCTTTTTCTTGACCATTTTTTAAAATGGCATAAACATCATCATCTTTAATTTGATTATATTTTTCTTGAAATTTACTCAGAAAACTAAGCACCACTTCAGCTAAATCTTTCTTAAAATTTCCGTAACCACTATTTAGATAGTCCTTTTCTAGCCTTTTTATCTCTCGATTACCCAAAAAGGCATAAATTGAAAGTAAGTTAGAAATTGCTGGTTTTTCATGAGGAATATAATACACTCCACTGCCAGAATCAGTAACTGCCTTCATAATTTTTTTTCTAGCCAGTTCTGGGCTGTCTAATAAGGCGATATAGCTATCAGCATTTTTTTCACTTTTGCTCATTTTTTTTAGAGGGTCACTTAAACTCATTACTCTCGATCCCTCTTCCTTAACTAGAGCCTCAGGGATAGTAAATATTTGACCAAATTTATGATTGAATCTTTTAGCAATGTCTCGAGCTAATTCAACATGTTGTTTTTGGTCTTCTCCAACTGGCACTATTTGAGTATCATAAAGCAAAATATCAGCCGCCATTAAAACTGGATAATTGAATAAGCCGACTGAAACTGCCTCCTGCCTATCGCCTCCTTTGTCCTTAAATTGGGTCATCTTCCTTAAATCTGACATATAAGTGGCTTGGCAATTTAAAATCCAGGCTAATTCCGTATGAGCTGCTACTTGTGATTGCTGAAAAATAACTGATTTATCTGGATTGATACCTAAGGCTAAATATAATTTAGTAATTTCAAAAATTCTTTTTCTCAACTCAGCTGGATTTTGATCAACAGTAATAGCGTGATAATCAACTATTGAGAAATAGCAATTGTTATTCCTTTGCAAATCAAGCCAGAGATCAATAGCCCCTATAAAATGACCAATATGGAGCTCTCCACTTGGCTGGATGCCAGAAAAAATAATTTTATCTTTTATCATATAATAATAGTTTAGTATTCCTTAACTATATAATAATTAAATAAAATTAGCAATTTTGACAAAGCTTCATAAGTAGCTTAAACTTATAATATAAAAAAATTATATGGAAAATCTACAAAATGCATTTAGAAAAAAACTTGAAAAATTAATCCCTGAAAAAAAGCCTTTTTCGGAAAAGGCTACCAATCGTTTAATGACTCCAGAGGAATTGATTAAAAAATACGGCCAAGGGTTAACGATTAAAGAAATTAGGGAAAAATTTCAATCAACTAAGGATTTAAGTGACCAAGAAATTGAAGCAGTTTTAAATGAAAAGCGGGGTGTAGTATAACGGTAGTACGCATGCATGGGGTGCATGTAGCCCGGGTTCAATTCCCGGCACCCCGACTTAATATGATTTAATCAAGAAATAAGTTATAATGAATAATTGAGATCTCATTTATTTATATGATTGATTTTAAAGCAAAAATGCGAGAAGAAGATGAAGACACTAGCCCAGAACTTAGAAAAACTAAAAAAAAATTTCGCTTTATAGCCAGTTTTCTTGTGGTGGTTTTTTTAGTATTCTCTGCTAAAGTTATAATGTCAAGCCCACAGGCCAATACTTGGCTACAAGAGCACACCTTTTTAGGAAAAATTAAATATCTCAGTGAAAGCTTAGAGAGGCCCTTACTAGGAGAGAAGGAAGACAGGGTTAACATCCTCCTGCTTGGTACCGGTGGAGTCGGTCATGATGGTCCTAATTTAGCTGATACAATCATGCTGGCTAGCTTTAAGCCATCAACCCAGGAGGTATCTTTAATTTCTTTTCCTAGAGATTTAACAGTGCCAATTGAGGGTTTAAGTAGTTGGCGAAAAATAAATTCCCTCAATGCAATTGGAGAAAGTCGAAAAAAAGGAGAAGGGGCTGCTTTTACTGCCTCAAATTTATCTAAAACATTTAACTTAGATATTAATTATTATATAAGAGTTGATTTTAATGCTTTTATTAACATCATCGATTTATTGGGAGGTATTACGGTAAATGTTGAAAATACGCTCAGCGATTACAAGTATCCAATTTTAGGACAAGAGGATAACCCTGATTATTATGCCCGCTTTGAGCATCTCTATATTGAAAATGGCGAGAAAGAAATGGATGGAAGCTTAGCTTTAAAGTTTGTAAGGAGCAGGCACGCGAGTGGCATTGAGGGCAATGATTTTGCTCGAGCTAGGAGACAACAACTGGTCTTAGAGGCGCTTAAACAAAATCTACTTCAGCAAGAACTTCTCCTCAAACCTAATAAAATTTCTAATATTATTAAAGAACTAGATAAAGGCATTAATACAAATCTAAATGCTTGGGAGTTAATAAAGGCCTGGAATATGCTTAAGGATATTGATAAGGACAAGATTACTAACTTTGTCTTTGATGATGGTCCTAATAATTATCTTAGGGCCTCACGGGGTGAACAAAATGCCTTCATCCTTATTCCCAAAAGTGGCAACTTTTTAGAGATGCAAATGCTTATTAAAAATATATTTAAAGAAGAAGAGGGTTCGGTGGTAAAAGAATTAGAGGAAAGTATAATAGAAAATCGGGTAAAAATTAGTGTTGTCAATGGTAGTTGGACAACTGGTCTAGCCGCTAATACAGCTGCTACTTTAGAAAGAGCTGGCTTTGAAATAATAGAGGTCAGTAATGCTAAGCGTAGAGATTATGAAACTAACAAAGTTTATGATTTAAGTTTTGGTCGTTTTAATGATGAGCTTGAAAAACTACTAACACTCGTCAATGCTGAAATGGCCTTTGATGCTCCAAGTTGGATAAGCAACTACGAAGAAGGTGAAAGACAATCCGATTTTTTGCTACTCCTAGGAACTAATTAAAATTAAAATGAATAATAAAAATTTACCAATTGTGGCAATTTGTGGTCGGGTTAATGTCGGTAAATCAACCTTGTTTAATCGCTTAACTGAAAAAAAACAGGCCCTTATCTCTGACATTGAAGGGACCACTCGTGATAGCAATCTAGGAGAAGTCTCCTGGAATTATTGTAATTTTCAATTAGTTGATACCGCTGGGCTAATTAAGGCTCAATATTTAAAAAGCTTAAAAAAAGAAGATCAAGAAGACATAGACATCAAAGCTCAAAAGCAAGCCATTGATTATCTTAAAAAAGCCAGTCTTATCCTTTTTTTAGTTGACGGAAAAGTTGGTTTAATGCCTGGAGATAAGGAATTAGTTAAGGCCTTCTTTAAGGATAAAAAACTAAAAGAAAAAACCATTTTATTAATTAACAAAGTCGATGGGAAAAAAGAAAGACTAGATAGTGCTCAATTTTATAAATTAAATATTGATACTCATTTTCTATTATCAGCTCAAACCGGCGTTGGTACTGGCGACTTATTAGACTATATAAGCGAATGCTTACCGAAGAATAAAGAACTTGCTAAACGACAAATAAAAGAAGAAAATGCTAAGTTATGTATTGTTGGTAGGCCTAATGTTGGTAAATCCTCGCTTCTTAATGCCTTGCTTGGCTATGAAAGGGTGATAGTTAGTAAGAAGGCTCACACCACCAGAGAGCCACAAAATTGCTACTTAAAATATGAAGATAACAACTACACCTTAATTGATACGGCTGGTATTTCTAGGCAGGGACATAAAAGTAAAGGACTAGAAAAGTTAGGGATTATGAAATCTTTACAAAGTCTTAATCAGGCGGATATCGCTCTCTTAATGATTGATCTTAGCGCTCCCCTAAGTCATCAGGATTCCAAAATGTTTGAAGAGGTAATTAAAAGAAAAAAAAGTCTAATTATTATTGCTAATAAATGGGACTTGATTGAAGAAAGGGATCGTAAAAAATGGACAAAACATATTTATCAAAATTTCCCCTTTGCCTTATGGGCACCAATTTGCTTTATCTCTGCTAAAAATAAGAAAGGGGTTAATGATGTTTTAAAAATTGCTAATTTAATTTACCAAGGCAGAAAAACTCTAATTAGTGAAACCCAATTAAAAAAATTTCTAATGCGAGTTGTTAAAATTCATTTACCCGCCAAAGGAAAAGGATTAAAAGCGCCCCATATTTACGAAATAAAACAAGTGGAAAATAATCCCCCCGTTTTTTCAGTTAGAATTGGTATTAATGATAATCTCCACTTTTCTTATCTTAGATTTATTGAAAATCGCTTAAGAGAACAATTTGATTTTTTAGGCACGCCAATTACTATGTATGTGGAGCACAATAAAAGAGTGCACGGGAAGTTTCAAAAATAGTGATAATTAAGATTAGTTTTTGTTATCAACTAACTTGTATAATATGATTAGTAAAATAATAGTTGCTCTAGGCAACCCTGGCGACAAGTATCACAAAAGCCGGCATAACGCTGCCTGGTTATTAGTTGATGAAATTTTAAAAGATGAAACTTGGCAAAAAGAAAAAAAATTTAAAGCCTTAATTTGCAAACAGGGCACAAATCTTTTTCTCAAGCCCTTAACTTATATGAATCTGTCTGGAGAAAGTGTCATCTTGGCCCTGTCATACTACCAGTTAATCCCTAAAAAATTACATTTTTTTACAAAAAAAAACAGTGATTTAAGTGATGTCCTGACCGTTATTCACGATGATTTAGATATTAACTTAGGTGCCCATAAGCTGAGTGTTGATAAAAGTAGTGGCGGCCACAAAGGAGTTGCCTCGATTATTCAAAGAACTGCCACTAAAAATTTTAAGCGCCTTAGACTAGGAATTAAAACCCCTTCTTTAAAAACTATTATCCCAGCAGACAAATTTGTGATGCAAAATTTTAGCCAGGAAGAATTATCTCAATTGTTAAATAATCAGAATTTGATAAAAGAATCTTGTCTAAAATAGTCAAATTTTAGAGGGGCAATTTGATTATTTTTAGGCAAGATTTTCTTATTAAAAAACCTGATACCCACTTATATCTGATTAATAATTAATTGATTATAACCAGGAGGAAAGTTATAAAACACTAATATATCACAAGATATAAGCGAGAACCAGGGTCTCTAATTGATTTTCTAGCTTATCATAACTATGAATAAAGTCAAGACTGAAGATTTAGCTTTAGCCACCCTCTCTAACATACTACCCTTAAATCATCAACTACTATTTTATTTAAAAAATGTCTTTACTTCCTGGCAAAATATTCTTTCAGCTAAAAGAAACCACTTCAACCGACTTAAAATTCCTGAAAAATATATTGATAGAATAATGTACATCAAAGAAAAAAATATTTTAATAAAACTTGAAAAAACAATAAGCAGTAATCAAATAAAACTACTCAGCTATCAAGACCCTCTCTTCCCCCCTTTACTTAAAGAAACTAAAAATTACCCCCTAGTCCTTTTTTATCAAGGCTCTTTTCACTCATTGCCTAAACGATATTTTAGTATAGTCGGCTCAAGAAATTGTAGTTTAAGTGCTCAAAAAATAGTAGATTATCTCTTAGGAAAATTAAGTACTAACTATAGTTTGGTTAGTGGTCTAGCTCTAGGAATTGATAGTCTGGTTCATAAAGCCGCCTTAGAAAATGATTTACACACCTGTGCTATTTTAGGTTCCGGTCACAACCAGCTTTACCCAAAAGAAAATATTTCTTTAGCTAAAGAAATAATCAATAATCGGGGCTGTTTAGTTTCTCAATTCCTGCCCTCGCAAAAACCTTTAAAATATCATTTTCCCTTGAGAAACCAGATAATTGCAGGAATTAGCAACAGCACTTTAATAATTGAAGCTAAAATCAAATCAGGGGCCTTAATTACCGCTAATTTAGCTTTAGACTTTGGGCGTAATGTCGGGGCTGTCCCAGGAAATATTTTATCAGAAAAACATGAGGGTAGTAATGAATTGATAAAAAACGGAGCAATTGTTATCACCAAACAAGAAGATATTAAAGAGCTATTGCTTGACAGCAACTTTTAAAATAGTAAACTTAGGATATAAAAATATGACATTAATTATCGTTGAGTCGCCTACTAAGGCAAAAACAATTTCAAAATTTCTTGATAAGTCTTACCATGTCACTTCATCTTTTGGCCACATTAGGGATTTACCGCAAAAAGGTCTGGGCATTGAAGTAGATAATAATTTTGCTATAACTTATGTAATCGCTGATAAGGCTAAAACTAAGGTAAGAGAGCTAAAAGAAAAGGCCAAGCGAGCTAGTAAAATCATTCTGGCAACTGATGAAGATCGTGAAGGTGAGGCTATCGCCTGGCACTTGGCTCATATTCTGAATCTAAAGGACTCAGATATTTGCCGAATTACTTTTCATGAAATAACTAAGGAGGCGATTAAACAGGCTTTAGAGCAACCAAAAAAAATAAATCAAAAACTAGTTGACGCCCAACAGGCCAGGCGCATTTTAGATAGATTAGTGGGCTACAAACTTTCTCCTTTTTTATATAAAAAAGTTGCCAAAGGCTTGTCAGCTGGTCGGGTGCAAAGTGTTGCCCTAAGATTAGTAGTTGAAAAAGAAAGAGAAATTAATAATTTTAATAAAAAAGAATATTGGACGCTAGTAGCTGATTTAAAAAAAAAGCAAGAAAGCTGTCAGGCCCAATTAAATAAGATCAATAATAAAAGTATTGGCAGCTATAATCTTTCTGAAAAAACAGCCAAGAGAGCCGAAAAAGAGATTAAACAGGCAAATATAGTAATCAAAGACATTGTCTTTAAAGAAATAAGTAAAAATCCACCTAACCCCTTTACTACCTCCTCCCTCCAACAAACAGCTAATCGTTTTTTAGGTTTTAGCGCTAAGCAAACCATGGCAGTCGCCCAAAAACTCTATGAACAGGGCTATATCACCTACATGAGAACGGATTCTATTTCCCTAGCTAAATCATTTGTCTCTAGCGCCTATGCCTGGCTTGAGGATAATTTAAGCAAAGACTATCAAGGAGAAAGAAATAGGAAAATGCTTAATAAAAGTAAAAATGCTCAAGAGGCTCATGAAGCAATTCGTCCCACTAATGTAAAAACTGAACCGGGCTTATTAAAAGACAAGCTTGAACCCCGTATTTTTAAACTTTATCAATTAATTTGGCAAAGAGCTTTGGCTAGTTTAATGGCTAGTGCTAAATTAAAATCTAGTAGCCTTGATTTTGAGGCTATATATAAAAAAAATAGCTATAATCTCCGGGCTAGTGGTCAAATAATTACCTTTGATGCTTATTTAAAGATTTATCCGGAAAAAACTCAAGAACAAGTCTTGCCTAATTGGAGTATAAAAGATAAAATTTTACTTGAGAAAATCACTTCTAATCAACACTTCACTAAGCCCCCGGCTCGCTATAGCGATGCTAGCTTAGTTAAGCTTATGGAAAAATATGGCATTGGTCGTCCCTCAACTTATGCCCCGACTATTTCTACCATCATTGATCGTGGCTATGTTTTGCGAGATGAGAGTAAAAGACTCTATCCAACTGATATCTCCTTAGTAGTTAATGATGTTTTAACTCAACATTTTGCTAATATTGTTGATTATAATTTCACTGCCGAGCTAGAAAATGATTTAGATAAAATTGCTCAAGGAAAGATTAACTGGCTACCGGTAATTGAAGATTTTTATCAGCCCTTCGCTGACAATTTAAAAAAGAAAGACAAGGAATTAAGTAAAGAAGATTTATTGCCCAAGGAAACAAGCGACAAAAAATGTCCTGATTGTGGCTCTGCTCTTTTTATCAAGCTAGGTCGCTACGGTAAATTTTTAGCTTGTGAAAATTATCCTCAGTGCAAATATACAGAAAAAATAAGCCAGAATAAATCAAAGGAAAGCGATGAAGAATTAGAAAAACTAAAAACTAAGTACCAGGGCAAAAAATGTGATAAATGCCAATCAGAGATGATTTTAAAAAGAGGTCGCTTCGGCCTATTTCTCGGTTGTAGTGCCTATCCAAAATGTAAAAATATTTTAAACCTAGATGATGATGGCCAAAAAATAAAATGTCCTTTATGTAATAAAGGAGAGATTGTAAAAAAGATGAGCAGGCGCGGAGCTTTCTACGCTTGTAATAATTATCCAGAATGTAAAAACATCTATCGGGGCAAGCCAGTTGATGAAAAATGCCCTAATTGTAATAAACTAATGATCATTAATCAGCAAGGCAAAAAGGAATGTAGTGATAAAAATTGTGATTAATTATTTTGCCTTTTTCCTCCTCTTTGGTCTTTTCTTAACTTCATATTCTTCCTCCTCTTTATCTTCTTCATAACGATCTCTCCTCCTCTCTCTCATTAAGCTTGATACTTTTTTTACCAACTCCCCTAAGGTAAAGATATAGGAGGCACTGCTAGTAACCTTATTCTTAACCAAATCTAAAAGCATTTCAAATTTTGAAATTATGTCTTCTCCTTTTTTCACTAAGCCCAAGCCTTTTTTAAAGACGCTGATTATATAATATAAACCTAGACAGAGAAAAAAAGCCAAACTGGCAATAGAAATAGATAAAACTAAATTTAAAATGTCGCGTGATGTTTCAAACATATTTTTATTAAATTAAAAATCTCTTAAACGAGCTTGATGCTTATCTAACATAAACTTAATTAAATCTTTTTGAATCTTATCAACCTCTGTACTAGTTAAAGTTCTGTCAGCTGATTGATACTCAAAGTGAAAGGCAAGGCTTTTTAATTCATTGCCTAATTTGTCGCCAGCATAGACATCAAAGAGCTCTACTTTCGTAATCAAGTCATTAAATTCAAGCATATCTTTATATAACTCATTATACATTATTTTCTTATTAACCACAAAAGCTAAATCCCTTTCTAGCTTAGGGAATTTTATGCCTTTTTGATATTTCTTGCTTCCCGTTTTGCTAAATAAATTCAATAATTGATTAATGTTAATTTCTAAAACAGCAATTTTTAGCTTTAAATTTAAAGCACTGCTTGTTTTTGAATTTAAACTGCTAATAAAGCCTAAATTTATATCATTGACAAAAATATGGACATAAGTCTCTGGCTGTAAATAATTAGGAACATTCTCTGTCGTTTTGTAATTTATTTGTACTTCTCTATGAAATAATTTTTTAAAAAGCGCCTCTAAATATCCCTTTAATACCAATTCTGATTCTTTCTCATCGCTGGCTAAAAGAATGGCTAGATTTTTGCTCTGACAGGGTAGTTTCTCTAAATCATTATTTTTGTCAAAATTACCGCTAATTGGTAGAAATACGCGTCCTAGCTCAAATAATGAAAAATTATTATAATTGAACTGATTGTTTAAAACATTAAGAACAATATTTGGCACTAGACTCTGTCTTAAAAGATTGTGGTTTTCAGATAAAGGATTTAAAAGACCTAAGTAAGAATTAGCATCAATATTCATTTTACTCAATTGTTTTTCACTAACAAAAGCGTAGTTATAGACCTCATGCATCCCAGGGATGCTACTTAAATAATTCACAATCTTCTTGATTAAGACTAAATCTTCACTGGCTTTAAGTCTTTCTAAGTTAACTACTGGCGATTTAGCTTCAATATTCTCATAGCCATAAATTCTAATAATTTCTTCAAAAATATCTTCTTTTATGCTAATATCTTTAATTGCTCGCCAACTGGGCACTCTCGCCATAAATTCTAATTCATCGCTCGCCTCAATCTCAAAACCTAAATTATTCAATATATTTTCAAGCTCCTCTTTCTTAATTACCACCCCTAAAAAAGTATTTAATTCTTCTAATGAAAAAGAAATATCTATATTTAAGTCTTTAAAATTATTAAGGTCAACAATTTTGCTAGAAATACTAGCTTTAGGGCATATTTTTTTAATTAAACTAGCCGCTCTTTTTATAGCTAAAATGCTTAGCTTAGGATCTAAGCTTTTTTCAAATCTAATTGATGACTCGGTCCTCTTGTTTAAACGGCTCGCTGTTTGTCTGACAGAGACTGCCTGAAAATTAGCTGATTCTAAAACAATTTTTCTTGTATCAAAAGTAACACTACTATCTTTTGCCCCCATTACTCCAGCCACTGCCACTATTTTATCTTGAGATTTAATCACTAAATCCTTATTTGTTAATTCTTTTATATCTCCGTCAAGTAGCTCCACCTCATCTCCTTCCTTAGCTAAAACTACATTAATATCTGATATTTTGTCAGCGTCAAAGGCGTGCATTGGTTGACCTAGTTCTAGCATTATATAATTAGTAATATCAACAACATTATTAATTGGCTTAAAGCCAACTGCCAGTAGGCGATTTTTTAACCACTCAGGCGACTCTTTAATTTCAAGATTATCAATTATTAAAGAACAATAGCGAGGGCACAGCTCTTTTTCAGCGATATTTACCTTAATTGCCTCTTCAATGCTTGGCTTTAATTTATCAATGAACTGATCATAAGGTTTTAATTTAATCGAAAAAATTGCACCTAACTCGCGCGCAATCCCGTAATGACCCCATAGATCACCCCTATTAGATAAGGACTTATTATCTATCTCTAAGATATAATCATCTAAAGCTAAGTACTGGGAAAATGCTTGACCTTTTTTTGCTTTTTTATCAAGAACTAATATGCCATCGTGCTCATCTCCTAGTCCTAGTTCATCAGAAGCACAAATCATTCCCTTTGACTTAAACCCCCTTATCTCTACCTCTTTTATCGCTAATTCCTTAGCTAAAACTGCCCCGGGTAAAGCTAAGGCTACTTTTTGGCCAATTTCTACATTATCGGCTCCACAAACAATATCTAGATCTTCTTGCCCAGTATCGACTTTAACAATATTTAAACGATTAGCTTTTTCATGCTTGGAGACTGCTAAGACTTCAGCAACAATAATATGGTCAAAGCGACTAGCTAGGGATTTAAAGCCCTCCACCTCAACTGTTTTTAGGCTTAGCTTTTTAGCAATAGCCTCTATTTTAATATTTTTAGGCAATTTGATAAAATCATTAAGCCAGTTATAAGAAATATTCATAATTAAAATTGTTTTAAAAATTTTAAATCATTGCTATGGAATAATCTAATATCATCAATTCCATATTTAAGCATCACAAGACGATCTAAACCAAAGCCAAAGGCAAAGCCACTATATTTATCTGGATTAATCCCCCCGGCTTTTAAGACATTAGGGTGAATCATGCCACAACCTAAAACTTCCAGCCAGCCGCTATATTTACAAAGACGGCAACCCTTGCCAGCACACAAAAAACAACTAAATTCTCCATTTAAACCTGGCTCAACAAAAGGGAAGTATTTAGGCCTCATCCTTATTTCAGTATCTTCTCCATAAAGAAATTTGCCAAACTCTTCTAATATAAATTTTAAATTAGCTAAATTAATATTCTTATCAATCATCATTCCTTCCAGCTGATAAAAAGTATGTTCATGCCTGGCATCAGTTGACTCACAACGAAAACAACGGCCAGGAACAATCGCCCTAAGCGGTGCTCCCTGCTTTAACATTGCTCTGACTTGAGTATTAGAAGTCTGGGTTCTCATTAATAAATCTAAACTCCCACTATTTTCTTGTTTGATATAAAAAGTGTCTTGCATATCTCGAGCGGGATGATGCGCCGGTACATTTAGGGCTTCAAAATTATAGTAGTCGCTCTCCAGTTCAGGTCCATCTAGAGTCATAAAGCCCAAGTTATTAAAAAACTCTTCTATTTCATTTCTTAAGATTGTAATCGGATGAAGATGACCTAAGTCATATTGTTTGCCAGGCAGTGTTGGGTCTGCTACACTTTCCTGCTTTTTAATAAACTGATTTTTTTTAGCTAGATAAATCTTAGTTAAATCCTGCTTTAAATTATTTGCTAGAGAGCCTAATTCTTGTCTAAGTTGAATATCAAGATTTTTTAAGTCGCGTAAAAATAGACTTAGCTGCCCTTTACGAGATAAATATTTTAACTCTAAATCTCTTAAAGTTTTTTCATCCTGAATTGAATCAATTGCCGCTAAAAAAGATTTTTTAATATATTCTAGTTTTTCCTTCATATAAAAAATTAATTACTATTCCTAATTTTAAAGCTAGAAAAAAAGATTTCTAAAATTACAAAAACAGTTAGAAGTAAAAGTAAATTTAACCAGTTAATCAAGGCTTGAGAAAAAAGAAATAATAAGCTACATAAAAATAGAGCTAGCAAAAAAGATTGACGGAAGGCTACTTTAACTAAATGAAAGGCTAATTTTTGTCTAAAAATTATAAATCTTAACAAAAATCCAATTAATAAAACAGTACCAGATAAGGCGAAAAATAGGGATAAGTAGAATAAAATAAAACCTAAATTATTAGTAGTAAAAGGGTTAATGCTATTTATTATAAAAACAAAAACAGACCAACAAATCAGAGTAACTACCCCCATGCTAATTAAATAATTTTTAAGAGTCATATTCCTTTATTTTATCATTAATTTTAGATAATTCCAACTGCCAATTAGCTAATTTTTCTTTCTCGCGATTCACAATCTTAACAGGCGCTTTTTCAATAAAACTCTTTTGTGCCAATTTACTACTCAAACTATCAATTATTTTTATAAATTTTTCCTTCTCTTTTTTTAAACGAATTAATTCTTGAGACTTGTCAATATCGATTAAAATATATATTTCACAATCTAAAACGCTAATAAAAATAGCCTCCTTTATATCTTTCTTATTATCCAATAGTTCTAAATCTGAAAGATTAGTTTTTAGGCCTTTAATTAAAGCTAAATTATCTTCTAAAAATTCTTTATTTTTTGGACTATAGATAAAGGCTTTAATTTTCTGAGCAGGGGAAAGTTTATGTACACTTCTCGCGTCTCTAATTGCCACAACTATTTTTTGAACTAGAGAAAAATCAGAGACTCTATTATTCTTCTTATAATCATCAAGCAGGTCTTTTAGGACTTGTCTCTCTATCTTGTCTGGATATTTTTCAACTATTAAATAATCAGGCATCAAAGATTGCCAAATGCTTTCACTGGCAAAAGGGATAAAGGGATGGATCAAGCGCAATATATTTAATAAAATATAATTTAAAACATCCTTCTTGTCCCCCTCTATCTTCGCTATTTCTAAATACCAATCAGCTAGGTCATTCCAAATAAAAGCTGTTAAGTCTTCAATCGCTAAAGAAAATTCATACTTATCCATCCTTTTCTCCAGTTTTTCATTTAAAGTAAGCAATCTATCAATAATCCAGTAATCAGCTTGACTCTTAATTTTAAAATTAATTTTTTTATAGCCACTTTCTTTTAATAAAATTGATTGCTGCGGGTCAATTTGACCAATGATATAACGAGAAATATTCCATAGTTTATTAATAAAGTTTCTTTTTGCTACTATCTTTTCCTCATTATAGCGACTATCATTGCCTGGTGTAGAGCCTGATAATAGAGCCAACCTTATAGCATCAGCTCCATATTTATCGATTAAATCCAAGGGGTCAATTCCATTGCCTTTTGATTTAGACATTTTCTTGCCCTCTTGATCTAATATTAAGCCATGTAAATATACTTGCTTAAAAGGAATCTCCTGTAAAGCAAATAAAGACATCATAATCATTCGTGAAACCCAGAGACTTAAAATTTCATAACCAGTATTTAAAACATCAGTCGGATGAAATTTTAATAAATCAGAACTTTTATTAGGCCAGCCCAGAGTTGAAAAAGTCCACATACTTGAGGAAAACCAGGTATCTAAGGTATCAAAATCTTGTTTCCAGCCTTCTCCTTTTGGCTTATCTAGAGCTACTTTCATTTCTTCTCCCCGATACCAAGCAGGAATGCTATGACCAAACCAAATTTGTCTAGAAATACACCAATCATGCAAATTATTCATCCAATTGAAATAAGTGTCATTAAATCGCTCAGGAATAAATTCAACTTGCTTTTTCTCTACCGCCTCTTTAGCAAGCTCTTTTAAACTTTTGCCATCCAAACGAGCCACCTTTTTGTCAACTGCCACAAACCATTGTTTAGACAAAAGTGGCTCTATTGTATTTGAACAACGATAGCAAGTTGATATATTATTAGTGAATTCCTCTTCTTTAACCAAAAGCCCCTTCTCTTTCAAGCGGGCTACTATTTTTTCTCGTGCCTCTAGTGTAGTTAAGCCACTAAACTCAGCTAAACCTTCTCTTATCTTTGCCTCTTCACTGATTACTTTTATAATCTCCAAATCATTGTCTTGAGCTATTTGCCAGTCAATCATAGAATGAGCTGGTGTAATTCCTAGGGCACCCGAACCAAAGTCCGAGTCTACTACATGGCTATCAATGATTTTTAACTTCAAAGGAATTCCTAAAAAATTTAATTCAAGTGTTTGGCCAAGAAATTTTTCATAACGCTTATCCTTAGCTCTAACCGCAATCGCCGTATCACCTAATTTCGTTTCTGGTCGTGTAGTCGAAATGGGAATGGGAATCTCTTTGCTATAGTAAAAAGTATAGAGCTTGGCTGTTTGTTCTTTATATTCAATTTCATCATCAGCTAAGGTAGACTGACAACGAGGGCACCAATTAACAATTCTCTCTCCTTTATAGATCAAGCCTTCTTGATACATATCAACAAACATCTGTTTAACTGCTTGCTGACGCTTTTCGTCTAAAGTAAAGGCAAGCCGAGACCAATCCAAAGAAGCTCCCATTTTTTTCATTTGCTCTAAAATAACTGCTTGAGTTTCTTTAACATAATCATTTACTAAGTCTAGAAACTTTTCCCGTCCAAGATCATGCTTAGTTAAACCTTTCTCCTTTAACAAGTTTTTTTCTACCACATTTTGAGTAGCAATGGCTGCGTGGTCAGTCCCTGGTACCCATAAAGCTCTAAAGCCCTTTTGACGATGATAGCGAATTAACAAGTCCTCAATCGCAATCATAACGCTATGGCCTAAGTGGAGCTTGTCGGTGATGTTTGGCGGTGGCAAGGTAATCGTATAGCTTGGTGCATCTTTATTGAGCTTTAGTTTATCAGGATTAAAAAATCCCAAGTCTTGCCAGTCTTGATATATTTTATCCGCAAACTTTTTTGGGTCATATACCTTGTCCATCTTGTTTAACATAACTCAAATTTATCAGAATTATAAGGGCTAGTCAATAAAAAAACCTGACATTTGCCAGGTTTATCTTATCATTCTTTTATTCCCACGAACTTTGTGCCCGTAGGCCATTTTTTTCCTCTAAATGAATCAAGATAGTAGTTCCCTTTATAAATGACAGGAACTACTTTTATATTACCGATCCAAAACTTTTTTATATAGTAAGCCCGTGGACTTACTACAGGTGAACTGCCGCTTCCTTCATAATACTTTAAAAGTTCAGCAGCCGTCGCTGGCCGAACTTCTAAATTTCTCATAATCTTTAAGACTCTTTGTGTTTTAACACTTTTTTTAAATGTTAAGACTTCGAATTTGATTGAATCATGTGATCCCAGGAAAGAATACAAGTCAGCTTCAATTTGCTGACTAAATAAAGAAGTTACAAAAAAAAGAAATACAAAAATCAAAAAATTTTTTTTCATAATTTTTATTTTTGTTGTTAAAGAATTTAGTTAAGAACCTATATTTATATCATAATTTTAATATTTGTCAAGACCTATCTCGGTTAAGCATCTTTTTTGAACAACTTCTTGACTATAATTAAAATTAACTCTATATTAAATAGTTAAAGAATAAAATAAATGCTTAACCTAGAAAAACAAATTATCAAACAAATTGAAAAATCTAAAAAACCACTAATTGTTTTGCCTAATAACTATCTTAGCGGAGCAATACCAGCCGGTCTGGCTTTGTATTTATTGTTAAATAAACTAAAAAAAGAAAGCAGAATTGTTTGTGACTTAAAAAAGGTAGGAGACTATAAACAACCTTGGTCTTTTCTGCCAGCTTTTAGCAAAATAGAAGACGAACTTAAGAATTTAAGGCAATTTGTTATCTCTCTTAATATAAGCGAGGCTAAGGTTAATCAAATTAAATATACCTTAGAAAATAATAAATTAAATTTTATTATCTCACCAGAAAATGGCTGGTTTGACAAAAAAGATGTCAGTAGTGCCCCTGGAGGCTTTAAGCACGACCTAATCATTGTTCTCGATACCCCAGATTTAGAATCTTTAGGTAGAACATATGACAATAATATAGAATTTTTCTATAAAACTCCTATCATCAATATTGATAGACACCCAGATAATGAAGAATTTGGTCAGATCAATTATATTGATCTAAATGTCATCTCTAGCGCCGAGTTAGTTTATTATATATTTAAAAATCTACAAATACCTTTAATAAATGAAGATATAGCAACCTGTTTGCTGGCTGGGATAATTGCTGATAGTAATAATTTTAAAGCTAGCACCTTAAGTCCTAGAACTTTAATGAATACCTCAAAATTAATTGATGCTAATGGTCGTCGGGAAGAAATTGTTAATCATTTATATCGCTCCCGTTCTTTTCAAGCTCTAAAATTATGGGGTAAATTACTTAATAATTTAAAGGTAGAAAATAAGGTGGCTTGGTCATATTTAAGTGTTGAGGATTTTAAAGAGAGTCAAGCTAGCGAAAAACATCTATTTGAAATTATAGACGAACTAATCTTAAATTTATCCGATAAGTTTATGTTCTTGCTCGCCTATCAAACAAGTTCTGACAAAAAGGCAAATTTAATTCTACAAAGTATTAAAAATATTAATGTTTTAAAAATTGCCCCCTGGTTAGAGCTTGAAGGAAACAAAAAAAGAGCCTTTGGTCCACTTAATCATTTAGACCTAAATAAAATTAAAGATAGCATTATTAAACCGATTATTTTAGAACTTGCTAAAACTGATGTATAGGGTATATAATAATAAATATTTAAAGTGCCTATAGCTCAGGAGGTTAGAGCGCCGCTCTTATAAAGCGGAGGTCGATGGTTCAAGTCCATCTAGGCGCACTGCTAAAAAATAAGTAAAGCTAGTTGATAAAAACTCATAATAATTGTATAATTGAAGTATTAGGGCTCGTAGCTCAGCTGGTTAGAGTGTTACGTTGACATCGTAAAGGTCGCCCGTTCGAATCGGGCCGAGCCCACTAATTTTTATATATGCAAACTCAAAATTTAAATGGTCAAGCTGATCCTTGGTTAAATGAGGGCGAGGAAAGCGAGGGTCAATTAGCAATTGATGTTTATCAAACAGATAAGAATATATACATCCAGTCAACTATTGCTGGTGTTAATCCAGAAAATCTACAAATCTCCCTGCATCACGACCTGTTGACTATTAGGGGGAAAAGAGAAGCTAATAAAAGCATTAAAGCAGAACAATACTTATATAAGGAATGTTACTTTGGTCCTTTTTCTCGTTCAATTATCTTGCCATCTGAGGTTGATAGTAAAAAAGTTGAAGCTAGTTTAGAAAACGGAATTTTAACAGTTAGTCTAGAAAAGGTGAAGAATAAGCCAATTGAAATAAAAGTTAAAGATTAAAAAAATGGAAATTAAATTGATAGTTAAAAAAATTGAAGATAAGGAGATACTCTTTATAGATAATAAAAATAAGGAAATTAGCTTGCCTAAATATTTCTTAGATAATAATATAAAAGTTGGCGAGATTCTTTACTTTAGTCTCAATAAAAACCGGGCTAAAGACATTTTAAATGAAATTTTGAATCCATGAGAAAAAACTCAAAAATCATTATCATCAGTCTTTCGGTTTTCGTTGTTTTAATAATTATACGTCTTTTTACTATAAATTTTGGCACTACCAACAATAAAGCTCATTTCGCTTCTTTAAAGCTAGCTAAGTTGCCAATTAATCAGGCCCAAGAAATCATTAAAGATAGGATAAAAAAAATAAATAATGATGGTCTTGTTTATTATTTTAATAGTACAAAAAAAACATTAGCTAGCAGAGTTGTCGCTTTTGACTCAGAACTAGCCTATGAAATATATTATATAGATATAGATGAAAATATCTCTCTTTTCTTAGATCGCTACGAGCCTAAGCTAAGTAAGCGTGTTAATTCTTTTTTTATTAAAGAAAAAAAACCTTTATTAGCTAAGTATCGCCTTCATCAGGAGAGGTGGTGGCAGTCCTTGCTTGATTTATTTCCTGAAATAGAAAAGCCCGCTAAAAATGCCTATTTCTATTTTGATAACGACAAGCTTAAAATTGCTCCAGAAGAAATAGGTCTAAAGATTGAAAAAGAGAAAAATTTAAAAGCCTTTGAACAGTCTTTAAAAACTTTAGATGTTTCTGACTTAGAACTAATTACTAGTCAAATAGAGCCAAATATAAAAAAAGAAGACCTACTTATATACCAAGACCAAATATTAAGTATTTTAAAGGATAAGCAATTCACCTTAAAATACAAGAAAAAGACCTGGCCTCTTGATAAAAATCAGATCATTACTTGGTTTACTATTTCACAAAAAAGTCTTAATCTCGACAAAGAAAAAATAATAGAATTTTTAAAAAATGAATTAGCTCCGTTAATTAATCAAGAGGCAATCTTGCCTAGCTTTCAAGTGGAAGATAAGCGAATTTTAAATTGGCAAGCGGGTAAAAATGGCCAAGAATTAATACTTGAAGAAAGTGCCGAGTCAATAAAAGAAACTATTTTAGAACAAAAAGAAGATATTGAAATAATTATTAAAGAAACAATGGGTGATGATATAGAGGGACTGGCCGCTGAGATAGTAGAAATAATTGGCTCTGGGCACTCCAACTTCGCTGGCTCACCCAGTAATCGCGTCCATAATATAAGGATTGGAGCTGATACATATCACGGTTTAATAATTGCCCCCGGTGAAGAATTTTCAGTTTTAGAAAACTTAGGACCAATTACTAAGGAAGGCGGCTACTTACCTGAATTGGTAATTAAAAATGGCCAAACTATTCCTGAATATGGCGGCGGACTGTGCCAAGTCTCAACTACTTTATTTAGAGCGGCCTTAAATACTGGCTTAACTATTACCGCACGACAAAACCATTCATATCGAGTTAGCTACTACGAACCAGCTGGGACTGATGCCTCTATTTACAATCCTTGGCCAGATCTAAAATTTATCAATAATACAGAAAGTCATATTATGATTCAATCTAGAATTATTGGGAATGATTTATATTTTGACTTCTGGGGAACAAGCGATGGTCGGGAAATATCTATTAGTGATCCAGTAATCTATAATATTACGCCGCCACCAGCTACTAAATTGATAGTTAGTGAAGATTTAGCTCCAGGAGAAAAAAAATGTACTGAAAAAGCCCGAAACGGTGCTAATACATATTTTGATTATATTGTAAAACATCAAGATGGAGAGATTGTTGAAAAAAGATTTAATTCATATTATGTTCCTTGGCAAGAAGTCTGCTTAGTAGGTGCTGAAGAAGAGTCAAAAATAGACAAGGAGTTTATTGAGAATAAAGAACTAGAGGAAAATATAGAGATATAAAAAAGACCAACTAAAACGGGTAGGCAAGAAAATCTCTCCTAGGAATTTTCGAGCTCACCAAATAAGCCCCAAAAACCCTAGAAAGAAAATCTCCATGCTTGTCGTGCCTGACCCGTTTTAAGTGGCCTTAATTGTTAACTGATAAGAATATCACACTAATTTTAGTTTGTCAATAGGTTTATCCACAGACTTGTCCACAACTCTATTTTATTAATAATTCTCTTTTATTAGCTAAAAATTCAATATCACCATCCCGATCGGTCCGATAGGCTATAACATTTAAATCTTTTAAATTATTTAAAACCTCCTTATGTGGAAGTTTGTAAGCATTGTCTTTGCCAACACAAATTACCGCATAACTAGGAGCAACTGCTTTTAAAAAAACAGCTTGGTTACTAGTTTTCGATCCGTGGTGATTGACTTTAAAAATAGTGGCTTTTAAAAAATCTTCGGGGGCATATTCTAAGAATAAAAGCTCTGATTCTTTCTCAGCATCACCAATTAACAAAGCATTAATTTGCCAGCAATTTATTTTCACAGCTATCGACAAATTATTTTTTGAAACATCATCTTTTAAAAAAAATATTGGTGGCGCTAAAACTTGAAAATAGCAATTCTCTTCTAAATTATATTGAACTATATTTTTTTCAATTGGCCAAATTGTCGTTCCTTTTATTTCTAAATCCTTTAACCAATCGCTAACTATTTTAAGATCTGAATTTAAATGGCCTATATAATTATCCACTTGATAATAATCACTAAGAGTAATTAAGCCGTAATAATGATCTCGGTGATTATGAGAAAGAATCATCCAGTTAATATTTTTTACTCTTGGGTCTAAGTAATCACTAATTTTCTGATTAATTATCGCGCTTGGACCACCATCAATTAAGACAGTTTTACCGCCAGGAGAAATCAACAAGGCGCTATCTCCCTGACCAACATCTAAAAAAATCAACCGCGCCAGTTTTTTTTCAACTGAAAAATCTAATAAGTAAAATAGATTATACAAAACAAAAATGATGATAATAATTTTTTTCCACATAAAATCATTATCCCACTTATCACTTAAATTTTACTTAAACAAAAACCGCTAAAAAAATAAAACGGTCTTTGTTGTATTTGTAAATAAAAACTATTTCTTTTTCTTAAGGACTTTCTTTACGGCCTTAACTGGTTTTTTCTTAGCGACTTTTTTCACCACCTTTTTGACTGGTTTTTTTGTTATTTTTTTAACCATATAACTCACCTCCTTTCAAATTGTTTTTTATAACTAATTTTATTTTACTATTTTTTTTATCTTATAGCAATAGATTTTTTAAAAAAATCTATCAAATCATTTTCGTTCATTCTTGTTTGTTTCATATCATCTCTACTTCTGACAGTCACTGTGTTATTTTCTAAAGTATCAAAATCAATCGTGAGACAGAAAGGCGTCCCTATTTCATCCTGCCGCCGATATCGTTTTCCGATATTACCATTGTCATCAAATTCGCAATCAAATTCTAATTTTAATTTATTAAAAATAATTTTAGCCTTTTCCACCAAGTCCTTCTTGTTCTTTAGAAGAGGAAAAACAGCTATTTTTACAGGAGCTAAATAATGTGGTAATTTTAAAACTATCCTTGCCTCTTCCTGATTGTAGGCTGAAATTAAGGTGGCTAAAAAGGACCTCTCTAGTCCAAAACTGGGCTCAATGACATGAGGCACTATATGTTTTTGAGTATTAGTATCAAAGTAGCTAATTTTTTCTTGAGAAAATTTAGCGTGTGCCTTTAAGTCAAAATCACTACGATGTGATAAACCAAACAGCTCTTTAAAGCCAAATGGATATTTAAATTCTAGGTCAACTGTCTTTTGAGAATAGTGAGCTAACTTTTCTTTAGGATGTTCTAATCTTTTTAGATCTTCCTTTTTAATTCCCAGTTTATAGGCAAAATTTTCCTGGTCTTTTAAGCAGTCTTCAAAAATGTCCGTCCACTGACTAGCTGGATCAAAAAAGTACTCTATTTCCATCTGTTCAAATTCACGAACTCGAAAGATAAAATTACCAGCTACTATTTCATTACGAAAGGCTTTGCCAATTTGAGCAATGCCAAATGGCAATTTTGGTCGCATTGTATCAACAATATTTTTGAATTCCAAAAAAATGGCGGCGGCTGTTTCTGGTCTTAAATAGACTGGCTCATTTACTCCATTGACTTTGGTTTGAAACATTAAGTTGATTGCCCTAACCTTTGTCCAAGAATTTTTAGCACAATTTGGACAGCTTATGTCATTATCAACAAAGGCCTTATTCAAAGCCTCTAGCTTGCCCTCTAAATCTTTTTTAGTTTTATCAAAAACCAAATGATCAGCCCTAAATCTTTTTTGACAGGCCTTGCAATCAATTAAGGCATCATTAAATCCCTCTAAATGACCACTTGCCTGCCAAGTTTGAGGTGGTAGAATAATCGGGCCATCAATAGCATAGATGTCCTCTCTTTGTCTAACAAACATCTCCCACCATAAATTTAAAATATTTTTCTTAAGAAGTGTTCCGTAGTGTCCAAAGCTATATGAGTTAGCAAAGCCCCCGTAAATTTCTCCACTAGGAAAAACAAATCCTCTCCTTTTAGCTAAAGCTACAATTTGTTCCATTAAATTATTCATAAATTTACATTTTATCAACAGTTTTTAGTCCTAATAAACTAAAACATTTTTCAATTATTTTTTTTATCGCTCTAATTAAAATAATTCTTTCTTTCTGAATATGTGTTTCAGATTTTAAAATATTTACGGATTGATAGTAATCATTAAATTTAGCACAAAGTTCATATAAGTACCTAGCTAAAATAGCGGGGTTGTATTCCTGAGCAGCCTGTTTAACTCTGTCTGGGTAAATAGCGATCTTTAGAATCAAGTCTTGTTCCTTAATTAGATTTAAATTAACCATTTCCTTAAATCCATCGCTAGTCTTGCTTTTTTGCAATAAACTGTTGATACGAGCATATGTGTATAGTAAATAGACAGCCGTATAACCATCAAATCTTAAAAATTCTTTAGGGTCAAAAACTATTATTCTTTCACTAGAAACCTTAATCATTTCAAATTTTAAGGTATTAAGGGCAATAACCCGAGAAACTGCCTTAATCTGCTCTGCTGACCAATCACTTTGTTTTTCCTGGCTAATCTTTTCAGCTAAATCAAACACTTGCTGATAAGCGTCTTGATAGGTAATTATATTACCGCTCCTAGAAGACATCATGCCTGATTTTAATTTTACAAAATCATAAGATAGGTGACGCATTTTTTCTTTAAATCCCCATAATTCTAATATTTTAAATAACTGCTTAAAGTGAAGACTTTGTCTAACATCGATAACATAAATTGACTCACTTAAATTATGTAATTTTGATTTTAAAACTGCTAAGGCTAAATCAGCCACTGGATAAAGAGCTGTTTTATCAGAGCGAATAATTGGCATTACTCCTAAATCATATTTAGTTAAATCGGCAATAACTGCCTTATCACTAAAGCTAAATATTTTCTTATCTAATAAATCCTGGACAAGTCTTAAGCCTTCATCTAAAAGTTCACTTTCATAGAATGTATGTTGGAAAAAAATATCTAAATCCTGATAAATTTTATCAAAATAATCAAGACTTAGTTGACGGGTCTTCTCCCAGGTTTTAAAATTCTCTCCTTGCCTTTTTTCAATATCTTGCATGATTAGAGAGACCTCTTCTTTGATTGCTTCATTTTCCTCTATTTGCTTGACTGCCTGGCCGTAGCATTCTCCTAATTTATATTCTTGACTATCTTGAAAATAGGCATCTTTTTTCCATAACCAAATAGTTTTAGCCGTATTAATTCCAAAATCATTTACAAAAGAAACCGGTACTACCTCAAAGCCAGCATTATCTAACAACTTAGTCACACTATCACCATAAACAATATTCCTAAGATGACCAACATGCACTTCTTTGTGAGTATTTAAATTAGCAAATTCAATCATTATCGCTTTTTCGTTCTTAGGGTAAACTCCAAAATTTTCTTGGAAAGATAAAACTTTAGTATTAAAAATATTCGTTTTAAAATATATATTTAAATAAGGGCCGACAATATTTATTTTTTCAACTATCTGTTTCCACTTTTTATCATTTAAAATTAAATCTTTCTTTTCCATTAATACTTTAGGCTCAACTTTAAACATAGTGAGACTCAAGTGACCTAACTCAATATTTGGAGTCAGGTTGAAATTGCTAATTTCTAGTCCTAGAAAATTAGTTAATTCTTTTTTTATGTTTTGTAAATAAGACATATTTTATTTAATTTCCTTAAAAACTCTCTTGCCTTTTTGAATAATTAAACCTGGACTCGGCAGTATTTCCTGATTTATGTCAGTTATTTTCTCTAAGCTATCTCTTCTGCCCACCTTAACTGCTCCCTGGCTAATCAGCCTCCTCGCCTCTCCTTTACTAGAAACTAATTCTAAGGCCAACAAACTTTCCACTAAAGAAATCTTTTGATATTTTAAACCAACTAGCTCTATACTGTCAGGAATTTCTTTTTTGCTAACCGTTTTAATAAAATACTGCTCCGCCTTATTAGCCATTTCTTCTCCGTGATAAAGAGCAACGATTTCTTTAGCTAAAATCATTTTTAAGTCTTTAGGATTATTGATTTTTTCTAACATTTTTTTAATATAATCCAATGACAAAAGGGTGCAATCGATGAAAAGCTGTTTAATATTTTCATCGGCTTGAGCCATAATTTGACCAAACATATTTTCTGGACTTTCATCTAAAAATACCCCCGTTCCTAAACTTTTTGACATCATTTTCTCCTTAGTAATTGGATTTTCAAGTAAAGTGGTTATAAAGAGAAACTTTTCTTTGTTCTTTATTTTTCTAAGTAAAGTTCTGCCCGCCAAGGCATTAAATTTTTGATCATTACCACACAATTCCATATCAACCTCTAAATGAACACTGTCATAGCCCTGCATTAATGGATAAAAAAACTCATGAACATAAATTGGTTTAGATTCTTTCATTCTTTTTTGAAACATATCTCTTTCTAGCATTTGCTGAACAGTGAAATGAGAGGAAATACTTATCACCTCCTCAAAACTAAGCTTGGCCAACCAATCATAATTATAAACAATTGAAACGGGATTTTTCTTGTCTTTCAGGTCAACAATTGGGGCAATTTGCTTTAACCAGGTTTTAACATTACTAACTATCTCTTTTCGGCTTAAAGACTGACGCATTGCCCTTTTATCAGTGGGATCGCCAATTGTAGCGGTAAAATCTCCTATTAAAAATATCGCCTGATGACCTAATTTTCGTAAACGCTCTAAAACTAAATAGTTGGTCGCATGCCCTAAATGTAGTGAGGTGCCAGTCGGGTCGGTGCCAATATAAAATCTAAGTCTTTTGCCAGATAAAAGGAGTTTTTTTAATTTTTCCTTTGATGGTAATATTTCTGCCACACTCCGACTGAGTATTTCATCGATAATTTTCTCATTCACAATTACTTTAGACATATTGGTATATTAGAATAAATATGCTATAATCATATCAGACTTAAATTAATATTTCAATTAAATAATATGTTTTCTTATCGTAAATTTTTAAAAGAATCATGGCAATTAACTAAAAGTTATAAATATTTATGGTTTTTTGGTTTATTCTCGGTTTTTCTTTATTTAGGTGGTGAATATCAAGTAATTGCCACTTTTATTGAAAAAAGTGACGGTCTGATTACTATTAATACTTGGCTAGTTATTTTGGCTAGTTTTTTTACCAGTGCCTTTTGGTCTGGTTTGCTGGAAATTTTTATTCAAAATATTGCTTTATTTTGGACAATAATATCTTTACTCCTGCTGGCACTGGCTATTTCTATTATAATCCTTTATATTGCTGTAGTTTCTCAGTCATCTTTAATTAGTCAAATTATTAGAATTCATAATAGCAAGAGAAGAATCATAAACTATAGTATTAGTAATAGTTTTCAAAAAGGAAAGAAGTGGTTCTGGTCTTTATTGTGGGTTAATTTAAGTAGTAAAATATTGCTTACCTTAATATTTACCTTGCTAAGCCTGCCTCTACTGTTTATCTACATAACTAATAGTTATTTTAGTATTATTATCTACATCTTTCTTTTTCTAATATTTATTCCAATCGCTTTACTGATTTCTTTTATTATGAAATATGCCATGGTTAGTGTAGTCAATGATGATAAAAAGGCCTTAGAAGCAATTGAAGAGGGCTGGCGCGTCTTTAAAAAAAACTGGCTAGTTAGTTTTGAAATGGCCTTTATCCTGTTTGTGATTAATTTTCTAATTGGTTTTTTTGTGTTAATTTTTATCTCCATACTTTTTGGGCCAATGATCATTTTAGGGGCAGACATCAGCTCTGCCTTTTTAATCGCCTTAGGCCTGCTCCTATCTATTTCAAGTATGGCGTTGGCGGCCTCCTTGCTGAGTGTTTTTCAAACTGCCACCTGGACTAAATTATTTTTAAAGATTAAAACTGCCAAAGGTTCTAGTAAGCTAGAAAGGGTTTTTTCTAAAAAATAATAAATATGTCAAAGGTAAATACAATTGATGATCTTATTAACCCTAGCTTTGAAGACGATAATGATCCGAGCACTAAGTTAAAAAGAAAACAACAAGAGATAGAGATAAAAGAGATAGAAAAGTTTACTAAGCAAAAAGCCTCAAGAGATGGCTTTTCTTATATCAATTTAGTCGGCTTTCCAATTAGCCCCGAAGCAATCTCCTTAATTGATGAAAAAGAGAGCAGAGAGTTAAAAACAGTTTGCTTCTTTTACAATGGTACTCATATTAGACTGGCCTGTACAAAGCCTAGTTCGGAAATAAAAGAAAAATTAAATGAATTAACTGAAAAACACTTCTGTCAGGGAAAATTATATTTAATTTCTGACAATAGTTTAGAATATGCTTTTGAAATATATAAATCAGTGCCAAAAATTAAAATCCTCAGTGGGGGAGTAGAGGTAAAGGAAGAGGATTTAGAAAAGTTTAAAAAGGAGATAAACGACTTTAAAAAATTAGAAGATATTATCAACAAGGTTAATATTTCTCAAATTGTTACCCTGCTTTTAGCAACAGCTATTAAAATTAAAGCAAGTGATATTCATATTGAATCTGAAGAAAAAAATGTAGCCGTTCGCTTTCGAGTTGATGGCGTTCTTCAAGAGGCTACTAAAATAGATAAAAAACAATGGAGAAAAATAATTTCCCGCATGAAAATGCTAGCTGGGGTCAAAATTAATATAGAAAACAAACCTCAAGATGGTCGTTATACAATTTTTCTAAAAAATGGCAAGATTGATGTTCGCTCCTCTTTTCTACCGACTGCCTACGGCGAAAGCGTGGTTATGAGACTCTTAGACTCAAGTACTATTTCTCTTGAATTTGAAAGTCTTGGTCTAAGACCTCAGGCATTTAATAAATTAAATCAGGAAATAAGTAAGCCTAATGGCTTAATTTTAACCACTGGACCAACTGGCTCTGGTAAAACCACCACCCTATATTCGGTTTTAAAGAAATTAAATAAACCAGGCACAAAGATAATTACTTTAGAGGATCCAATTGAATATCAATTACCCGGCATTAATCAAAGTCAGGTAAACACCTCTAAAGGCTATTCTTTTAGTAAGGGACTGCGTTCCATTTTAAGACAAGATCCTAACATCATTATGGTTGGTGAAATCAGAGATTTGGAAACAGCCGAAATATCTGTACAAGCTTCTTTAACTGGTCACCTCGTTCTCTCTACTTTACATACCAATGACGCAGCAGGCGTTATTCCTCGATTAATTGATATTGGCGTAAAGCCATATTTTTTAGTTCCCTCTATTAATGCTGTAGTCGGTCAACGCTTGATTAGAAAATTATGTCCTGATTGTAAGAAAGTTCATAATTTAAATGAAACAGAAAAGGAACAAGTTAAAAAAATATTGGGCGTAATTTCGCCTAAAGCTGGTCTTGATATTCCCAGCGAACTGCCAACTATTTATCAGGCTGGAAACGGTTGCGAAAAATGTAATGGATTAGGCTATAAAGGACGCCTAGGAATTTATGAGATTTTTACTCTAAATGATGAAATAAAGCAATTAACCGTTGATAAGGCGCCCGCCTTTAAGATTCTCAAACAAGCAATTGAAAATGGCATGATAACCATGCTTCAGGATGGTGTTTTAAAGTGTTTAGAGGGCATCACCTCCTTAGAAGAGGTTTATCGGGTAATTGGTAATTTTGATTATGTAAACGAATTATATGATAATGTAATTTCTGAAACAATTGGTCGTGGTATAAAAATAAGTCAAACAGGTCTAGATGAAGCTCAAAAACTTAGTAGCAATCTTTCTGAAATCAACAAAGGGATCGATAAAAGCTCTTCAAGTAAAATTATTGAAATTGTTTTAGCTTTGTCAGTTACTAGTAAGGCTGGTGATATTCATATAGAACCCAGTGAAAAAGAAGTGCATGTTCGATTTAGAATTGATGGAACAATGCACGATATTTTAAATTTACCAAAAAGTCTTTATCTTTCTTTAATTGCTGAATTAAAAATATTAGCCGGCTTTGCCACAAATGTTAAAAGAGCTACTTTAGATGGTCGTTTTAGCATTCAACTACCAGACCAAAATATTGATTGTCGTTTATCTATTATTGCCGGAGGACGAGGTGAAACGGTGGTTATTAGACTGCTTAATCAATCAACCATTAATCTAAGTTTAGAAGAATTAGGCATTATGTCTAAAGCTAAGGAAACAATTGATACAGCTATCGCTAAAACAAAAGGAATTATCATCGCCACCGGGCCAACTGGTTCTGGTAAAACTACTACCTTATATGGCTTGCTTAATAAGCTAAATACCCCAAATACTAAGATAATTACAATTGAAGATCCAATTGAATACAATTTATCAGGAGTAATTCAAACTCAAGTTGACAATAATAAGGGCTATACTTTTGCCGCTGCCATGCGCTCACTTTTAAGGCAAAATCCAAATATAATGATGATTGGTGAAATTCGAGATAGCGAAACTGCCCAAACTGCTATTGAAGCAGCGATGACCGGCCACTTAGTTCTATCCACCTTACACGCCAACAGTGCAGCTGGGGCAATTAATCGTCTAATTGGTTTAAATATTTCTAAACAACTTTTAGCTGGTTCCATTGAATGCTCCATCGGTCAGCGCTTGGTTAGAAAAATATGTCCCCATTGTAAAGAAGAAATTAAATTGAATACAGAAGAAGAAGCTCAAGTTGAAACTATAATTAATAGCATTAAGAATAAGGAGCTTTATGGTTTAGATAAAAAAATAACTTTCTATAAAGGAAGGGGTTGTAAAGCGTGTAATCAAATCGGCTATAAGGGCAGATTGGGTATTTATGAAGTAATGGAGCTTAATTCAGAAATTAAAAAGTTAATTCAATCTGAGCAAGTAATTGAAGCAGAGATTGAGGAATTAGCGATCAAAAACGGAATGCTAAATATGCTTCAAGATGGCTTAGTTAAAGCCAGTCAGGGCTATACCTCACTAGAGGAAGTTTTTAGAGTTTTAAAATAAATAAAATGATAAATAAAATTTTTATTAATAAACTAAAGAAAGATTATCAATTAAACGAAAGAGAAAGAATTAAAATAATTGTCTTTAGTAATGATATATTACATCAATCTAAAAAAATTATTTTTTCTTTGCAGCGCGGACAGATTATTGACGCTCAAAAAAACATTAACTTACTTAAAGGTATTATTATAAAAAAGCAAGAAGAGCTAGGCCTTGGGCGCTTAGAGCAGGAGGGTAGTTATCGGGCAGCTCTAGAGGAGTTTACTGAAGCATGTCTATTTGCACAATGGCTGGGTGGTAAAAAAATAAATAGAATTGATAAAATAAAGATTAACTATGCTAGTTATTTAGGGGGCTTATCTGATTTATGTGGAGAAATTGCCCGCTTTTGTGTTAATGCAGCCGCTAAAAAAGAATCTAAAATAATTGAAAAGGCCTATGAGGATGTTTTAGAAATAATTTCTCACTTAAACCAATTTAATTTGACCGGATCTTTGAGAAATAAATATGACCAGGCTTGCAACCATTTGCGAAAAATTGAGCAAGTTAATTATGATCTTAAAATTAGATCTCTATGAAAATTGCCATCATCGCTGATGTTCATGATAATATTTATAATCTAAAAAAAGTATTAAATCTCCTCAAGGAAGAAAAAATTAAAAAACTAATTTGTGCTGGCGATTTGGGCAACAAAGAAACATTGAAATATCTAGCTGAAAACTTTAAAGATATTATTTATATAGTCTATGGTAATGCTGATTTATACCCAGAATATGAAGTAAAAAAATATGCTAATTTAGTTTTTTTTAAAAAGTTTGGTTTTTTTAAAATCAATGAGCTTAATTTTTCTCTTTGCCACGAGCCTTTTTATATAAAAGATATTTTAGCATCTAATAAAAAAGTTGATTATATATTTTACGGACACAGCCACCGGCCTGATATGAAAATTAAAAACAAAATCATCATTACTAACCCAGGTGCCTTAAACGACAGCTTGCAAATAAGTAGCTTTGCTATCTTTGATACTTCAACTAAAAAAATAGAATTAAAACTATGTTAAAAAAAGTTGCCACCACTGCTATAAAATTAGCTGGACAGTCTTTAATTAAAGACTATAAGAATTTTGATAGAGCTAAGGTAGTATTTAAAGCCAGAAATGAAATTGTTACTAAGGCTGATTTAAAATCTGAAAAATTAATTATCAAAACGATTAGAAAAAACTTCCCTGAGCACCAATTTTTAGCGGAAGAGTCGGGTAAATCAACTAATCAATCAGATTATCTATGGATAATTGATCCTTTAGATGGGACCACTAATTTTTCTATTCATAATCCCCTTTGGTCAATTTCTATAGCCCTCGCTTATAAGAAAGAGGTAATTTTAGGACTAATCTATATTCCTTTAAATGATGAGCTGTTTATTGCCGAGCTAGCTAGAGGCGCTTATTTAAATAATAAGAAAATAAAGGTCTCAAATAATAAAGCAGGAAATGTAATTCATACATTTTGTCATGCTCGCGATGAAAAATATGTCAAGCGAGCCGTTAAATATTATCAAAAGCAAAAATTAAATAGTCTTGATTGTCGTCAATTAGGCAGTGCTGCTGTTGAATTAGCTTATGTTGCTTGTGGGCGAATAGAATCAATCACCATTCCAGGTGCCAATGCTTGGGATGTAGCTGCTGGTGCTTTATTGGTAGCTGAGGCCGACGGAAAGGTAAGTGATTTTAACAATAAAAAATGGAAAATAAATAGTGAAAATATTATCGCCTCTAATAAGCTGACTCACTCCAGCATCCTAAAAACCCTAAATTCTTAAAAATATTTCTTAAGAAATTGACCAGTATGGCTTTTTTTAGATTTAGCTATTTCTTTCGGGCTACCACTAGCGACTACAAACCCACCCTGTTCTCCACCTTCAGGTCCCAGGTCTAAAACATAATCAGCTGATTTAATTAAGTCTAAATTATGCTCTACCATTAAGACGGTATTGCCTTGGTCAACTAGTAAATTTAAAACTTTTAGCAAGCGACTGATATCATCAATATGCAAGCCGGTACTCGGCTCATCTAATATGTAGAGAGTTTTACCGGTTGATTTTCTGGACAATTCGGTAGCCAGTTTTATTCTTTGTGCCTCTCCTCCAGAGAAAGTATTGGCAGCCTGGCCTAATTTGATATAAGAAAGTCCTACCTCCTCTAATGTTTTTAATTTTTTTATAATCACTCTCTCTTCCTTGAAAAATAATAAGGCTTCTTCAACTGTCATATCTAAAACATCATAAATATTTTTTTCCTTATATTTAATATTTAATATTTTTTTCTTAAACCGCCTTCCTTGGCAAAGCTCACAGGTCAAATATACATCTGTTAAAAATTGCATCTCTACTTTTATCATCCCGTCGCCCCCACATTCTTCACAGCGCCCTCCTTCAACATTAAAAGAAAAATGACCAGGACTGAAATTTTTAGCCTTAGCTTCTGGTAATTGTGAAAAAATATCTCTAATATAAGTAAATAATCCAGTGTAAGTGGCTGGGTTGGAGCGAGGTGTTTTACCAATTGGCGATTGATCAATGCTAATTACTTTGTTTATATTTTCAATCCCTAAAATCTTTTTATATTTTCCCGGCTTAGCTTTAGCTCTATAAAACTTGGCACTCAGTGCTTTGCTTAAAATATCATTAACTAAAGTAGATTTACCTGATCCAGATACTCCAGTGACTGCCACCAGTCTTGCCAAAGGAATATCAACATTAATATTTTTCAAATTATTTTCGCTTGCTCCAATGATGCTTATTTTCTTTTTATTGCCTAAACGATATTTTAATTTTGTCTTAATTTTTAAATTGCCATTTAAATAAGCGGCTGTAATTGATTTCTTGTTTTTTAAAATGCCTGAATAGTGACCACTATACATTAAAGAGCCTCCCTTTTCACCCGCCCTTGGTCCAATATCAACTAAATGATCAGCCGCCTTTATCATTTCCTCGTCATGTTCAACTACAATTACCGTATTGTCGTTATCCCTTAGATTCTTAAGCAATTGAATTAGTCTTTTATTATCACAACTATGCAGACCAATTGAGGGTTCATCTAAAACATAAATAACGCCACTCAGCCTTGACCCTACTTGTGAGGCCAATCTAATTCTCTGTGCTTCACCACCTGATAAACTAGAGGCCCCTCTATTTAAGCTTAAATAATTTAAACCCACCATTTTTAAAAAAGATAAATTACCAATAATTTCCTCTAAAATTGCCTGGGCTATATTCTTATTAGGAAAATCAATTTTTAAAATATTTTTTAAATCACTCTCTAGGTCATTAATAGTTAAATCACAAATTTCACTAATATTTCTACCTTCAAACTTAACACTTAAATATTTTTTTTGTAATTTTTTTCCTAAACAAAGTTGGCAATCAATCTGAGCTAAGTACTTTTCTAATTCTTGCTTCACATAAGGGGACTTAGTTTCTCTATGCTTAGCTAGTAAAACTTCAGATAAGCCTGGCCATTTTTTATCGCCATTTATAATTAATCCAACTGCCTCCTTGCTTAAGTCCTTAATCTTTTTATTTATTTGAAAATTATTTCGCTTGGCGAGCTTGGCTAATTCATCTAATATTAATTTTTGCCCCCCTATATTTAATTTCATAAGTGGTCTTATCGCTCCCTCTAATATACTTAAATTTTTATTCCATAACAGCTCAATATCAATGCTAAGGTCATAACCAAGTCCAGCACAATGTAAACAGGCTCCATAACTAGAATTAAAAGAAAAATATTTGGGCTCCAATTTTTCTAAAGAGTTATCACAAGATTTGCAATAATAATGATAATTATTTTTCTTTTTATCTTCTTTATCTTTTAATTGTCTCAGCATTTTCTTGCCACATAAATGACAATAAGGGACTCCAGCCCGGGCGAATAATAAGCGCAAATAGTCGTAAATTTCAGTAATTGTTCCAACTGTTGATCTAGGATTATTGCCAACTGTTCTTTGGTCAATAGCGATAGCTGGAGATAAGCCTTCAATCTTGTCAACTGGGGGCTTATCCATTAAACCAACAAATTGACGAGCATAAGCTGATAATGACTCAACATATAATCTTTGCCCCTCAGCATATATAGTATCAAAAGCTAAAGATGATTTGCCCGAGCCTGACAGGCCTGTAATAACAATTAACTTGTTTTTAGGCAAATCTAAATCAATATTCTTTAGATTGTGAGTTTTTGCCCCTCTGATTTTTATAAAATTAATCATAAATTAAAATATAGGATAAAAAAGGCGAAATATAAAATTTAGAAGCTTATTTTTAAAAGAAAGCTTTATTTTTTTAATATCTAAATAATCCACCTCTTGTTTCCAGTCAGTTATTACCTTTTGCAAAGACTTAACTGCTTCCTTCTGGGTAAAAAAAACACCAATTTCGGCATTAAAATTATATAAAGATAAAATATCTAGGTTTTGCGAACCGACCACTCCCTCCTGATTATCTATTAACATTATTTTAGCATGGTTCATTTGTTTAGTAAAAAAGATATGTAAACCTAGGGCACTTAAACGACAAGCATTTAAAAAATTTATTTTATTTAATAAAGCCACATCAGTCTTTTTAGGAATTATAATTTCAATCCTTACCCCCCTATTTATCGCTTTGATAAAACGATTAATAAGCCAGCGGGGGGGCAAGAAATATGGAGTAACAATTTGGATTAGGTTCTTAGCCTCATTAATCTTTTTTTTATAATAAAAATTTATCTGATTTTTTTGAAAAGTTTGAGACCAGTTATCAATAATATTTGATTTCAATTTATAGCTAAATTTTCTCTTATGGTAGTCAATAATTCTTTTATCTTTTCCTCCCGACTTAAAATAAGCACGGGCAAAGGATTTTATAATGGGCTTGACAATTTTACCTTTTAACTTAATCTGCAAATCATGCCAATTGCGAATATTATCTTTAATATTTACTCCTCCTAAAAAAGCCGTCTCTTCGTCGATAATTAAAACTTTTCGATGGTTAGATCGTGGCCAATAGTTATAAAAGAAAAATTCTACCCCAGCTGTTTTTAGTCTTGAGGTAGTAGTAGAGCTCAATAAACGGCTACCATAGAAATCAACTATCACTATAACTTGCAAACCCTGCTTAGCCTTTCTTTCTAAAACACCTACAAAATCATGAGTCTTTTTAGTGTCATCGGAAAAAATATACATCTCGATGTAAATAGACTTTTTGGCTAAGAATAACTCCGCCATCATCGCATCCCAAGCTTTATATGAAGTATTGTAAAAACGGTATTTCATTTAATTAATTTTCTAATTTTATTGATACTCTTCTTCGTCAAGTTATAGGAGATGTCAATTGCCTGGCTAGCCATATCCTTGCTAAAAACATATTTTAAACCAGCCTTATTAACCAAATCAGATAAATCCGGGTTGATGACTAAATCAGCCAATTTAGCTTGTTTTTTAGCCAGATTATGAATTAAAATTCGATTAGCTCGAAAAGCACTATTGAGATAATTTAGTTTTTTATCAATAAATTCATTCCGGTGATACAGGTTAATGGCCAGGACAATATCAACTTTTTCTTTCTTTAAAATGCTAATTGGTAAGGGACTACTAAGAGCGCCATCGACTAAAATTTCATTCTTGTTCTTTAGGGCTTGAAATATAACCGGAATAGAGCAACTAGCCTGAATGGCTGGTAAAATTTTACCTCTTTTAAATAGCTTCATATTCCCATTAAGCAAATCAGTCGCTACTATTCTAAGTGGTATTTTTGTTTGTGAAAAATTATAATTACCAATAATTCCTTGTAAATAATCAATACTTTTTTTATTACTAATCAAGCCCCCTTTTAAATTTTGGTTGACAAATTTAATTAAGGAATTATCTTGCCAATGCATTAAATCAGTTGTCAGATTATCAAGATTTTGGTATAAAGAATAATGGGCGGCGAATAAGGAGCCAATGGATGAGCCGCTAAGCATATCAATTTCAATGTCCGCCTCTTTTAAGGCATTGAGTACGCCGATATGGGCAAAGCCACGAAAGGCGCCTCCTCCTAAAGCTACCCCTAATTTTTTTCTTTTCATATTCATTCATTTTACTCTATTTTTAAAATTATTTCAATTATATGTTAATCACCCTAGCCATATTTATTCTAATTATTTCAATTTATCTTTTTTCTACATTCTATGAAGTAGTTTTTTTAAATAATGCCCCTTTTATTAGCAGTTCAAATAAAAAAATTAAAAGCGCACTTGAAGAAATTTTACAATTAGAAGGTCTAAAAAATGTTTATGAACTCGGTTGCGGTGAAGCTAAATTCTTAAGAAAACTAAAAAAGAAAAAGCCAGAGCTGGTTTGTATTGGCTTAGAATATAACTTAATCCCCTATACTCTGGCTAAAATCAAAAATCTTTTTTTAAAAAATAAGTTAATAATTAAGAAGGCCGACATCTTTAATTACGATTTAAGCCAAGCTGATTTAATTTACTGCTTCCTTAACCCCAAAAGCATGCAAACCCTTGAGCCAATTATTAAAAAACTAAACAAGCTTATCTTAGTTAGTAATACCTTTAGCCTGCCCCAGACGAAGGCCTATAAACAAATTAATTTTAAAAACAGTTCTATATTTTTTTATAAAATCATGGCTTCCCCTTCGAATCACTTTATGATAAAATGACAATATAGCTCAATAAACAAACTAAATTATAAAATATGAGATTATTTGGAAATAAATCAAATGAAAATTCTTTTATAAATCAACAAAAACCAGAGGGAAAAATGGAACACCGCACAAAAGAAGAAGCTCAACAAGAATTAATTGAAAAATTCGGATTGAGAAAAACTTTAGACTTTCAGTTAGCCTTACAACAAGGCAAAGTTGAATTAGCTGAAGAATGGCTGAATTATATTGTCGAAAACAAAGAAAATTTTCCTCAGTACACATCCACCTGGGATTCCTGGTTAAGCGACCGTCAAAAAGATATCAAACTTTATGAAACCTTAAAGAATGATGGCTCTTTAGAAAAAATGGAACACCGCACTAAAGAAGAAGCTCAAGCTGAATTAAAGGAAAAATTTGGCTTCGCTGATACTAAAGGTTTTAGGAACGCTCTGAAAAATGACATTCAAAATGCTGAAGAATGGCTGAATTATATTGTAAAAAATAAATTGAGTTTTCCTCAATATCTAGCTACTTGGGATAATTGGTTAAATGACCGGCAAAAAGAGTTTGCTGAAGCAAAGAAATAAATCTTTAATAGATTAATTAAAAGGACATATATAAAACATGTCCTTTTAAATTTGCAGTCCCTAGGGGAATCGAACCCCTGTTACCAGGATGAAAACCTGGTGTCCTAACCACTAGACGAAGGGACCAATTATACTTACAAAAGCTATTGTAAGTCTAAATCTGAAATTTGTCAATTAACGAATAATATACTACTATAAACAAATAATAGATTATTATGATAATATTAGGAATTGAAACAAGTTGTGATGACAGTGCTGCCTCTATAGTCCTAGCTAGCCGTGCTAAGGTAAAAGTTTTAAGTAATGTAATTTCCTCTCAAATAGAAATTCATCAAGAATATGGCGGAGTGGTTCCAGAAGTAGCCGCTAGAGAACATTTAATCCAAATTCTGCCCACAATTAAAA
Source organism: uncultured Gammaproteobacteria bacterium (assembly GCA_964479455.1). Taxonomy (GTDB): domain Bacteria; phylum Patescibacteriota; class Patescibacteriia; order Patescibacteriales; family UBA12465; genus PWHG01. The sequence continues at coordinate 2,786 of CAYZMF010000001.1, read as the reverse complement.
CGGCCATTTTAAAGGCAAAAATAAAGAAGGAGGAGATTGACGCAATCGCGGTTACTTACGGGCCGGGTTTACTTAGCTCTCTCTTAGCCGGCCTAGAAACTGCCAAAGCTCTGTCCCTAGCTTGGAATAAGCCACTAATTCCCATTAATCATCTAAGTGGGCATATCTACGCTAATTTTCTTAACAAGGAAGAAATTAAATTTCCCTTAATTAGCTTGATTGTCTCTGGTGGTCATACCATCTTAGTCTATATGACTGAGCACCATCAATTTAAGATAATCGGAGAAACGCTTGATGATGCCGCTGGTGAAGCTTATGACAAGGGAGCTCAAATGCTAGACTTAGCTTATCCCGGTGGGCCAATAATTGAAAAGTTGGCCAAAAAAGGCAAAAACCAAGATATTGTTTTTCCTCGTCCCATGCTTCACTCAAAAGATCTAAATTTCTCTTTTTCTGGTTTAAAAACTTCCCTTTATTATAAGTTAAAAAAAGACTCGGACTGGAAGCTTAAAATTAATCAATACTGCTATTCTTACCAGGCGGCAATCATTGATATATTAGTTAAAAAAAGCCAAAAAGCAATTGAAGAGTATAAGGTAAAATCATTCCTACTAGCCGGCGGTGTGGCAGCTAACTCCTTTCTTAGACAAAGATTAAAAGAAAATCTTGAGACAAAGTTTTATGCCCCTGATTTAGAATATAGCACTGATAATGCCGCTATGATTGCTAGTTCCGCCTATTATCTCCATCAAAAAAAGAAAGATAAGGCTTTTCAGGCATATAGTAAGGTAAAAGTTGAGCCTAATTTAAAATTATAAACAGTCCTTGCTTTTTTTAGCTAAATAAAATAGAATATACAGACGGCTCGATGGCGAAGCGGTCTAACGCTGCGGTTTGCAAAACCGTCATTCGCGGGTTCGAATCCCGCTCGAGCCTCAAGATAAGTCCAGAGAAATCTGGACTTATGTTTTTTAAGAAATAAGCTGAAACCTTGTGGATAACTTGTGTATTCTGTGTATAAAAAGCATACTTAAGTCCAGACTATTCTAGACTTAAGTTATTAAAAATTAATATTTTTACCTAAATTTAGCTAAAAAAAATAAACTTCTTTAAAGCTAGATAAAAAGTAAGCCACATCCTTGACCCTGTGTAAAGTTAGTGCTATAATTAAGGTATTGGTAAGTTCTTTTTACTAATTAATAAAAATTATCAAAAGCTGACATTGATAAAAAAAAGAATAAATCTTTCCGGCTATTATTTAAATTAAAAAAATGAAATTAGCAATATTAATTTGATTAACACTAAAAAAGATGTTTAATTAAATAATTATTTCTAAATAAAAAAATAGCATTAATTGGTAAAGAGAATAGCTTAAGAGTCAGCCTAGGCTTTTGCCACAAAGGCAAGGGTCCAGATAAGGGTCAAAAATACTTAAATATATATTATATAAAAAGTGGCCCTAACTGGGCCCTTTTTTAATTCCTTGCTATATTTCTTTTTTTCTGCTTGAATTAGATTATAATTTAAAATATATGTCATTATCAATTGGAATTGTTGGTCTGCCTAATGTTGGCAAATCTTCATTATTTAAGCTCCTCACAAAAAAGCAAGTTGAAGCAGCTAATTACCCTTTTTGCACAATTGATCCTAATGTAGGGGTAGTGAAAGTGCCAGATGAGCGCTTAATTAAGATTGCTAACATATCTAAGTCTGAAAAAATCATTGAAACTACTATTGAATTTGTTGATATTGCTGGTTTAGTTAAAGGCGCCCATCAAGGAGAGGGTTTGGGCAATAAGTTTTTAGCTAATATAAGACAATGCGACGCTATTTGTCAGGTAGTCAGGGTTTTTAAGGATAAAAATGTCATTCATGTCAATGGCAGAATTGATCCCCAGCAAGATAAGTCAATTATTGACTTAGAGTTAATTTTGGCTGACTTAGCTACTATAGAAAAAAGATTAGAAAAAACTAAAAGAGAGGCTAAAAGTAATGATAAGGAGATAGTAAAAGAATTAAACGTCTTACAACGAATATATAATACTTTATCCCAGGAAAAAGCTCTTAGAGGCGAAGCTTTTACTGACGCCGAGTTCCCTTTTGTTAAATCCTTACAGCTTTTAAGTATAAAGCCGATTATTTATCTTTTAAATAGTGATGAAGGCAATAAAAAGGCAGATATTAAGGAAGATTATTTAGAAATTAATGTAAAACTTGAGGAAGAAATAATGCTTTTAGATCAAAACGAGCAAAAAGAATATCTAAAAGAATTGGGCCTAATTGAAAGCGGTTTAGATAAATTAATCAAAAAATCCTACGATATTTTAAATCTCAGCACCTTTTTTACCACTGGGCCCAAAGAAACCCGGGCTTGGACCATTAAAAAGGGTTCTAAAGCTCCGCTCGCAGCCGGGGTGATTCACACTGATTTTATCAAAAACTTCATTAGAGCCGAAGTAATAAATTGGCAAAAATTCATTGAGGCCAGCGGTGAGAGTAAGGCTAAAGAATTAGGTCTGATGAGAACCGAAGGTAAGGATTACATTGTCTTAGATGGTGATATTTGTAATTTTTTAGTAAATAAATAGTTATCTCAGTAGTATATACTGCATAATACCATAAGCCGTAGAGCTATAGAAAATTAGCAAGGCTGGTCTTTTGTAGGTCTCATTTTTTAATAATAAAAGAGAGACGGCCATCAGAGAGATAAGATACCAAGGAAGAAGGAAGCTAAAAAAACAAAGAAAGAAGCCTAATAGAATATAATTATAAGTTTTGATTAAAAT